>JACPEF010000255.1 GCA_016183675.1 Betaproteobacteria bacterium
TAGCGCGGCACCGATCCCCTGCAACACTGCGCCGCGGATCTGCTCGTCCACGAGCAGCGGATTGACGATGGTCCCGCAATCGTCCACCACCCAATGCTTGAGGGGCTTGGTGAAGCCGGTGTCCACGTCCACCTCGAGATAGCTCGCCTGGATGCCGTTGGTGTAAACACCCGTGTAGGTTTTCTGCGCGTAGCTGCGGGTGACCGTGAGCTCGGGCTGGAATTCATTCGGCACCCGCTCGGTCTGGAAGTACGCCATGCGCGCGACTTCTTCAAGCGTCATGCGCTGCATGCCGGTCGCGGCATCCACTACGCTGCCCTCGCGAATGTCGAGCAGCGAGGCTTCGGTTTCGGTCAGTCGCGCGACAAGGTTGAGGATATTCGCGCGCAGCGCCTTGCCCGCCTGGAACACGGCTTCACCCCCGATGCCGGTGCCGCGCGAGCCCCAGTTGCCGCCGCCGTACGGCGTCGCCTCGGTGTCTCCGAGCACCACTTTCACGCGCTCGATCGGGACGCCGACCAGGGTGGCGGCGATCTGCGCGACCACGGCAGACGCGCCCTGGCCGATTTCGTTGGTGCTCGCGGCGACGGTAACGCCGCCCGTCGCGGTGAGCTTGATGGTGCAGGCATCCTGCGATGCGATCGAAACGCCGCCCTGGCCGTAAGTCGCCGAAGAAGGGTTGGAGTTCTCGACGAAACTCGCGAGCCCGATGCCGCGATAGACACCGCGCTTTCTCAACCCGGCCCGCTCGGCGCGCAACGCCTCGTAGTTCATCATGCCGAGCAGCTTCTCCAGCGCTTCGTGCTGCGAGAGCCGCTCGAACGTCGGGCCGCTCACGAGCTGATAAGGGTAGGCGCCGGAGCCAATGTAATTGCGGCAGCGGAACTCGGCGGGGTCCACGCCCAGCGCATCGGCGGCAAGATCAACCAGGCCCTCGCCGGTGAGGCACGCGATAGGGTGGCCCACCGCGCGGTATTGCCCGTACATCGGCTTGTTCTGGAACACCGCGCGGCTGCGCGCGCGGTAAACACGCTGCTGGTACGGGGCACCGACCAGGTTCGCGACCTGTATGCCCTCGTTGGCGCTGCCGCGGGGATAAATGGAATAAGGTCCAACCCCGTAAAGATCGTCCGCTTCGATGGCGAGGATGTCTCCGGAGCTGGACACCGCCATGCGCGCTTTCACGCGGTGGCCGCGAGCGTGGGAATCGGACACGAAGGATTCGAGCCGGTCGGCGACGAACTTCACCGGGCGTCCGAGCAGCATGGCGGCGGCCGCTGTCGCCATCTCGTCGCCGAAGACGTGGATCTTCAAACCGAAGCCGCCGCCGACGTCGGGGGCGATCACGCGCACCTGCGGCTCGGGCAGCCCGAAATGCCGCGCCAGTATCCACTGCATCATGTACGGCACCTGCGTGGAGTGCCAGACGGTGAGCTGCCGCTCGGCGGGGTTGAAATCGGCGAGGATGGAGCGCGGCTCGAGCGTGGCGGCGGTGTGGCGGGTGGTTTCAAACGCCGCTTCCACGACCTTGTCAGCGCGCGCAAACGCTTCGTCCACGCCGCCCGAATCCACGAGCCGCTCGAAGCACTGGTTGCTCCCGAGGTCCGGGTGTATCAGCGGCGTCGCCGGATCGAGCGCGGCCTCCGGATCGGTCACCGCCGGCAGCTCCTCCCACTCGACCGCCACGAGCTGCACGGCGTCCTCCGCCTGAGCCCGCGTCTCCGCGATCACCGCCGCCACCGGCTCGCCCTGCCAGCACGCGCGCTCAACCGCGAGCGGATACTGCGGCGCCGAGTGCATGCCTTTGACGTGCGCGAGCACCCCGATGTACGGACGGCACATTTGTGCGACGTCGGCGCCGGTGATGACGCGCACGGCGCCAGCGGACTTCGCCGCGGGCGCGGCGTCGATGCGCAAGATCCGGGCATGCGCGTAGGGACTGCGCACAAACGCGGCGTGCAACATGCGCGGGAGCTTGACGTCGTCCACGTACTGGCCGCGCCCCGCGAGCAGTCGCTTCGCGCCCACGCGCGGCAGCGGCGCCCCGATATAGCTGGTGGCGCCGCTCGTAAGCGGCGCGCCGTTCACGAGCTTCACGTCGCGACCCCCGCGCGCCGGGCGCGGCACGCCGCCTCCACCGCATCCACGATGGCCTGGTAGCCGGTGCAGCGGCAATAATTGCCCGAAACGTGGGCCCGGACCTCTTCGCGCGTCGCGTGCGGGTTGCGCGCCACGAGCTCGGCGGCCGTGAGCAGCACGCCGGGCGTGCAGAAGCCGCACTGCAAGGCGTTGCGCTCGTAGAACTCACGCTGGAGCCCGGCGATCTCTCCGCTCTCCGACACGCCCTCGATCGTCTCCACCGTCGCGCCGTCCGCTTGCACCGCGAGCATGAGGCAGCCGCGCACGATCTCCCCGTTCACTCTCACCGTGCACGCGCCGCACACGCCGTGCTCGCAGCCGAGATGCGATCCCGTCAAGCCCAGCGTTTCCCGGAGAAAGTCCGTGAGGTGCTGGCGCGCCGGCACGCGGCGCACGACCGGCACGCCGTTCACCGTGACTGAAACATCAATGAATTCGCCGGGTTGGTTCATGTTCATCCTGCACCAGCTGGTTCAAGACCCGCCCCAGCAGCACGCGCGCAAGATGCAACTTCGCCGCCGCGCTGTGATGGATGTCGTCCTGCAGGGCGAGGTCCCGTTCCAATGAAGCCTGCGCCGCGGCCACGCTTTGCGCCGAGAGCGCGGCGCCTTCGATGGCCGCGGCCGCGTGCCGGGCCAGGACCGGCGCCTCGCCCACTCCGAAGAAAGCAAGCGCGACGTCGCTCAACGATCCGCGCTCACATCTGGCTTGCGCGGCAAGCCCCACCAGGGCGTAGTCGCCATGACGGCGCGCCAGCTCCTGGAACGCGGAGCGGCAGCCCGGTTTGATCGCGGTGAACTCGCCCGCCACCAGCACCTCGCCGGGCCGCAAATCGGTCTCGTAAAGACCCTTGAAGAAGTCTCGCGCCGCCACCCGCCGCTCTTCCTGCTTGCCCGCGATCACGAATCTTGCGTCCAGTGCGACGCTGCAGGCAGGAAGCTCCGCCGCCGGATCGGCAAACGCGATGCTGCCGCCGAAGGTGCCGCGGTTGCGGATCGCGGCATGCGCGACGTGCGGCATGGCTTTGCTGATCAATGGCACATGGCGCGCGACTTCCGACGAACGCTCGAGCGCGCGGTGGCGCGTGAGCGCGCCGATGCGCACCGTTTCCCCCGCGACGGTGATCCCCGCCAGAGCGGGGATGTCGTTGATATCGATCAGCACGCGGGGCGCCGCGAGCCGCATGTTGAGCGTCGCGATCAGGCTCTGCCCGCCGGCGAGGATTTTGGCCTCCTCGCCGTAGCGTTCGAGCA
>JACPEF010000237.1 GCA_016183675.1 Betaproteobacteria bacterium
CATCCCTCATCCCTTCCCCTTCTCCCTAAGGAGAAGGGGAAGCTCGAGCCTCCCCTCTCCCAATTTGGGAGAGGGGCGGGGGTGAGGGTCGAACGCCGATGGACGCCGATACAAAGAGAAGAATTAGCTACAGAGAGCACAGAGAATGAGAGTCCAGGATCCGGGATTCGAGATTCAGAAGTCGTGAAATCGGGAGATCGCGAAATCGGGAAATCGGGTCTTCACTCTCATGCTCTCACGCTCTCACGCCCTCTCGACTCTCTGTGAACTCTGTGTCCTCTGTGGCTAAAGGGCTTCGGGGTTGATCTTATCCGCGTTCATCTGCGTTGATCTGCGGTTTCATTCATGCTGTGGCTTGCCCTGCACTTTCCCGTCCTTGCGCTCGACGTGTTCACGCGCGGCGCACGCGAGTCCCGGCCGCTCGCAATCGCTTCCTCCCCCGGCCAAAACGCGACCGTCTTCGCCTGCAACCGCCCCGCGCACGGCCGCGGCGTGCGTCCCGGCATGCCGCTTGCCGCGGCCTGCGCGCTAGCCTCCGACCTGAGAGTGATCACGCGCGACGCGGCAGCGGAGCGCGCAGCGCTCGCGCGCGTTGCCGCGTGGGCGCTGCAGTTCACCCCGACCGTGAGCATTGCGCCACCCGCTGAAGTACTGCTCGAGATCGCGGGATCGCTCCGTCTGTTCACCGGCCTGAATCGCCTGTGGGCGCGGGTCGAGCAGGGAATCGTCGAGCTCGGCTACGACGTTGTCCTCGCCTGTGCACCCACGCCGCTCGCCGCGCAGCTCTTCGCGCGCGCAGGCCTGCCGGTGAGAATCCGGCATCACGACGCATTGTGCCCGGGCTTCGGGCGGCTTTCGGTGGATGCCCTCGGCTTGTCCCCGGAATTGAACACCCTGCTGCACGACATCGGCGTTCGCACCCTCGACGAATGCACGCGCCTGCCGCGCGACGGGGCGGCGCGACGGCTGGGCCAGGGACTGCTCGACGCGCTCGACCGCGCGCTCGGCCATGCCCCCGATCCGCGCCCGAATTTCGTTCCACCCGCGAACTTCACAGCCGCGCTGCAGCTTCCGGCGCCGGCACATGAGGCCGAGGCGCTGTTATTCGCTGCCCGCCGGCTCCTCGCCGAGCTGTGCGGGTTTCTCTCCGCCACCGGCAACGGCGTGCAGCGCCTCGCCTTCGCGCTTTCCCACGAGGACCGCGCCGATACGCGGTTCACGCTGAACCTCACCGCGGCAACCCGCGATCCCGAGCATCTCACCAATGTCCTGCGCGAGCGCCTGGAACGCCTTGCGCTTCCCTCGCCCGCAACCGCGGTCGCCCTGGAAAGCGAGCTGCTGCTGCCGTCGCCTTCACACAACCTGTCATTTCTGCCGGATGCCCGCGAACATGCCGAAGCCGTCACCCGGCTGATCGAGCGCTTGCGGGCACGCTTGAGCGACGATGCGGTGAGGGGACTGGATACGGCTTCCGATTATCGGCCGGAGAACGCGTGGCGTGCCTGCGAGCCGGGACGCGGGCGCGGCGCGCAGGATACGTCGCCGCCAACCCGGCCCCTGTGGCTGCTCCCCTCGCCACAGCCGCTGAGGGAAATCGCGGCCATGCCCCATTACCGGGGGCCGCTCACCCTGCTCGCGGGGCCGGAGCGCATCGAGTCGGGCTGGTGGGACGGCAACGATGTCGCCCGCGACTACTTCATCGCCCGCAATCCGGTGCATTCCGTGCTCTGGGTCTACCGCGAGCGCCGCCATGACGGCGGCTGGTACCTGCACGGCTTCTTCTCCTGAAAGCCGAAGAATTGAGTTTTTATGGTTTCACTGCCCGCCTACGCGGAGCTGCACTGCCTCTCCAACTTCACTTTCCTGCGCGGGGCATCGCACCCGGAGGAGCTCGTCGAGCGCGCTAATGTGCTCGGCTACAGCGCGCTCGCCATCACCGATGAGTGCTCCGTCGCCGGCGCGGTGCGCGCGCACGTCGCCGCGAAGGAAACCGGACTCAAGCTCATCATCGGCGCTGAAATCCGGCTCGACGACGGGTTGAAGCTCGTATTGCTCGCCACCAACCGCGAGGGCTACGGAAGCCTCTGCGCGCTCATCACCCGCGGCCGGATGCGCTCGGCCAAGGGGAGCTACCGCCTTGAACGCGGCGATCTTGAGGAGGGGCTCCCGGACTGTCTCGCTCTGCTCGTACCGGCAGCCCAGTCCAACCTGGAAGACGCCCGTTTTGTCGCGGAGCGCTTCCCGGGACGCGCCTGGATCGCGGCGGAACTCACGTGCGGCCCGAACGACCGCGCGCGGCTCGCGGCGCTGCGCGAACTGGGGGAGCGCTCCGGCCTGCCCCTCGTTGCGGCGGGCGACGTGCACATGCACGTGCGCTCGCGCCGGCCGCTGCAGGACACGCTCGCCGCGATCCGCCTCGCGACCCCGGTGCACGAGGCCGGCCGGGCGCTTCACCCCAACGCCGAGCGGCACCTGCGGATGCGGATGCGGCTCGCCCAGCTCTATCCCCCGGAACTGCTCGCCGAAACACTGCGCATCGCCAGGCGCTGCGATTTTTCGCTCGACGGCCTGCGCTATGAATACCCCGACGAGATCGTTCCCGCGGGCCATACGCCCGCAAGTTACCTGCGCAGCCTGACCGGGCAGGGCCTGCTCAAGCGCTTTCCGCAAGGCGCGCCGGGGCACGTGCGCGACCTCATCGAGCACGAGCTTAAGCTCATCGCCGAGCTCCGCTACGAGCATTTCTTCCTCACCGTCCACGATATCGTGCAGTTCGCGCGCTCGCGGGGGATCCTGTGCCAGGGCCGCGGCTCGGCGGCAAATTCCGCGGTGTGCTATGCCTTAAGCATCACCGAGGTCGATCCCGCGCGCCAGAACGTGCTGTTCGAGCGCTTCATCTCGCGCGAAAGGAACGAGCCGCCCGACATCGACGTGGATTTCGAGCACCAGCGGCGCGAGGAGGTCATCCAGTACGTCTACCGCAAGTACGGCCGCGACCGCGCCGCGCTCGCCGCCACCGTCATCACCTACCAGCCGAGGAGCGCGCTGCGCGACGTGGGCAAGGCGTTGGGGCTCGAGCTCGCCCAGGTGGACCGACTGGCGAGGTCCATGAACTGGTGGGACGGCAGGCGTGTATTGCCGGAACGGCTGCGGCAGGCGGGTTTCGACCCGGGAAGCCCGGTGATCCAGCTGCTGATCAAGCTCACGAACGATCTGGTCGGATTTCCGCGGCACCTCTCGCAGCACGTCGGCGGCTTCGTGATCTCGCGCGGGCCGCTCTCGCACCTCGTGCCGGTCGAGAACGCGGCGATGCCCGAGCGCAGTGTCATCCAGTGGGACAAGGACGATCTCGAAGCGCTGGGGCTGCTCAAGGTGGACGTGCTGGGCCTGGGCATGCTCTCCGCCGTCCGCCGCGCGCTCGGGCTCGTCAGCCGCTATCGCAATGCGCCGCTCACCATGCACGGAATCCTCGCCCGCGGGGACGACGAGGCGGTGTACGAAATGATCCGGCGCGCCGACACCATCGGCGTGTTCCAGATCGAGTCGCGGGCGCAGATGTCGATGCGGCCGCGGCGCGCGCCGCGCGAGTTCTACGACCTCGTGATCGAGGTCGCGATCGTGCGCCCGGGGCCGATCCAGGGCGGCATGGTGCACCCGTACCTGCGCCGCCGGCAGGGACTGGAGCCCGTCACCTACCCCTCGGAAGCGGTAAGACAGGTGCTGGCGCGGACGCTGGGGGTGCCGATCTTCCAGGAGCAGGTGATGCAGCTCGCGATCGTCGCCGCCGGCTTCACGCC
>JACPEF010000057.1 GCA_016183675.1 Betaproteobacteria bacterium
GTGGACGCGCTCTCGCTGATCGTGCATCGCGACCACGCCCAGCCCCGGGGCCGCGAGCTGGCCGTGAAGATGCGCGAGCTCATCCCCCGCCAGATGTTCGACGTCGCCGTGCAGGCGGCGATCGGCTCGCATATCATCGCGCGCGAGACGGTGAAGGCGCTGCGCAAGAACGTGCTCGCCAAATGCTACGGCGGCTACAACACGCGCAAGAGGAAGCTGCTCGAGAAGCAGAAAGCGGGCAAGAAGCGCATGAAGCAGGTGGGCAGCGTCGAGATTCCGCAGGAGGCGTTTCTCGCCATACTGCAGGTGGAGAAGTGAACTTCGCCCTCATCATGTTCCTGCTGCTGCTCGCGACCGGCGCGATCTGGCTGCTCGACCATTACTGGCTCCGGCACCGGCGCGGACCCGATCGGGCAGAGCCATGGTGGGTGGAGTACCCGAAGAGCTTCTTCCCGGTGATCCTGGCGGTGTTCCTCCTGCGCTCGTTCCTGGTGGAGCCGTTCAAGATCCCCTCCGGCTCGATGCTGCCGACGCTCCTGGTCGGAGACTTCATTCTGGTGAACAAGTTCACGTACGGGATACGGCTGCCGATCGTCAATCTCAAGATCACCGACGTCAATCAACCGCGTCGCGGGGAAGTCATGGTATTCCGTTATCCGGAAAATCTCTCGCTCGACTACATCAAGCGCGTAGTCGGCTTGCCGGGAGACAAGATCCTCTACCGCAACAAGCGGCTGTGGATCAACGGGGAGGAAATCAGGGTCGCGCCGGGCGGTGCGTATCATTACGTCGAGTCGGGACTGAATTTCATCGCGACTCAGCGCTTCACCGAAGCGCTGGGCGAGCACAATCATGCCATCCTGGTGCAGCCGGACGTCCCGGCCGTGCATCTTTCGGGCGTGCGCATGTTTCCCTTCCGGGAAAATTGTGCCTACAATGAGACGGGCTTCAGCTGCACCGTGCCGCCGGATCATTATTTCCTGATGGGCGATAACCGGGACAGCAGCAGCGACAGCCGCTACTGGGGATTCGTGCCCGAGGCCAACATCGTGGGCAAGGCATTCATGATCTGGTGGAATTTTGACGCATTCAGGCGGATCGGGGATTTGATCAATTGAAGGGATCCATCATGCGAAGGCAGAGAGGCTTGACCTTGTCGGGATTCATCCTGTGGGCGATCGTGGTGATCTTAGGGCTGCTGTTCGGGTTCAAGATCGGCCCGTCTTATGTCGAATACTACGCGATCGTGGGCCAGTTCAAGGCGATCGCCAGCGATCCCGAGGCGCGCGGCGGCACGAGGATGGCCGTCGAATCGGCGTTCGTGCGGCGCGCGGTGATGGAAAACATCCGCACGATCGGCCCGGGAGACATCAGGATCACCAAGGAGGGCAACGAGATGGTGCTGAGCGCCGAGTACTCGGTGCGGGTGCCGCTGTTCGGCAATCTGAGCGCCTGCATGGACTTCTCCCCGAGCTCGAGGGGCAGGTAGGAGCGCCCGGACCGGCCGCCGCGTCGTGATGGACATCGAGGGCTTCGGTCTCAGGATCGGCTATCGCTTCAACGACCCCGAACTGCTGCGGCGGGCGTTTACCCACCGCAGTCACGGCGCAGCTCACAACGAACGGCTGGAGTTTCTCGGCGACAGCGTGGTCAACTGCGCTGTGGCGCTCGAGCTGTACCACAAGTTTCCCCGGCTCACGGAAGGTGAGCTCTCGCGGCTGCGCGCCAACCTCGTGAACCAGCAGTCGCTCGCCGCGATCGCGCAGCAGTTTGCCATCGGCGAGCAGCTGCAGCTCGGCGAGGGCGAAATCCGGAGCGGAGGAGCGCGGCGCCCGTCGATCCTCGCCGATGCGCTGGAGGCGGTGGTCGGCGCCGCTTTCCTCGACGGCGGTTTCGAGGCGGCGGGCAAGGTGGTGCGGGCGTTGTTCGGGGCCGCCCTCGACAGCGTCGATCCCGCCACTTCCGGGAAGGACCCCAAGACGCTGCTGCAAGAATACCTGCAGGCGCGCCGGATCGCGCTGCCGCAGTACGCCGTGGTGGCGACGCGCGGCGAGGCGCACGAGCAGCAGTTTGAGGTCGAGTGCGTGATCCCCGAGTTGAGGATCCGCTCGCTCGGAGAGGGGGCGAGCCGGCGCGGCGCCGAGCAGGAAGCCGCGCGCCAGGCCTATGAGCTTGCGACCCGCGCTTGAGGCGGCGCCGGCGCACCGCGCCGGCCGTGTCGCAATCGTTGGCCGCCCTAACGTCGGCAAGTCCGCGCTTCTCAATCGCCTCGTCGGCCTGAAGCTCAGCATCACCTCGAGCAAGCCCCAGACCACCCGCCAGCGCATCACGGGCATCGTCACGCGCCCCGGTGCGCAGGTGATATTCGTCGACACGCCGGGCTACCAGACCGAGCACTGCCTGGCGCTGAACCGCGTGATGAACCGCAGCGTCGCGGCAAGCGTGCGGGAGGTCGACGCCGTCGTGTGGGTGGTGGAGGCGTTGAACTACGATGAGCGGGACGCAGCGATGGGGAAGCTGTTGCCGCACCGCGTGCCGGTGGTGCTCGCAATCAACAAGGTGGACGCCGTACGGGACAAGAGGCTGCTGCTTCCCTTCATCGGGCGGCTGGCGCGAGAACGCGAGTTTGCGGAAATGATACCGGTTTCGGCCACCAGGGGGACGCAGGTGAGCGAGCTGCTCGATGCGATCGTGAAGCTGCTGCCGGAAGGGCCCCCGCTGCACGGTGGCGATGAGATCACGACGGTGAGCGAGCGCTTTCTCGCGGCCGAGCTGCTGCGCGAGAAGCTGTTCCGGCTGCTGGGGGACGAGCTTCCGTATGCGACCGCGGTGGACGTCGAGCAGTTCAAGACGGTCGGAGGGGTGCGCCGCATTCACGCGGCGGTCCTCGTGGACAAGGAAGGGCAAAAGGCCATCGTCATCGGGAAACGTGGGGAGAAGCTCAAGGCCGTAGCCACGCAAGCGCGTCACGATATGGAGCGGCTGTTCGGGGGGCGCGTGTTCCTGGAGGTGTGGGTGAGGGTGAAGCGGGGCTGGGCCGATAACCAGGCCGCACTCAAACGCTTGGGGTACGATTCTTGAACGATGAACGCAGAACGCGGAACGATGAACACGAAACACACACGGTTGATCTTTAGGCTTCCGTTCATCGTTCATCGCATCGGGGCGCAATGGTAGCTCCGATCGACAGGTTTCGCCAGGAGGCCCAAGCGGGCTTTGTCTTGCACAGTTATCCATTCCGCGAAACGAGCGTGGTCGTGGAAACGTTCACCCGTGACCACGGGCGGATCGCGCTGGTCGCGCGTGGCGCCCGCCGGCCGAAGTCAGCGCTGCGCGGCGTGCTGCTCGCGTTCCAGCCGTTGCTGCTGTCGTGGACGGGCAGGACGGAGCTGCGCACGCTCGTTCGTGCCGAGTGGCATCGCGCGCCTGTCGCGCTCAAGGGCCGGGCGCTCATCTGCGGGTTCTATCTCAACGAGCTGCTGCTGAAGCTGCTGCCGCGCGACGACCCGCATGAGCGCCTGTTCACCATATACCAGGACACGCTGACCGCCCTGGGAGGCGAAGGGCCGCAGCAGGCGGTCCTGCGGCGGTTCGAGATCCACCTGCTGCGCGAGCTGGGATACGCGGTGGCGCTCGACCGCGACGTCGAGAGCGGCGAGCCGATCGCTGCGCGCCGGCGCTACGTGTACGTCGTGGAGCGCGGGCCGGTCGCCGCCGGTGCGGCGCGAAACGGGGTAGAATTGTCGGGCCAGACACTGCTCGACATGCAGTCCGGCAACTTCGCGAGCGCCGTGACGCAACAGCAAAGCAAAGCGCTGATGCGCACGCTGATCAATCACTACCTCGGCCAGCAGGTCCTTCACACGCGGCAGCTGCTGCGTGACCTCGAGGAGCTATGACCCTGCTCGGCGTCAACATCGATCACGTCGCGACCCTGCGACAGGCGCGGGGCGCGCGTTATCCGAGCCCGGTCGAGGCGGCACTGGCGGCGGAAAGCGCCGGCGCGGACTATATCACGCTGCACCTGCGCGAGGACCGCCGGCACATCCAGGACGAGGACGTCGTGACCTTGCGCAAGTTGTTGAAGACGCGCATGAACCTGGAGGCGGCGGTCACGCCGGACATGATCGTGTTCGCGCGACGCGTGAAACCGCATGACGTGTGCCTGGTGCCGGAGCGGCGTGCGGAACTTACCACGGAAGGGGGGCTCGATGTCGCGGGCAACCTCGAGCGCGTGAAGCGGGCATGCCGCGACCTGGGACAGGCCGGCATCCAGGTCTCGCTGTTCATCGACGCCGACAAGGTCCAGATCGACGCGGTGCTGGAAGCCGGGGCTCCGGTGGTGGAGCTCCACACGGGGCGATATGCCAATGCGCACGAGGCGGGGGAGGCGGCGCGGGAGCTGGACGGTATCCGCGCGGGCGCAGCCTACGCCGCGGGCAAAGGCCTTCACGTCAACGCGGGCCACGGGCTCAATTACGAAAATGTCCGCCCGATCGCCGCCATCGCGCAGCTTCGCGAGCTCAACATCGGGCACGCCATCGTGGCGCGCGCGGTGTTCGTCGGCATGGCGCAGGCGGTGCGCGAGATGAAGACGCTCATGGATTCGGCGAAATGATCTACGGCATCGGCATAGACAAGTGGCCGGCCTATCTCAAGACGGCGCGGCCGGTGCTGTTTCTCGCCAACCGGTTCGCGGCGAAGGAGGCCTTTTCCAAGGCGATGGGCACGGGCTTTCGCTATCCCGTGACCCTCCAGTGCATCAGCGTGGTGCAGAACCGCGTGGGCAAACCCGGGTTCGAATTCCATCCCAGGCTCGAAGAGCTGGTGAAAAGCCGGGGCATCGTGAGCCATCATCTGACGATCAGCGACGAGGCGGCGCTCGCGTGCGCCTGCGTCGTGCTGGAAGCTGAATGACCGCGAAGACCATTGCGCTCGGCCCGGTGATGCTCGACGTCGCGGGCATCGAGCTCAACGCCGAGGACCGCAAGCGGCTGATGCATCCGCTTACGGGTGGGGTCATCCTGTTCTCGCGCAATTACGCCGGCCCCGAGCAGCTGGGCCGGCTCACGGGGGCGATCCACGCCCTCCGCAGCCCGCCGCTCATCATTGCCGTCGACCACGAAGGCGGACGGGTACAGCGCTTTCGCGACGGCTTCACGGTCATTCCCCCGATGCGCGAACTGGGACAGGCGTGGGACGCCAACCCCCAGCACGCCCGGCAGCTCGCGCATGAGGTCGGATTCGTCCTGGCGGCGGAATTGCGCGCCCACGGGGTGGACCTCAGCCTCGCGCCGGTGCTCGACGTGGATCACGGCGCGAGCAGCGTCATCGGCAACCGCGCATTTCACTCCGATCCGCGGGCGATCGCGGAACTG
>JACPEF010000250.1 GCA_016183675.1 Betaproteobacteria bacterium
AGGCCTCGCCCTGCTGGTGATCGGTGGGGGCGACGAAGAACCCGACGTAAAGGCCCGCCACGCACAGCGCGACCGCGGCTGCGCCGAACCAGCGCGCCAGCGTGCCCGCCAGCGGATAGAACGTCTGCGGCGAGGAATACTTGAACCAGTTGATGTTGCCGTTCATATCGTTTCCGCCCCGCGCATGCGTCGTTCCCACCGGACCCCGGTCCGTGACCGCGAAAGGCGCAGGCAAATTACCTTCGCGATGAGCTGCAAAGGACGTCCTATTCGAGCGAGATGCGCAACGCTACCGCGGCCACCCAGGGGGCAAATGCCGCGGCGACCACGAGGAACGCCGCCAGCAGCAGGAGGTGAGCCTGGGCGCCCACGCCTGAGGCCATGGCTTCCACCGCACCCGCTCCGATGATGAGCACCGGGACATAAAGCGGCAATACCAGCAGCGCCAGCAGCGCCCCGCCGCCCCGCAGGCCGAGCGTGAGCGCCGCCCCGATTGCCCCGATCAGGCTCAGGACGGGCGTCCCGAGCAGCAAAGATAGCACCAGTACGCCGAAATACGCTTGAGGCAGATCAAATTGTAGCGCCAAAACCGGGGCCAGCAGGACGAGCGGCAGACCGGAGACCAGCCAGTGGGCGGCGACCTTGGCTGCCACGACCAAACCCAAAGGGGTCGCGCTGAGCAGCATTTGTTCCAGCGTTCCGTCGGCATGGTCGGCAGCAAACACCCGGTTCAATGCGAGCATCGAGGCGAGCAGGGCGGCGACCCAGATCACGCCGGGCGCGATCGTGCGGAGCAGGCCTGGTTCCGGCCCCACGCCGAGCGGAAACAGGCTCACCACGATCACGAAGAACAGCAGCACGGTGAGCACGTCGGAGCGCTGCCGCATCGCGAGCAGCAGGTCACGGTGGATCACGCAGCGCAGCGTCGCCAGCATCCCTAAATCCGTGACGAGTGACGAGTGACGGAAGTCGTGTTCAATGTTCAAAGTTCAATGTTCAAAGTTCGATATTGCACCACGAACCTTGAACCTGGAACCTTGAACCTGGAACAGCTCCTCATCCCTATCCTTCATCCCGCTGGAGCGCCGAGGTCGATGCGTAGCGATACGGCGGATGCGATCTGCGCCTCGTAGTGCGTGGCATATACCACCGCGGCGCCGCGCGCGAGATGCTGCGCGACGAGCTCCTGCACGCATTCCACGGCGGCGGCATCGAGCGCCGTGAACGGCTCGTCCAGGATCCACAGCGGCACGGCCTCGGCGAGCGCGAGCCGCGCCAGCGCCACGCGCCGCCGCTGTCCCTGCGACAGCACCCGCGTGGGAAGGCTCTCGCACCCGGCGAGCCCGAGCCGGCGCAACGCCGCGCCGATCCACTCGCCGCTCGCGCTCGAACCGGCTAGCGTGCACGTGATCTTCAGGTTCTCGGCGGCGGTGAGATCGTCCTTGATGGCGTTGGAATGACCGATGTAGACGAGCTGGCTCCAGAATTCCTCGCGCAGACCGTGGATGTCCTCGCCGCGCCAGCGAATTTCCCCCAGGGTGGGGGCGAGAAGCCCGCACACAATGCGCAGCAGGCTCGTCTTGCCGCTGCCGTTGGCGCCGGCGATCCGCAGCAGCTCGCCGCCGCGGAGCCGGAAACCGAGGCCGCTGAACAGCGCGCGCTCGCCGCGCACGCATTGGAGGTCAACCGCCTCGAGCATGCGGAAAAATACGCCGCCGCAGGCGGCTTGCTCCTCCCGTTAGGACTATGGGCTATTCTATACCCGCCGCATGAAAGCCTTGACCTCGAACGTGCTGAAGCTCCTCGCGGACGGCGAGTTCCATTCGGGCGAGGTGCTCGCGCGCGCGCTCGACGTTTCGCGCGGCAGCGTGTGGCACGCGGTCCGCGAGCTCGAGGCGATGGAACTCGAGGTCTACAAGGTGCACGGGCGCGGCTATCGCTTGCCGCAGCCGGTCTCGCTGCTCGAGCCCGCCGAGATCGGGCGCCACCTGGGCGAGCTGGCCGAGCGCTTCACGCTCGACGTCCGCGCGGCCGTCGATTCGACCAACACGCTGCTGCTCGAGCGCGCTGCCGCCGCACCCGGGGGCACTGTCATCGCGGCGGAATGGCAGGCGGCCGGCCGCGGCCGGTTCGGGCGCGCGTGGCACGCCGGCGTCGGCGGCGCGCTCACGTTTTCGCTGCTGTGGCGCTTCGCGCAAGGTGCGGGCGCGCTCTCGGGCCTCTCCCTCGCGGTGGGGGTGGCGCTCGCGCGCGCGCTGGAGGCGATCGGCGCGCGCGGGGTCGCCCTCAAGTGGCCGAACGACGTGCTGTGGCGCAGCCGCAAGCTCGCGGGCATCCTGACCGAGTTGCAGGGCGACGCGCTGGGGCCGACCGCGGCGGTGATCGGCATCGGCTTGAACATCCGCCTGTCAGCGGCGACGCGCAGCCGCATCGGCGAGGCGGCGACCGATCTCGAGACGGCGTGCGGGGCCGCGCCCGACCGCAATCGGCTGCTCGCTCGGCTGCTGAATGAGCTCAACGCCGTGCTCGAAGCGTTCGCGCGCAAGGGCTTCGCGCCGCTGCGCGCCGAGTGGCAGCGTTATCACGCGCATCAGGGCCGGCAAGTGACGCTGCTGCTGCCGGGCGGCGCGAGCCAGCGCGGGCGGGCGCACGGTGTGGGGGAGGACGGCGCCTTCGTGCTCGAGACGCGCTCGGGAACGAAGCGCTATCACAGCGGCGAGATCAGCCTGCGCCCTGCAAAACCGGTGACGCAGCGACGGGGTGACGTGGTGACGAGAAACCGGTTTTCCCTGATCCTTCGGAAGTGCCGTCACTTCGTCACTTCGTCACTTCGTCACGGATTCGAGGTGGTTTTTTAATGAGAATCCTGGCGGTTGACGCCGGCAACAGCCGGATCAAGTGGGGCCTGCACGACGGCGAGGGCTGGAGGGTGCAGGGCTGGGTCGCGACGGCCCAAGTGGCGCGGCTCGCGCGCGAATGGGCAAGGCTCCCGCCGCCCGACGTGGTGATCGTGACCAACGTGGCGGGCAGCCGCGTCGCGCGGTCTCTCGCCGCCGCAGGGCGCCCGCTGAAGCGCCGCGTGCGCTTCGTGCGCAGCGCCGCGAGCCAGTGCGGTGTGCGCAGCTCCTACGACGATCCCGCGCAGCTCGGCGCCGACCGCTGGGCGGCGCTGATCGGAGCATGGCACCTGCACCGGGGCCCATGCGTGGTGGTGAACGCCGGCACGACCATGACGGTGGACGCCCTCACCACGGACGGGGTGTTCCTCGGCGGGATGATCGTGGCGGGGGCCGATCTCATGCGCCAGGCGCTGGCGCGCAACACCGCCGCGCTCAGGCCGCAGCGGGGCAGGTTCGCGTTCTTCCCCGCGCGCACCGCGGACGCCATCGCGAGCGGCGCTCTCAACGCGCTCGCCGGCGCGATCGAGCGCATGCAGCGGTTCATGCGGGAGGCAGGGCAGGCGGCGCCGCTCACGGTGCTGTCCGGCGGCGCGGCGCCGCCCATCGCGCCGCAGCTTAACGGGCGCATCGAGGTGGTGGATAATCTTGTGCTCGAAGGAATCGTTCGCATTGCTCACGATTCCTTTAAGGGAAGGGTAAGGAAGTGAACAGGGCAACTACCCATACCTCCACTCACCACTCACCACTCACCACTCACCACTCACGCGTTGGTATGAGAGCCGTGTTCCTGCTGCTGGTGCTGGCGAACCTGATGTTCTTCGCCTACGCGCACGTGGTGCGCGAGGGCGGCGTGGACAACCAGATTCCATTGCTGCAGATCAGCCCGGAGAAGATCAGGCTGATGAAAGCGGCGGGCGGGCCGTCGCCCGAGAAGCCGGGCCCGCCGGGGAAGGCCATTCCTCCGGCGCCGCCGAAGACCGCCTCCGCGGCGCCGGCTGCGTGCCTGGAGTGGGGAATTTTCGCCGGGCCCAACGTCGCGCGCGCGGAAACGGCGGTCGCGCGGCTCGAGCTGCCCCAGGGGCAGGTGGAACGCGTGGTGACCGATGCCGTGGGGTATTGGGTCTACATGCCGCCGCTCAAGACCAAGGCCGACGTGGATCGCAAGATCGGGGAACTGAAGGCGCTCGGCATCACTGAGTTCGTCGTGGTGCAGGAGGGAACCCAGTGGCGCAACGCCATCTCGCTCGGCATCTTCCGCACCGACGAGGCGGCGAAGGTCTTTCTCGCGGGGCTGCGCGAGCGCGGAGTGCGCTCCGCCATTGCCGAGCGCCGCGAAAACTTCCTCAAGCAGGTCACGTTCGTCGTGCGCGAGCCGGGCGAGGCGACGGTGGCGAAGCTCGCCGCGATCCAGCAGGAGTTTCCGGGCAGCGAGCTGAAGGCCGCCCCGTGCCCGCCGGCGCAAGGCTAAATCAGCCGCAGATAAACGCAGATAAACGCGGATGAAAGAAAGCTGAACCGCCAAGGAAATAACAAGAACTACGATCGAACCGCCAAGCACGCCAAGAGAACCAAAATCTTTAGCCACAAAGGACACGAAGGACACTAAGGAAAAAGAAAGCGTCGAATCACGATTCACGAATCACGGCTCACGGCAGTTAGGAATCGCCAAGCACGCCAAGAAAAAACAAGAAACAACAATGGAACCGCCGATGGACGCCGATAGACGCCGACAACATCGGTGAACGGGGCAACGAGTAACCCCGTCATCCCTCAGGGGCCGCTTCGTGGCCCCTCGTGCTAGCATCTTTCTACCTGGGGAGGAGAGGCCGTGCCGGACGAAAGCCAGGCCCGAGAACAGATCGATCGCCTGCTGAAGGCGGCGGGCTGGGGGGTTGCATCCGTCGGCGAGGTCAACATCCACGCCCAACGTGGAGTCGCGATCCGCGAGTTTCCGCTCAAGCAGGGGCACGGATTCGCCGACTATCTCCTTTACGTGGACGGCAAGGCCGCCGGTGTCATCGAAGCAAAGAGGCAAGGGGTCACGCTCACCGGCGTCGAAACGCAGGCTGCGAGATACACGAAGGGCTTGCCCGATGGGCTTCCGCGCTGGCACAGCCCGCTTCCGTTCTCGTACCAGTCCACAGGGATTGAGAGCCGGTTCACGAACGCCTTCGATCCGGATCCGCGCTCGCGACCCGTGTTCGCGTTTCACAAGCCGGAGACGCTG
>JACPEF010000249.1 GCA_016183675.1 Betaproteobacteria bacterium
GCAAGCCGCGCCGCGATGCGTAAATACAATTAGCCGCCCATCCCCCATCCCTTCCCCTTCTCCCCAAGGAGAAGGGCAAGCTCGAGCCTCCCCTCTCCGCTCGGGAGAGGGGCGGGGGTGAGGGTCGAACGCCGATAAACTTCGATAATATTCATTCGTTATAAGCCGCGGAGAATCCGCCGGTCGCCTGTGAGTACCGACTTGCCGTTACTCTACGGTCACTGATTTGGCTAAGTTCCGCGGCTTATCCACATCCGTGCCGCGCAGCACCGCGACGTGGTAGGCGAGGAGCTGGAGCGGGATGACATGCAGTATCGGCGAGAGCGGCCCGGCGTGGTCCACGAGCCGCATGACGTGCACGCCTTCGCTTTCCGCGACGCGCGCGTCCCGGTCGGCGAAAACGTAGAGCTCGCCGCCGCGGGCGCGCACTTCCTGCATGTTCGACTTGAGCTTCTCCAGCAGCTGGTCGTTGGGGGCCACGGTCACGACCGGCATGTCGGCATCCACGAGCGCCAGCGGGCCGTGCTTGAGCTCTCCCGCGGCATAGGCCTCGGCGTGGACGTAGGAGATTTCTTTGAGCTTGAGCGCCCCTTCCATCGCGATCGGGAAATGGACCCCGCGGCCGAGGAAGAGCGCGTGCTGCTTCGACCCGAAGCGCTGAGCCCATTCGCGGACCTGCGGCTCGGCCGAAAGGACCGCCTCCATTGCACCTGGCAGGTGGCGCAGCTGCGCAATCAGCTCCTTCTCCTGCTTGCCGGACAATCTGTTGCGCAGCTTGGCGAGGACCAGCGTCAGCACGAACAGGGACGCGAGTTGGGTCGTAAACGCCTTGGTGGATGCCACCCCGATCTCGGGCCCCGCCCGCGTGAGAAAGCGCAGCCGCGAGGCCGGCATCAGGGCCGATTCCGGGACGTTGCAGATGGTGAGCGAGTCCTCCAGCCCGCGCGCCTGGGCGTGCTTCAACGCCGCGATCGTGTCGGCGGTCTCGCCCGATTGCGAGACCGTCAACACCAGCGTCCCCGGCGCCGCCACCGAATCCCGGTAGCGGTACTCGCTTGCGATCTCGACGCTCGTCGAGATGCCGGCGATCGCCTCCAGCCAGTAGCGTGCGACGAGCCCGGCGTGATAGCTCGTGCCGCAGGCGAGCACCAACGCCTGCCGGGTGCGCGCGAAGATCGCTTCCGCCTCCGCGCCGAACAGGTTGGGCTGCAGCGACTGCGCGTTCGCCACCATCTCGAGCGTGTTGGCGACCGCGCCCGGCTGCTCGAAGATCTCCTTCTGCATGTAGTGCGCGTACGGTCCGCGCTCGACCGCGTCGGCGCTCAGGCTGCTTTTCGTCACCGGGCGTTTGACGCGACGGCCTTCGCGGTCGCAGATCGCGACGCCCCCCGCGCGCACCTCGACGACATCGCCCTCCTCGAGATAGACCACGTCGCGCGTTTTGCTGAGGAGCGCGCTCGCGTCCGAGGCCAGGAAGTTCTCGCCTTTGCCCAGACCCACGAGGAGCGGCGAGCCCTTGCGCGCGCCGACCACGACATCCGGCTCCTGGCTCGAGACGATCCCAACGGCGTAAGCGCCCTCCCATTCGCGGCTCGCGCTCTTGACCGCCTCGAAGAGCGAGGCGCCCTTGGCGACGAGCGAGTGCACGTGGTGCACCATCACTTCGGTGTCGGTCTCGGAGGCGAAGCCGTATCCCAGCGCCTTCATGCGCGCGCGGATCGGCTCGTGGTTCTCGACGATCCCGTTGTGGACGATGCCGATCTCGAGGCCACCGCGCGCGGAGAAGTGCGGATGCGCGTTCGCTTCGGTGGGCGCGCCGTGGGTGGCCCAGCGCGTGTGCGAGAGTCCGGTGCTCGCCTGCACGCGTTTCTCGCGCGCAAGCTCTTCGAGCTGCGTCACGCGCCCGGTCGAGCGCAGCCGCTCGAGGCGCCCGTCCTTCAGGAAGGCGATGCCGGTCGAGTCGTAGCCGCGGTACTCGAGCCGCTTGATGCCCTCGATCAGCAGGTCCACGACGTTGCGCGTGGAGGCGGCGCCGACGATTCCGCACATATCAGTGAACGGTGAACGGTAAACAGTGAACGGATGTGACGGCGCGAAGGCGCGCCGTGCCAGCGGC
The DNA here is from genome assembly GCA_016183675.1 of Betaproteobacteria bacterium. Classification (GTDB taxonomy): domain Bacteria; phylum Pseudomonadota; class Gammaproteobacteria; order Burkholderiales; family SG8-41; genus SG8-41. The sequence continues at coordinate 2,117 of JACPEF010000249.1, forward strand.
CCGGGTTTTCCGTTCACCGTTCACTGTTCACCGTTCCCTTTCTTCTTGACGGGCCGCTTCCAGCCGCGGCGGTGCTCCTGGGTCTTCGCGTTGATCACGAGGCCGCCGGGCGGGGTGTCCTTCCAGACGGTCGTGCCGGCGCCGACCGTCGCGCCCTTCGCGACGGTGACGGGAGCGACGAGCTGGACGTCCGAGCCGATGTGCACGTCGTCCTCGATCACGGTGCGGTGCTTCTCGGCGCCGTCGTAGTTGCAGGTTATGGTGCCGGCGCCGATGTTGACGTTGCGCCCGACGGTGGAGTCGCCGATGTAGGCGAGGTGATTGGCCTTGGATCGCGCGGCGATCGCGCTCGCCTTCACTTCCACGAAATTGCCGATGTGCACGTCCCGCGCCAGCCGCGTTCCCGGCCGGATCCGCGCATAGGGGCCGATGCGGCAGTTGGCGCCGATCTTCGCCTCGTCGATCAGCGTGAACGGCTCGATGCGGGTACCGGGTCCCACTTCGGTGTCCCTCAACACGCAATTTGCGCCGATCTCGACGCGCTCCGCCAGTTTGACACTGCCTTCGAACACGCAGTTGACGTCGATGCTCACGTCCGCGCCGCACGCGAGTTCCCCGCGCACGTCGAGGCGAATCGGGTCGGCAAGCGCTACCCCCTGCTCGAGGAGCCGCGCAGCGTACCGCCACTGGTAGTTGCGCTCGAGCTGCGCGAGCTCCGCCTTGCTGTTCACGCCCAGCGCTTCCCTGGGCGTGCGCGCCTCGACCGTCGCTACTGCCACCCGGTCGGTGAGCGCGAGCGGCACGACATCGGTCAGGTAGTACTCGCGCTGCGCGTTGCGGTTCGTGAGCCGCGCAAGCCAGCCTTCGAGCCGCGCGGTGGGCAACGCCATGATGCCGCTATGGATCTCACGGATGCGGCGCTGCGCGGGGTTCGCGTCCTTCTCCTCGACGATCGCGGTCATCGCGCCGCGCCGATTGCGCACGACGCGCCCGTAACCGGTGGGGTCGTCGAGCTCGGCAGTGAGCACGGTTAGCCGCTCGCTTCCGCCTGCGACCATCGCCTTTAGCGTCGCGAGCTCGACCAAGGGCACGTCGCCGTAGAGGACCAGGGTCAGCCCCGAGGCTCCGAGGTGCGGCAGCGCCTGCGCCAGCGCGTGCCCGGTGCCGAGCTGGGGCCGTTGCCGGACGAATACCAGATCGGGTGCCTTGACCGCCCGCGGCACCTGTTCGCCGCCGTGGCCGTAGACCACGCAGATCCTGCGCGGTCGCAACGCGCGCGCGGCCGCGATCACATGCGCGATCAGCGGCCGGCCGGCGAGTGGGTGCAGCACCTTGGGCAGCTCCGAGCGCATACGCTTGCCCTCGCCCGCGGCGAGAATCACTACGTTGACTTGGGGCATGGCGAAATTATCGCACGAACATCAACTTACACGCTGCGCGAGGTAGCGCGCGACCGCCTCGCGCTGCTCGGGGGCAAGCTGCAATCCGGCCTTGGTGCGGCGCCACAGCACGTCCTCCGCGCTCCGCGCCCATTCGCGCGCTACCAGGTAGTCAACTTCACGGGCGTAGAGTTCAGCGCCGAAGTTCGCGCCGAGATCCGTGACCGTGCGCGCGTCGCCGAGCACCTCGTAGGCGAGCATGCCGTGCCGCCGGAACAGATTGCGCAGCATCTCCTGCGGCAGACCGTGATAGCGCGCGAAGAACTCATCGCGTGCCTGCTCACGGCTCGCGCCCCCGAAATCACTGCCCAGCAGCGGCCCGACCGCAGTCCAGTCCCCCTTCAGCCCCGGGAAATACGGCGCGAGCCGGCGCATGGCGTGCTCCGCAAGGCGCCGGTAGGTCGTGACCTTGCCACCGTAGACCGACAACACCGGGACCGCCCCGGAGGCGTCATCGACGCGCAAAGTGTAGTCGCGCGTGATCTCCGATGGGTCGCTTGTGCCGTCGTCGTAGAGCGGCCGCACGCCGGCATAGCGCCAGGCGACCTGCGTGGGCTCGACCGGCTTCGCGAGGTAGCGCCCTACGGCGCGACACAGGTACGCGGCCTCGGCCTCGCTCGCCTGCGCCTCGCCCGGATCGCCTTCGAGCGGGACGTCGGTGGTGCCGACGAGCGTGTGCCGCTCGCCATAGGGGATCATGAACACGACGCGCCGGTCGTCGTTCTGCAGGATGAATGCGTGATCGCCCGGGTAGAGCTGCGGCAGGACGATGTGACTGCCCTTGACGAGCTTGACACCGTCGCGGCTGGGCTGGCCGAGGCGCTCGTTCAACACGCGCTTCACCCACGGTCCAGCCGCGTTCACGATCGCCCGGGCGCGGGCCTCGCGGCCTGCGGAGAGAGTCGCGCGCCAGAAACCCCTTTCGCGCCGCGCGGCCAGACATTCGGTGCAGGTCAGGATCTCGGCGCCGCGCCGGCGCGCGTCCATCGCGTTGATGACGACCAGCCGCGCGTCGTCCACGCGGCAATCGGAATAGATGAAGCCGTGCCTGAACTGGGGCTTCAACCCGGCGTTGTAGGGCGGCGCGTCGAGGCGCACGGCGTGCGAGCCGGGCAGGCTCGCGCGCCGCGCGAGGTGGTCGTAGAGGAACAGGCCCGCGCGGATCATCCAGCGCGGCCGCAACCCGGGAACGTGCGGCATGACGAAGCGCACCGGCCACACCAGATGCCGCGCGATCCTGAGCAGCACTTCGCGCTCAGCGAGCGCTTCGGCCACCAGCCGGAACTCGTAGTGCTCGAGGTAGCGCAGCCCGCCGTGGATCAGCTTGCTGCTGGAAGAACTCGTATGCGCGCCGAGGTCGTCCTTCTCGACGAGCAGCACCTTCAAGCCCCGTCCCGCCGCGTCGCGCGCGATGCCGACGCCGTTGATGCCGCCGCCGACCACCAGCAGGTCGATGCTGTCCGGGATCGCGTTCACCATAAACGAAAAAGGCAGCCTGCGCCGCCCTCTATTTTGCTCCACCGGGAGTGGACCGGTGCTGCGTCCGGTCGAAATCGCGGAGATAAACCGGCGCCGTCAGGCGTCCCGGCTTATCGGATTTCTCATTTCCTGCCCCGCAGCTTCCGGATCGCCGCGAGCTGCGCGGCGAGCGTCGCGAGCTCGGCTTCGACCGCCGCCACTTCCTGCTTGTCGCGCGCGCTGCGGCGCGCTTCCTCCGCGCGCTTCTGCGCTTCCAGCGCCTTCGCTTCGTCGAGATCCTGGCCGCGGATCGCGGTGTCGGCCAGCACCGTGATCACCTTGGGCTGCACCTCCAGTATGCCGCCCGCGACGAATATGAGCTGCTCTTCGCCGCCGGCCGCCGGCTGGATGCGCACGGCACCGGGCTTGATACGGGTGATGAGCGGGGTGTGCTGGGGGTAGATGCCGAGCTCGCCCACCTCGCCGGGCAGCACGACGAACTCCGCCTCGCCCGAGTAGATCGCCTCCTCGGCGCTCACGACATCGATGTGGATCGTCTTCGCCATTACGAAACCCGGGAAATGGGGAATGGGGAATGGGAAATAGGAACCCCCCAGCCCGCTTTACGGTTCACCATTTCCTATTCCCTATTTCCCATTTACTGAAGTGATTTCGCTTTCTCGAACGCCTCCTCGATCGGCCCGACCATGTAGAAGGCCTGCTCGGGGAGTCCGTCGCACTCGCCGTTCACGATCATCTTGAAGCCCTTGATCGTGTCCTTGAGCGTTACGTATTTGCCCGGCGTGCCGGTGAAGTTCTGCGCCACCGTGAACGGTTGGGACAGGAAGCGCTGGATCTTGCGCGCCCGCGCCACGGCGAGCTTGTCCTCGGGCGAAAGCTCGTCCATGCCGAGGATCGCGATGATGTCGCGCAGCTCCTTGTAGCGCTGCAGCGTCGCCTGCACCGCGCGCGTTGTCGTGTAATGTTCCTCGCCGATCACATTGGGATCCACCTGGCGGGAGGTCGAGTCGAGCGGATCGACCGCAGGGTAGATGCCGAGCGATGCGATGTCACGCGACAGCACCACCGTGGCATCGAGGTGGCCGAAGGTGGTCGCGGGGCTTGGGTCGGTCAGGTCGTCCGCCGGCACGAACACCGCCTGGATCGAGGTAATCGAACCGACCTTGGTCGATGTGATGCGCTCCTGTAGCCGGCCCATCTCGTCGGCAAGCGTCGGCTGGTAGCCCACGGCGGAAGGCATCCGCCCGAGCAACGCCGACACCTCGACCCCGGCCAGCGTGAAGCGATAGATGTTGTCAATGAACAGCAGGATGTCGCGCCCCTCGTCGCGGAAACACTCCGCCATCGTGATCCCAGTCAGCCCCACGCGCAGGCGGTTGCCCGGCGGCTCGTTCATCTGGCCAAAAACCATCGCCACGTTGTCGAGCACCTTCGACTCCTTCATCTCGTGGTAGAAGTCGTTGCCCTCGCGGGTGCGCTCGCCTACGCCAGCAAACACCGACAGGCCACTATGTTGCTTCGCGATGTTGTTGATCAGCTCCATCAATATGACGGTCTTGCCGACGCCGGCGCCGCCGAACAGGCCAATCTTGCCGCCCTTCGCAAACGGGCAGATGAGGTCAATCACCTTGATGCCCGTCTCGAGCAGTTCCACGGAGGGCGAGAGCTCGTCGAACGCGGGCGCCGGCTGGTGGATGACGCGCCGCTCGTCGGTCTCGATCGGCCCCATTTCGTCGATCGGTCGCCCCAGCACGTCCATGATCCGGCCGAGCGTGCCTTGACCGACCGGCACCGAGATCGGCGCGCCCGTGTTGCCGACTTTCATCCCGCGCCGCAGGCCGTCGGAAGAGCCGAGCGCGATGCAGCGCACCACGCCGTCCCCGAGCTGCTGCTCCACCTCGAAGGTAAGCCCTTTTTCCGCGAGCGCGCTGCCGGTGTCCTCGAGTACCAGCGCGTCGTAGATGCGCGGCAGCTGCTCGCGCGGGAACTCGATGTCGATCACCGCGCCGATGCACTGGACTATCGTGCCCTGAGCTTGTGCCTGTGCCATATTAGTTCCTCAAAACCCGAACATTTTCACCACAGAGGCACAGAGAGCACAGAGAAAAACATTTTTCATCCGATGTTCTCCGTGTCCTCTGTGTCTCTGTGGTTAATTTGCCTTAAACCGCAGCGGCGCCGCCGACGATTTCCGCGATTTCCTTGGTGATCGCCGCCTGGCGGTTCTTGTTGTAAATAAGCGTCAGCTCGTCGATCACGGTCTCGGCGTTGTCCGAAGCGGCTTTCATGGCCACCATGCGCGCCGATTGCTCCGAGGCCATGTTCTCCGCCACCGCCTGGTAGATGATCGCCTCAATGTAGCGGACGAGCACGTGGTCGAGCACCGCCTTGGCTTCGGGTTCGTAGAGGTAGTCCCAGCTGCCCGCGGGCGCGCCGAGCCGCTCCCCGGCGAGCGGAAGGAGCTGCTCGCACACCGGCTCCTGCTTCATGGTGTTGATGAAGCGGGTGTAGAACAGCATCAGGCGGTCGAAGCGGTCCTGGCTGTAGCCGTCGAGCATCACCTTGATCGCGCCGATCAGCTTCTCCATCTGCGGCCGGTCGCCGAGCTGGGTCGCCTGGGAGACGAGGTTGGCGCCGAGCCGCTGCATGAAGCCGAGCGCCTTGTTGCCGATGCAGCACACGTCGAACTGCTCGCCCTCGGCTTCCCACTCCTTGATCCGGTTTAGCGCCAGGCGCAAAACGTTCGTGTTGAGCCCGCCGCACAAGCCCTTATCGGTGGTGATCACGACGAGCCCCACGCGCTTCACGGTGTCGCGCGTCAACAGGAAGGGGTGGCGGTACTCCGGGTTGGCATGGCTGATGTGGGCCGCGACGTTGCGGATCTTCTCCGAGTAGGGACGCGCGGCGCGCATGCGCTCCTGCGCGCGGCGCATCTTGGAGGCAGCGACCATCTCCATCGCCTTGGTGATCTTCCGGGTGTTCTGCACACTCCGGATTTTCATCCGTATTTCCTTAGTCCCTGCCATATCCTGTTCCAGGCGCGCGTTGAGCGGCGATCAAGAAGCTAGAA
>JACPEF010000251.1 GCA_016183675.1 Betaproteobacteria bacterium
ACGCCAGCAAGATTGATGCCAATCTCTTCATTCCAACGTCGCGTCTGAAGCCGCGGTTGACCCGGGAGGAAATATTACGCAGGCCCGGCTTGGGCCGGCACCCGGTGGTGCGTGACCGATGTCGCGGATGACCTGAATGAAGAAAGCTCACTCCCTTTCACTGTGACTTTTTTTAAAGCCTTCGCAACCAAAATGCAAACTAGTGCCGTTCCAACTGCATCGAGTAATCCTTGGCGGATGGTCGTAGCATGACGTGAGGTGAAGCATTGAGCAAAAAATATAGCAATTCAAGTTGGAACGGCACTAGCACTCGCAGTGATCTGCTGCTAAAGCGCAGCCTCGCCGCGGTCTGGCACCCCTGCACCCAGATGAAGCAGCATGAATGGGTGCCGCTCGTGCCGGTGGCGCGGGGGGAGGGCTGCTGGCTCTACGATTTCGACGGCCGGCGCTACCTGGACGCCATCAGCTCGTGGTGGGTCAACCTCTTCGGCCACTGCAACCCGCGCATCAACGCCGCGCTCCGCGCGCAGCTCGAACGCCTCGAGCACGTGCTGCTCGCAGGTTTCAGCCATGAGCCCGTGGTCGAGCTCTCGGAGCGTCTCGCGCGCGCGACCGGCGGCGCGCTCGGCCACTGTTTCTACGCGAGCGACGGCGCCTCCGCGGTCGAGATCGCGCTCAAGATGAGCTTTCACTACTGGCGCAACTGCGACCGCCCCGGCAAGACGCGCTTCGTGAGCCTCGCGGGCAGCTATCACGGGGAAACGCTGGGCGCGCTCGCGGTCACCGACGTGCGGCTGTTCAAGGACACCTATGCGCCGCTGACCATGGCAAGCAGCCAGGTGACGAGCCCCGACTGGCGGCTTGCCGAACGCGGGGAATCGGCCCGCGACTACGCCGCGCGCTGCGCCGAGGCCCTGGAGCGGCATCTCGAACGGCACCACGAGGAGACCGCGGCGCTGATTGTGGAGCCGTTGGTGCAGGGAGCGACGGGCATGGCGATGCACGACCCGGAGTACCTGCGCCGCGCGCGCGCCATCTGCGACCGCTTCGAGGTGCACCTCATCGCCGACGAGATCATGGTCGGCTTCGGCCGCACCGGCACTTTCTTCGCCCATGAGCAGGCCGGCATCGCGCCGGACTTTCTGTGCCTGTCGAAAGGGCTCACCGGCGGTTACCTCCCGCTCTCCGTGGTCATGGCGCGCGAGGCGGTCTACCGGGCGTTCTACGACGATGACGTGACGCGCGGGTTCCTGCACTCGCACTCCTATACCGGCAACGCGCTTGCGTGCCGCGCCGCGCTCGCCACCCTTGATATCTTCGATGAGGACCGCGTGCTCGAGGCGAACCGCGCGAAGAGCGCCCGGCTCACGGCCGCCGCGCGCGCCCTCGCGCAACACCCGCGCGTCAAGCACTTCCGCAATACCGGCATGATCTGGGCGTTCGAGGTGGACACCGGCGATGTGCTCTTCGCGCGCAAGTTCTTTGCCCGGGCGCTCGAGCGGGAGCTCCTGCTCCGGCCGCTCGGCGACACGGTCTATTTCATGCCGCCGTACGTGATCGGCGAGGAGGAGATTGAACTGCTGGCCTCGCGCACGACTCAACTGCTCGATGCCTGCTAGTGCCGTTCCAACTTGTTTCTCCAGCTGCCGGCAGCTCGCCCGCCGCGGACCGTCCGCCCCTGGAGAAATAGCTGGCTTGGCACAAATAGTTGGAACGGCATTAGCCTATAGTACGCATGCTCGAACCGACGAAACCTGACACGCTGATGAAAATCCTTCTCGGTGCGATCGTGGCGCTCGCCGCGATGCTGGCTGCGCCGCCTGCGCAGGCACAGTCCGCTACGCTGCCCGAGCCGGTCGCCCGCGCGCTCGCCCAAGCCGCCATCCCCGAGGGTGCGGCGGCTTTCTATGCGCACGAGCTCGGCGCCGAGCGCCCCCTCATCTCCGTCGGCGCCGAGCGCGCGCTCAACCCGGCCTCCGGCATCAAGCTGCTCACCACCTACGCCGGGCTGGAGCTGCTGGGCCCGGCGTACACCTGGGTAACGGAGGCCTACGCCGGCGGTGCGCTCAGCCAAGGCGTGCTCGCGGGGGATCTCGTGATCAAGGGCTACGGCGATCCCAAGTTGACGCTCGAGAACTTCTGGCTGCTGCTGAGAAGCCTGCGCGGCCGCGGCGTGCGCGAGATCCGCGGCGATCTTGTCCTCGACCGCGGGTATTTCGCCGCCGAGGACTTCGACCCGTCGCGCTTCGACGACCATCCGACGCGCCCCTACAACACCGGCCCCGACGCGCTGCTCGTCAACTTCAAGGCGGTGCGGCTGCAGTTCATCCCCGAGCCGGAAGCGCGCGCCGTGCGCATCGTCGCCGAGCCCCAGCTTCCGCAGGTGCAGATCGTCAACAACCTCGTGCTCGACAACGCGCCGTGCGGTGAGTGGGTGGGAAGGCTCAAGCTCGACGCGCAGGGCGGGGCGGCAGCCGCGCGCCTTGCGTTCAACGGCAGCTTCGCCGCCGGCTGCGGCGAGCGCGTGCGCAATTACAGCGTGCTCGGCCACGGCCAGTACGTGCTGGGGCTGTTCCGCGAGCTGTGGCGGGAACTGGGCGGGACTTTCAACGGCGGCGTGCGCGACGGCGCAGCGGGAGCGGACGCCCGGCTCATCGCGAGCGTGCAGTCGCCCACGTTCGCGGAAATCGCGCGCGACATCAACAAATTCAGCAATAACGTCATGGCGCGCCAGCTGTTCCTGACGCTGGGCGGGGTAGGGGCGGGAGCGCCTGCGACCACCGACAAGGCAGACCGCGTCATCCGCCAGTGGCTGGCAAGCAAAGGGCTGTCATTTCCCGAACTGGTGCTGGAAAACGGCTCGGGGCTCTCCCGCATCGAGCGCATCAGCGCGAAAAACCTCGGGCAGCTCCTGCTCGCGGCGTTCCGCAGCCCGGTGATGCCGGAGCTGATCGCATCGCTCCCGCTCGCCGCGGTGGACGGCACCATGAAAAAGCGCCTCTCCGGGGCGGAGGTCGCGGGCCAGGCCCACCTCAAGACGGGTTCGCTCTCCGGCGTGCGCTCGATCGCGGGTTACGTGCTCGACGCACAGGGCCGGCGCGTGGTGGTGGTCATGATCGTCAACCACGCCAACGCCAGCAACGCGCAAGCCGTGCAGGACGCGCTGCTGAAATGGATTTACAACAGGTAAGCGGCCGACTGCTGCGGGCGGCAACGGCGCTCGCTTAGCCCGCCGCCTGATACGTCGGCTGCCTGCCCGTGAAATCGAGCCAGCTGCGTCGCGCCCGCCTTCTGCCCCGGTTCCTGTGCCATTTTTCCTCCCTGAGCCGAAAACTTTCTCACAAACCGCGCCTCGACGCGGCGCTCAGACTTTTGTCACGCCGTGCCATGCGCAATCTGTCGCTTCGTGACGGAAGCACGTTGATCTACGTAACGGCGGGCATAGAATGGGTCGCGTCGGAGGTACGGCCATGCCGCGTCAAGTGGCCATGCTTGTCTGGGCAGTCGCGGCGATTTTGCTGCCGCCCCGTGCAGCGTACGCTTCCGACTTAATCCACCCGTCGCAACCCGAAGCCGTCACGAGCCAGCAGCAGCATGCGGGCCTCGGCCTTGCCCAGAATTTTTCATTGAGCGCAGCCAGGCCGGAGAGGCGGTCGCTCAGGCTCAGCTTCAGGCTGGATGCGACAGCCCTTACCGCAGAGCCCGACGATTTCCGGTACGGGCTCGCGAGCCGCGGTGCCGTTGAGCCTGCTCTGAAATGGTCTGCGGAACCGAGCGCGTCGAGGGCTGGATGGCATTTCTCCGGGCGCCTCGGACCGATGCGCTGGCTCACGCCGCTCGACGGCGAGGGAGAAGCGAGGATCCGCTTCGGGGGGAGACTGCCTGGCCAGCCGAGAATGCCAGGGACGGGACGCTACAACGTCGGCATCCATTACAACTTTTGAATGACGGCGCCGGCACATCGGGCAGCCGTCGCATCCCCTAGAGGCCGAGCTCCCGCCACAGCTCGTCCACGCGGCGCTTGACCTCCTCGCTCATCGCGACCGGCTGCCCCCAGCGGCGGTCGGTCTCGCCCGGCCATTTGCCGGTGGCGTCTATCCCCATCTTCGATCCCAGGCCCGGCAGCGGGCTCGCGAAATCGAGATAGTCGATCGGCGTGTGCTCGGTGATAAGCGTGTCGCGCCGGGGATCGACCCGCGTCGTGAGCGCCCAGATGACTTCCTTCCAGTCGCGGATGTTGACGTCATCGTCGGTGACGATGATGAACTTGGTGTACAGGAACTGCCTGAGGAAGCTCCAGATGCCGAACATCACGCGCTTCGCGTGTCCCGGGTACTGCTTCTTCATGCTCACCACCGCGAGCCGGTAGGAGCAGCCCTCCGGCGGCAGGTAGAAGTCCACGATCTCGGGAAACTGGCGCGCGAGCAGCGGCACGAAGACTTCGTTGAGCGCGATGCCGAGCACCGCCGGTTCGTCCGGCGGCTTGCCGGTGTAGGTGGAGTGATAGATCGGGTCGCGCCGCATCGTGATGCGCCCGATGGTGAACACCGGAAAGCGATCCTGCTCGTTGTAGTAGCCGGTGTGGTCGCCGCACGGGCCCTCGAGCGCGGACTCGCCGGGATGGATGAAGCCTTCGAGCACGATTTCAGCGGCAGCCGGGACCTGCAAATCGTGGGTGAGGCACTTCACGATCTCGGTCTTGGCCCCGCGTAGCAGCCCGGCGAACTGGTATTCGGAAAGCGCATCGGGCACGGGCGTCACCGCGCCGAGTATGGTGGCGGGATCCGCCCCCAGCACCACGGCGACCGGGAACGGCTCGCGCGGGCGCGCGAGGCTGTGATCACGGTAGTCGAGCGCGCCGCCGCACTGCGCAAGCCAGCGCATGATCACCTTGTTTTTCGCGATCACCTGCTGGCGATAGATCCCGAGGTTCTGGCGGCGCCGGTTGGGCCCGCGCGTCACCGTGAGCCCCCAGGTGATGAGCGGCGCTGCGTCTCCCGGCCAGCAGGTCTGGATCGGCAGCCGCGCGAGATCCACCTCCGCGCCCTCCCACAGCACTTCCTGGCACGCCGCGCGCGACACCTCGCGCGGCTCCATCGTCAGCACCTGCTTGAGCAGCGGCAGCTTCTCCCACGCGTCCTTCCAGCCGCGCGGCGGCTCGGGTTCCTTCAGGTAGGCGAGCAGCCTGCCGATCTCGCGCAGCGACGCGATCGGGTCTTCCGCATCCACCCCCATGCCGAGCGCGACGCGCTTCACCGTGCCGAACAGGTTGCCGAGCACGGGCACGGTGTGACCCCTGGGCTTCTCGAACAGGAGCGCCGGGCCGCCGCGCTTCAACACGCGGTCGCAGATTTCGGTCATCTCGAGACGCGTGTCGACGGCCGCGCTGACGCGTTTCAGTTCCCCGCGCGCCTCGAGCCGGGCGAGGAAGTCGCGCAGGTCACGGTACTTCATGGTGCGGCGTGGCCGACCGCCCGTGCGTCACGGCCGGATCCGGATGCGGAAGTAGAGATCAAGCGCGAGCCCGGCGAAGATCGCGAGTCCGACCCAGTTGTTGTTGAGAAACGCCTTGAAGCAGGCTTCGCGGCTGCGCCCCCCGATCAGCCGGTACTGGTAGACCACGAGACCGGCCGCGACCGCAAGTCCAACGTAGTAGAGAGCGCCGAGCGAGCGCCAGTAGCCGACCGCCGCCATGATCGCGAGAAACAGGGCGTGCGCCACCATGACGCCGGCGACATCGTGACGCCCGAGCAGGATCGCCGAGGACTTGAGCCCGAGCTTCACGTCGTCGTCGCGGTCCACCATCGCGTACTCGGTGTCGTAGGCGATCGCCCAGAACATGTTGGCTGTCATCATCACCCATGCGACCGCCGGCACATTCGCCTGCTGCGCGGCGTACGCCATCGGGATCGAGAAGCCGAAGGCGATGCCGAGCCAGACCTGCGGGAAGGCGAAGAAGCGCTTGAGGAGGGGATAGATCACGGCGAGCGCGAGCGCGACGAAGGAGAGCATCACGGTGAGCGCGTTCAAATGCAGCACGAGCCCGAAGGCGAGCAGCAGCAGCGCCGCCGCCAGCGCCAGCGCCTCCCGCGGGTCGATCAAGCGCGCGGCGAGCGGCCGGTTTCTCGTGCGCTCGACATGAGGATCGATGTCGCGGTCGATGTAGTCGTTGATGACACAGCCCGCGGAACGCAGCAGGATCACGCCGATGACGAAGACGAGCAGGATATCCGGGTCCGGAGCGCCGTACCGGGCGAGCCACAAGCCCCACAGCGCCGGCCACAGCAGCAGCAAGGTGCCGATCGGCTGGTCGAGCCGCATCAGCCGTTCGTAGGCGTCGAGGCGTTGCCTGATGGTCGCGATCATAGTGCCAGTATCCCCGGCAGGAAGATTTCCGTCACCAGTATAGGCGAATTATGCAATATGAATAACGAACGCCGCGCCCACAGCGCCGGGGGCCGGCTGGTGAGCCCGGCGCACGCCCGGGTGTAAAGCTCCTCGCGCGCGCTCAGTTTGCGGAACCGGAGCGGGTAGCGCCGCACCCGCGGGTCGGCGAACAGCGCCGCGCCCAGCGGACGCGTTCCGAGGCGGGCGAGCACGCGCCATGCCCCGCGGAGGTCGCGGCGCCGCGCCACGCTGTGGGCGAATACCACCGGCGTCCGCCCGCAATAGAGATAGACCTCGCGCACGACGGTGCTCCGCGCGCGGCTGCCGACGAGAAAACGCTCGTCGCGCGTTGCGCGCCTCGGGCCCTGGAACACGAGCCTCACCCGGAACGCGGTGCAGCGCGAACGGATGCGGTCGGTGAGCGAGCCGTGGTCGATCAGCCAGGGGTGGTAGCGGCCTGCTCCGGCAGCGGGGCGGCGGCCCCAGAACGTGTCGCGCGGGGCGGTCATTTTGGCCACAGAGAGCACAGAGAACACAGAGAGTTGAGATAGCCAAATCGAGTCTCCTCGTCCATGGTTTCCTCTGTGAACTCTGTGTCCTCTGTGGCTGAAGGTTAGACTTTCAGGTATTCGTGCTTCGCGCCGAGCCAGCGCGCGAGATGGGCCCGCGCTGCGCCCGGCCGTTCGCGTAACAGCGACGCGGCGGCCGCGCGCGCCTGATCGAGCAGGTCGAGGTCGGTGCTGAGGTCAGCAAAGCGCAGCAGCGGCACACCGCTCTGGCGCGCGCCGAGCAGCTCGCCGGGACCGCGCAGCCTGAGATCATGGCGTGCGATCTCGAAGCCGTCGTGGCTCTCGTAGATGATTCTCAGCCGCTCGCGCGCATTTTCGGTGAGCGGATTGGCGTAGAGCAGGATGCAGGTGCTGACCTCCGCCCCGCGACCGACCCGCCCCCGCAACTGGTGCAGCTGCGCGAGCCCCATGCGCTCGGCGTGCTCGATCACCATCAGCGTCGCGTTCGGGACGTCCACGCCCACCTCGATCACGGTGGTCGCGACCAGGAGCTGGGTCGCGCCGCGCCGGAATGCTTCCATCACCCGCGCCTTGTCCTCGCCCTTCATGCGCCCGTGCACCAGGCCGAGTTTCAACTCGGGAAAGGTCGCGGCGAGCGCGGCGTGCGTTTCCAGCGCGGTTTTCAGCTGCAGGGCTTCCGACCGCCCGCGCACCCTCGCCGGTTGCATTGACGAAAACGAGCGGGCGGTCTCGCCGCCTTCACGGTCGCATCCCGCAAGCGGGGCGCGTCGAGGGGCGGAAGAGGGACCCTCTGGGATCTGACCCCCGGTGGCGCGCAAAGGGCCGGTACCTGACGCGCCCATGGCCGGTTCCACGGTCGCATCCCCGTAAACGGGGCCCCTGCTCCACGGTCCACCGGCCCTGCTCCTCGCTCCGGCGTCGTACTCCTCTATCACGGGGCAAACCCAGTAGGCCTGGCTGCCCGCAACACAGGCGTCGCGCACGCGCCGGATCACCTCCTCGCGGCGCGCTTCCGACACGAGCTTGGTCGTTACCGGCGTGCGGCCGGGCGGGAGCCCGTCGATCATCGAAACGTCGAGGTCGGCGTAGTAGCTCATCGCGAGCGTCCTCGGGATGGGCGTTGCGCTCATCATGAGCTGGTGCGGCTGCGCGCCCCGGTTGGGGCTCGAGCCTTTCATGCGCAGCGCGAGCCGCTGGTGCACGCCGAAGCGGTGCTGCTCATCCACGATCGCGAGCGCGAGGTCGGCAAACTCGACCTCCTCCTCGATCAGCGCGTGGGTCCCGACCGCGATCCCGGCTTCACCCTTCGCCACCGCGGAAAGCGCCGCGCGCTTGTCCTTGCGGCCGAGACTGCCCGAGAGCCACATCACCCTCACCCCGAGCGGGGCGAGCCAGCCCGCGAACTTATGGTAGTGCTGCTCGGCGAGGATCTCGGTCGGCGCCATCACCGCCACCTGACGGCCGTTCTCCACGCCCTGCAGCGCGGCGAGCGCGGCGACCACCGTCTTGCCGCTGCCGACGTCGCCCTGCAGCAGGCGCTGCATCGGAAAGGGCCGGGCGAG
>JACPEF010000256.1 GCA_016183675.1 Betaproteobacteria bacterium
CCCGCGACGATGATAAGGTCGCCGCCCTGCAGGCCGGAGGTGATGCGGTCGAGATCGACGAAACCGGTCGCCAGTCCGATGATCTCGCTCTTGTCCTCGCGGCTGTAGAGCGTGTCGATGCGCTCCACCGTCTCGGTGAGCAGCGGGTCGATCTTCACGAATCCTTGCCGCGCCTTGGCACCCGCTTCGGCGATCCGGAACACCTTCGCCTCGGCCTCGTCCACCAGCGCCTTCGCGTCCCTGCCCTGCGGGCTGTAGGCGGCATCCGAGATCTCGGTCCCGACCGCGGCGAGGTTGCGCATGATGGCGCGCTCGCGCACGATCTCGGCGTAGCGGCGGATGTTGGCGGCGCTGGGGGTATTGAGGGCGAGCGAGCCGAGATAGGCCTGGCCGCCGCTCTCCGCGAGCTTGCCGCTGCGCGCCAGGCTCTCGGCGACCGTGAGCGCGTCGGCGGGCTTGCTGTTCGCGATGAGCTCGCCGATGTGCTGGAAAATCAACCGGTGGTCGGCGCGGTAGAAGTCCTCTTCCGTGAGGAGATCGGCGACCCTGTCCCACGCGGTATTGTCGAGCAGCAGCCCGCCCAGCACCGACTGCTCGGCTTCGACGGATTGCGGGGGGACTCGCGCGGCTTCGAGCTGGGCGTCTTTGACGAGCGAGGTGACGACTTGAGCCTGAGCCATGAGCCGCGCCGCCTGCCTGGTCCGCTAGGAGAGTCCGATGAAGTGGTGCCGATCCGCGCCGGCAACGAATTGGCTGGAAAGTTTAACAAAAAAGGGCCGTCGCCAGCCCTTTTTTTCAGAAAAAAATTTCTTGTTTCGAATTAACGTCTAAGCAGTCCTCACTGTGTCCCCTTCACTCATCACTCATCACTCATCACTCGTCACTGCTCTCCCAGCACCGAAACGGTGACCGTCACCACCACGTCGGCGTGCAGCGCGATCTTGAGCGGATGGTCGCCCACCTGCTTCAGCGGTCCCTGCGGCATGCGGATCACCGCCTTGGGCACGTCAAATCCCTGTGTCTTCAACGCCTCGCAGATGTCCACGTTGGTCACCGAGCCGAAGAGCTTTCCGTCCACACCCGCCTTCTGCGTGATCTGGATCATCAGCCCGTCGAGCTTTGCGGCTTTCTCCTGCGCCTTCGCGAGCGCTTCCGCCTGCGCCTTCTCGAGGTCGGCGCGGCGCTGTTCGATCTCGGCGATGTTCCCGGGCGTGGCGCGCTTCGCTTTACCATGCGGGATCAGGTAGTTACGCGCGAACCCGTCCTTCACCTTGACCACGTCGCCGAGGCTCCCGAGGTTCGCGATCTTCTCCAGCAGTATCACTTGCATATCCTGAACCCTGTCTAAAGTTTCAAGTTTCAAGTTCCGAGTTCCGGGTTCGCGGTGCTGGCTTTGAACTTTGAACATTGAACCTTGAACCTTGAACCGTTCTTTAATGTAAGTCCGTGTACGGCAGCAGCGCGAGGAACCGCGCGCGATTGATCGCCACCGAGAGCTGGCGCTGATAGCGCGACTTGGTGCCGGTGATGCGCGCCGGAATGATCTTGCCGTTCTCGTTGATGAAGTCCTTGAGGAGATTGACGTCCTTGTAGTCGATCTCCTTGATGCCCTCGGCCGTGAAGCGGCAGAACTTTCTGCGGCGGAACAACTGACCGCGGCCTTTCTGCTCCTTGCCCTTGAACTTGCCCCTGCCCTTGAATCTTCCCTTGGCCCCGGCCCTGCCTCGTCTCGGTGGTGGCATAGTCTGTTCCCTCCAACTATTCTGCTCTGGTCGCGTGCAACAACAATTGTGCGCTCATGCGGTTCTTGCGGTTGAGAAATCCGCTCACCCTGACCCTTTGCCCGGCTTTCATCCGCGCCATCGCCACCGCCACTTCGGCCATCGCCACGCCGCTGATCTCGCACTCCACCTGCCGCTTGTAGCCGGCCTCGACCTGTTGCGAGCGGTGCTGCAGCTTGAAATGGATCAGCGGGATGCCGGCCGGCGTGTGGCGCAGCGGCTCGATGCCGGCGAGTTCCCCGCTAAGCGCAACTTCGTTCGCTTCCACTACGTCGTGGCCTCTTCCGCAGGCGCCGGCGCCTTCGCACCTTCGTCCGCGGCCGGAGTCAGCGACCGCGACTTTTCTTCCTTCATCATCGGCGAGGGCGCGGTGACCGGCCCGCTCATCCTGACGATGAGGTGGCGCAGCACGGCGTCGTTGAACTTGAACGCGTGGTCGAGCTCGTCCAGCGTCTCGCGGTCGCACTCGACGTTCATCAGCACGTAATGCGCCTTGTGGAGCTTTTGCAGCGTATAGGCGAGCTGGCGGCGTCCCCAGTCTTCCAGCCGGTGGATCTTGCCGCTCCGGCCGGTCACCATCTGCCGGTAGCGCTCGACCATGCCCGGAACCTGCTCGCTCTGGTCCGGATGGACGATGAAAACGACCTCGTAATGACGCATCCGCGTATCTCCTTATGGGTTAAGGGGCTCCCGATTCGAGCCCCAAGCCTCCCGCGATGCGCGCACGGTGAGGCAAGGATGATGATTTCAGTCTTGAGCTGAAATCATGAAGGCGCGGATTATACAGGAGCTTTTGGCGAGATCAAAGCCTCGCCGAAAGCTCACTCACGAAGCATGAAACCGGAAATAGCGAACGATGCACAAGGAAATTGCAGGAAATCCCCGTGATTCGCGACGGTTCCACCGTTTACCGTTTACCGTTCACTGTTCACGGAATTTAGAAGCAGCCGCGACTCGTGCAGCGTCCGCCGCCCCCGCCACCGCCGCTCACGACCGGCCGCGCCGTCGCGGCCGCGCCGCCGCCGGAGGAGCCGCCGGTGCAGACGGGCTTTTTCTGCGTCTCGCGCTTTTCTTCTTCCTCCCTCGGGTCGGCCGGCGTGGCCGCCTGGGACGTAGCGCCCTGATCCATGGCGGCCACCACGGTCTGTTCAACAACTGGAGGTGGCGCAATCGGCGCGCCGCCTGTGGTCAGGCTGACGCTCGCCACGAGGTAGTCCATCGAGAACGACGGCGTGGTCGGAAGGTTCGTGGTGGCGAAGGTCCCGGTGACCGTGCCGCCCGTCCGGATCACCGTGAACGCCTCCGAGCCTGACGGGACGAAGCCGTTGACGAGAGTGGCGTTGAGCGTGCCGTCAAGCGTCGCGTTGCCGTTAACGAGAAGCTGATCGTACTGCGTGCTAGCCGCCGTGCCGCCGATCTCGATCGCAAGCATGCCGCCCGGTCCCTGCGTGTAGTTACCGTTGATCGTGAGCGTGCCCGGCGAAGCGCCCGGTGCGACGGTTCCCGCATTGTTGATGTTCCCTGTGACGGCTCCGGCACCGGTCAGGGTCCCGCCGGGCTGCACGTTAATCGCGCCTGCCATTACGGTCCCACCACCCGCCTGGAAGATGCCTGAGACGTCAATCGTCCCTCCGGCAGCATTGAGCGTGCCGCCTTGCGCCACCATGGCCGCGCCGGTGGCAATGGTAGTCGTGCCGGAAGCGTTGAGTGTTCCGGATTGAAGCGTGAGGCTGCCGCCGCCGAGGTTGAGGTTAATCGCCCCGAGCGTCAGCCCGTTCAGCGTGCGTGCGCCGCTGCCTGCAATGTTGAACATCGCGCCGCCCGCCATGGTGAGGTTGCCCGCCCCCGAAAGCGAACCGCCGTTCCAGTTGAAACTGCCGCCGTTCTTGGTGAGTGTCGCACCGCCCGGAATATTCAACGTGCCGGCGTTCATGTCGAACATCGCGCTGTTTATTGCGCTCGCGCCACCGATATTGATCGTGCCCTGGTTGCCGAGTGCGGCGCCAACTGCGCCGTTGTTGAGCGTCAGTGTGCCCTGATTCGAGAGGCTGCCCGGACCGTTCAGCGCAACGCTGTTGCCGAGGTTGAGCGCCGCGCCCGCACCCACCGACAGCATTGCGCCGGCGCCGATCGAGGAATTCACGGAAAGATCCAGGCTGCCGCCGGAGAGCACCAGGTTCTCGGCGCTCGTCAGGCTGCGGATCGAATGTACTCCAAAGGCCGATGTTATCGTCTCGCTCACGCCCGCCATTCCGACATCGGGAATGACCACGTCCTCGGTGCTGAGCGGGATGTGGCCGCGGTTCCACAGCAGCGCGTTGTTCCAATCGCCCGTCGTCCCGATCCAGCGGTTGATCAAGCTGTTGACACCAAGCGTAAAGTTCGTTGCGTTGAGCGTCGGCGTGACGTTGAAGTCCACTGGCTGGTTGATCGTGTTGAAGCCGCCGCCGCACGCCGCTCCGCAGGTAATGACCGTGAACAGGTCGCCGGAGTTGCCCTGGTAGCCGCCGAACGGGATCACATTGAGCGTGCCAGCGAGGCTCGCGTTACCGCTTACGGCTAACACGTCGGAGACCAAGCCCGAAGCAAGCTCAATATCGACCACGGAACCTGTATTCAGCGTCAGATTGCCGGTAACCGTCAGCGTGCCGGGCGACCCCCCCGGCCGGATCGTGCCGTTGTTCGTAAGCGTCCCGCTGCCGAGATTCAGCGTGCCACTGCCGCGGATGATCCCGGTGGAGGCGTTAATCAGCGAATTGTTGCTGGTGCTGAGCGTTGCACCGCTCGCGATGTTGATCGTGCCGCTATTGGTGCCCGAATTGAACGGCGACACCGTCAGGGTACCCGCATTCACGTTCATCGTTCCACCCGACTGATTCGTGAACGTGAGGTTCGATCCCACCGCTTTGTTTGCCGGCGCGTTCTGGTTCAGCGTTCCCGCGTTGTTGAACTGCGCCAGAATGTTGTAGCCGAAGATCGGATTCGGGCTGGAATTGCCCGCCGCCATGTTGAACGTCGCGCCGGCCTGGTTGTTGAACACCGCGGTCGCTCCGTTCAGATCGAGCGAGCCGTCGTTCACGTTGACCGTGCCGGCGTTGTTCCAGGTACGGCTGTTGAGCGTGTGCGCGACGTTACCTGTTAGCGTCGAGGTCCCGCTCGTCGTGAACGTGCCCGCGCCGGTCACCGTGCCGCCCGACCAGTTAAACGGGCCATTCATAACCACGTTGCCCGTACCGCCGAGCGTTCCGCTGTTCAAGGCGAGCGTCAGGGTCGACGGCGTGGTCACATTGGCGTCTACGCTCAGGGTGCCGCCCGTCACCGATACCGTCCCGGAACCCGTCAGGCTCGCGCCCGCGCCCAGCGTGCGCGTTGCGCTGAATTGCAGAGTCCTGCCAGCATCCACGTCGTACGCTCCGGCATCATTGCCACCCACGGCAATATTGAGGTCCGCGGCATTCACATTGACCGCACCGCCCGCCTGATTATTGAACGTCAGGGTGCCGCCGATAGCCTTCGCGCTCGCGGCATCCTGGTTGAACGTTCCAGCATTGTTGAACTGCGCCAGCGCGTTGTTGCCGAAAACCGGATTCGGGCTGGTGTTGCCCGCCGCCATGTTGAACGTCGCGCCGGCCTGGTTGTTGAACACCGCGGTCGCTCCGTTCAGATCGAGCGAGCCGTCGTTCACGTTGACCGTGCCGGCGTTGGTCCAGGTACGGCTGTCGAGCGTGTGCGCGACGTTGCCGCTCAGGGTCGAGGTGCCGTTCGTCGTGAAGCTTCCGCTTCCCGAGACGATGCCTCCGGACCAGTTGAAACCGTTGAGGGCAAGATTCGAGCTTCCCCCGAGCGCGCCGCTCGAAAGTGACAACGTGCTGGCGAAAGAGAGCGCACCGCCCGTACTCAGATTGAGCGTGCCGCCGGTAATCGAGGTGCTCCCGGTCGCGGCGATGCCGTAGGCCCCGTTCACCGTCACCGTGCCTCCGCTCACAGTGACGTTGCCCGCGCCCGTGATGTTCGAGCCCGCACCCAGCGTGCGCGTGCCACCACCGAATTGCAGCACCGTGGAAACATCCACGTCATAGAGCCCGCTATCGGTGCCGCCACCGTCAATCTCGAGCGTGCCGGCATTGACGTTCACCACCCCGCCCGCCTGGTTGTTGAAGGTGACGCCACTCGAGATGCTTCTTGTGCCCGTGCCGTTCTGATTGAGTGTCCCCGCATTGTTCACCGTGCCCGAGCCGAAGATCGGGTTCGGACTCAGGTTCGCGGTGTTCACGAAGTTGATCGTCGCCCCGGCCTGGTTATTCAGCACCGCCGCACTGGCCAGATCGAGCGAGCCGCCCTCGATGTTGAGCGTGGCCGCGTTGTTCCACGTGCGCACGGTCAAGTTATGCGCGACGTTGGCGGTGAGCGTCGAAGTGCCGTTGGTGGTGAACAGCCCCCCGCCAGTCAGTGTTCCCGCCGACCAGTTGAATGGACCGCTCACGGTGAAGTTCCCGCCGCCCCCGAGCGTGCCGCTGGACAGGTTCAGGGTCGTGGTGCTTGCCGTGGTGTCGAAGTTCGCGGTGCCGCCGTTGATGTTGGTCGTGCCGACGTTGTAAGTGCTGGTCGCGTTGAACGTAGTCGTGCCGCTAAGGAATTCGACCGTGCCGCCGGTGATGCCACCCGCGGACGTGATGACGTTGGTGCCGCCGGTGAACTGGACGGGGCTCGAGTTGAGGACGGGTACGGACAGCGTGCTGCCGCTCACGCTCATCGTCCCGACGTTCGTGATCGAGCCGGTACCGCCGAGGGTCACGCCCGAAAGCAGCGTCAGCGTGCCGTGATTTTCAAAAAGCCGGTTCAGCGTCAGCGGGTTGCTGAGTGTCCCGTTGCGGCCGCTGCCCAGGAAGAACGTGCCGCCGCTCGCCATCGAGCCGCCGCTCCAGGTGAGCGAGGCGCTCGCTCCGCCCACGGATACGTCGCCCGTTCCCGCGAGGCTGCCGCCAGAGAGCGTGAAGGTGTCGCTGAAGGTCGAGGCGTTGGTCAGCGCCAGCGACTGACCGGTGGAAACCTGAAGCGGACTGTTGGCAATGAGGCTCTTCGCTTCGCCGGCGCCATTGACGACGATCGTCCCGAACCCACTACCAATTGTCACGTCTTTCGTGTTGTCGGGAACGCCATCGGTGTTCCAGTTCAACGCGTCGAACCAGTTGAGCGTCAACGCTCCGCCGTCCCAGATGACCTGGCCGGTGGCCCCGGTAGGACAGCCGGTACCGGTACAGGTAAAGGTGCCGGTGCCGGTGTTGATCGACCCGTTCGGTCCCAGGATGAAAGTCGCTGCCGTGATCGTCAGATCGTTGTTTGAGGTTCCCAGCGTTTTGTTGATGGTCACGTCGCCGGTGGTGGAGAGGACCGTGTCCTGGAAGGTCGTCAAGGGCCGGTCGAGGAAGATGCCGCCGCCGCCGGAGATGAGCTGAAAAGAGCTCCCGGAATCCGCAGAGAGCTGGATCGGGTCGGCCGTTTCGTTGGTGATCTTGTCGACCGTCAGCAAAACGCTGCCGGTCGCCACGCTGGTACTTTGTCCAGCCGGCCCGGCCGTCAATGCTTGACCCAGCACCAGGGCGCCGGTGGTTTTCAAGGCGCCCGTGTCATTGCTGCTCAACTGGGTGTTGCCACCAGCCCCGATGAAAAACGTAAACGTCCCGGCATTGGAAAGCGAGACGTTGATTCCACCCGCGCCGGCGTTCACGTCCGCGTTGAGGACGAAACCGCCTTCGGTGGGAAGCTTCTTTCCGCCCGCGATCAGTGTGATCGCACCGCCGTTGGAGGTGACGGGAGCATTGATCGTGAGTAGACCAATGTCATTGACGCCGGCCGGCTGATGGGGAGAATCCGCTTCGAGATGGATTCTGCCCCCGTTGGTGGTAATCGAGGCGTTGACATTGATGTCCTTGCCGGCCTGAGCCACAAAACCGGCCGCTGCCGTCGCGAGGTTCACCGGATCGGAAATCGTGACGTCGTCCGTCGCCTGGAGGACGACGGTCGCGCCCGCGGCGTTGAGCGTTGCCGGCGATATCGTCTGGGTCGTGCCCGGATTCGCCGCAAAGGTCGCGACGTCCGCGATCGTCGCCAAGCCCCCGATCGCAACAATGATGTTCAGCGGATCGAGCAGTAGTGTACCTGGCTGTCCATCCACGGCCCCCAGATTCACGCTGCCGTGGAAATCCAGCCAGTTCTTGCTCGAGACCTCGACGAATCCGCCGTTGCCCGATTGCGAGCCGCCGCGCGCGCTGATCGTGCCGTAGAAGCGCGTCGCGTCATCCGACCACACGATCACCTTGCCGCCATCACCGCTGACAACTGCGTCAGCGGTGATAATGGTGTTGGAACCAACGTACGTCCGAAACGCGTTTTGTACTTCCGGGTTCCTGCCCTGGAAGTCACCACCGATCAGCACCGTGCCGCCGCCGGTTTCACCCGACGCGTTGGTGCTCGCGTTGTCAATCAGGCCGACCTTGTTACCGAGGATGTGGATCGTGCCGCCCCGGCGCTATGCGCCACCCCTCCTTGGGAAGGAGGGGAAGCGAGGCCCTTCGCCTCGATCGTTCCGGAGACGAGCGTCGTGTCACCCGATTGCACCGTGACCGAGCCGCCGTTCGGCCCGTTCGCGGTGGTGAGGCTGCCCGCCTCAAGCGTCGCGTTCCTGGTGGCCTTAAGAACAATGCGCCCGTCTTCGGTCACCTGCGCGCTGTCCGCCCCGATGGTGCCGCTATGGTTGATCAGCCCCGCATAGATCCCCACTCGCCCCGCATCGGCCACGATCTGACCGAGGTTCCGCGCTTCGTTGTCCGCAGCTGCGACCTCGACCCGCAGGTTCGGCGTGCCGGGGTTCACCAGTTCCACCGTGTTGCCGGCAGCCAGGATCACCTCACCCTTGGGGCTGGTGATCAGGCCCTCGTTCTTCACGCTCGGGCCCACGAGATAGACCTGCCCGCCCTGGGCGGCGTTGATCGTGCCCTGATTGACGAGCGAGCCCGCACCCGGCACCTCGGTGAACTTCAGCCGCCCGGCGAGGAAGTCGGCGTTCGAGAGGTTAAGGGTGGAGGCAACGAGCCCCGCGACATCAATCTGCGCCCCAGCACCGAAGACAATGCCGTTGGGGTTAATCAGGAAAACGCGCCCGTTGGACTGTAAGGCGCCGAGAATCGAAGACGGGTTCTGGGTAATGACGCGGTTCAGGACCGCGCTGGAGGCCGACTGCTGGAGAAACCGCGTGATC
>JACPEF010000252.1 GCA_016183675.1 Betaproteobacteria bacterium
AGTCCGCACGCGGTGAGGTCGTTGTTGCCGCGCATCTCGAGCCAGCCCTTGGAGCCGAAGACGTGCACACGCCAGAAGTCGCCGGTCGCGTAGATCGTGCCCAGATACCCGGTGACGCCGCCGGCGAATCTCAGCAGCATCGAAGTGGTGTCGTCCACTTCCAGTTCCTCGGGCAGCTTGCGGCGGTCGCTGTACGCGTAGACGGTGCTGACGGGGCCCGCGATGTGGATCATGGAGTCGAGGGTGTGGATGCCGCGCGCGCTCATGGCGCCCGCGGGAGATTCGGCGCGGGAGGCCCGCCAATCGCCGGACTTCAGCCGGTAACCCGAAGGCCCGGATTGCTGCGCCTCGACGTGCAGCACGTCGCCGATCTCGCCGACACGGAGCCGGCGCATCATGTCCAGGAACGCCGGCGCGTACCGGCGGTTGAAGCCGAGACCGAGCGTCACGCCCGCCGCGCGGCACGCCTCCACCGCTTTCTCGGCGGTCTTGCGTGTGAGCGTCAGCGGCTTCTCGACGAACACGTGCTTGCCGGCCCTCGCCGCCTGCACGATCTGCTTCCAGTGCAGCGAGTGCGGCGTCGCGAGCACCACGGCGTCGATCTCCGGGTCCTTGAGGACCCGCCCGTAGGAAGAAACCACGCGGATCCCCGTGTTCTGGGAAAACTCCCTGTGGTTCCCGGGATTGCGCGAAATCGCCTTGACGAAGCGGATCTTCTCGCTGTTCTGTGCCGACTCGACCAGGCGGCTGCCCCAGCGTCCCAGTCCGTAGATCACGGCCCTGAGCATATCGGTCTCCCCTCTTCAAATCAGACAAGGCGGGAACGATAGCACAGTGGACGTCCACGGGTTCAATGCATGGACGCGCCGCTGAAACAAGAAGGCCGGCTCCTGCTGGCCTTGTCCTTCCTGGCAGGCCGCCGGGGATTCAAGCCCCGGACCAACGCACTACAAGTCGAGGCTGTTCCTGGTTGACGAACGTTAGGGTCGACGCGGCATATCGGAGAGAGAACGGATACGCTGACACTAGTGCCGTTCCAACTTGTTTCGCCGAACCTGGGTGGCTCGCTTACCGACCGGAGTCATCACTCTCAGAGCCGACTGGAATTGGCATAAATAGTTGGAACGGCACTAGCGCTGCAGCACGGCGGGCCAGTTCGCGTCCGCCTTGCGGATGTATCCGGGGATGTCCTTCCTCCAGCGTTCCCGGATGCTGAGATTGTAGTTGAGGTACAGCTTGCCCTCCACGACCGACCATGCCGCAGGGTCGATTTCTGCCGTATAGCCCTGCGCCACTGCGTAGGCGCAGTAGCCGCCGTAATGCGGTGCGTACTGCTCCGGCCCAGCGGCGAATTTGTCGCGGTTCTCGGCGCTCGCGAAATACCACGTCGCGCCGCGCCACTGGTGGCTGAACTTCTCCGAGCCCTTGACGGGCGCTCCTTGCGTGAAATACGCGACCGCGTCGTAGCCCCGGATTGCACCGTGGCGGTCCGAGAAGATCTGCGGTTTCTGCGCAAATGCCGCCTGGGAGAGAAACGCTGCGGCAATCAACACGATGGCTCGCATAAGCATGGTGGCCCCCTTCCTTCACGGAACCCTCCTTAACGAAGTGGAAAAATTGCGTAACCGCCGGCCGGACCGCTCCATGGTCCCGGGAGCGGCCGTCTCGCCGGGGGTACGCCCAACGTCGGTATACGGAGGGAACGGCGGATCGGATGTGCTTCCACAACCCGACTCAGGGCGGAAAAGCGAAAGGGCCAGCTCGCGCTGGCCCTTGTTCTGTTAGGCGGCCGGGGATTCGAATCCAGGCCCCGAGAATCGACGATGCGCCGCTTCAGCGTGGCGGAGGCTGTGAAGGAGGCGGGGGCGGCGGTGGATAGTAGCCGGCCTGAGGCGCGGGTGACGAAGACGCAAACCGTCCCGATACCGGAACCTTGTGCCCCTTCGCGTACATGCATTGCCTGTAAGCGATGTCATAGCGGTGCTGCGCGCCGTAAGCGGATCTTTCCGCGGCGGCGGCGCCCGCCAGACCGCCGATCAGAAGGCCGGTGCCCGCGCCGACCGCGGCGCCCGAGCTGCCGTCGATCGCCGCGCCCGCCGCGGCGCCCAGTACCGTGCCGACTGCCGCGCTGCGTAACCCGCTGTCATCCGCGGCCCTCGACGGCGTCATTCCGCCGACCTGCTCATATGCATATTGCCGGCACGCGGCGTCGTCGAAGCGGAACTGGTCGAAGCTCTTGCCAGTGCCGGGCAGCGCCATGACGCCAGGGCCGGTAGGCACCGTCGTGCACCCGGCGAGCGTGATGACCCCGACCAGCAACAACGGTTTCAGAAAGCGCGTCATGACGGCAGGCCGATCAGGACGGAGGCGGTTGCGGCGCTACCCGTTGCCAGCCCCCGGCGCATTGCCTGACATACGGGTAATAGGCCTTCGCCTCGGGGCAGTAATACCAGTACGCCTCGCGCGCCGGCGCAGGGTGCGCGTCCCCGCGCTCGATGTACACCGGCGGCGATGATGGCACGACGGCCGCGGGCGGGTAATAGTAAGCGGGCGGGTAATAATAAGCGGGCGGATAGTAGTACCAGGGCGCGAACACGACGGGGGCCCCGATGAAAACCCCGAGCCGGACGCCGTGATGACGGTGGTGCCCGCCATGGTGGTGCCCGCCATGAGCGAGCGCGGAAGTGCTTGCCGTCGCGCCCAATAGAACCGCTGCAGCCAGAAACGTTGCGTTGAGCGTCTTCATGACGCCTCCTCGCCGAGAATGCACCCTCTCCCTGGTATGGTAACCAAAGCGCGGTCCTCCGTTCCCGGAAAATTGTTACAAAAGGTAACGCTGCAAACGCCGGCTCGCCGCCTGTCGCCGCCCGGTAACAGGCGGCCTGCCGGGCAGGCAGGCCGAACACCCCAATCGTTAAAAACTCCTACCGGCCCCCGCATATCTCCGAGCATCGCGACCCGGCGTAGTCGAGATGGTTGAAGCGTTGCACGTCGATCGTCTTGTCGTCGTCACGAAATATGCTCGGATGTTCACCACGCTCCTCGTAGCGGGAGAAGAGCGCCTTGGACGACATGCCGGCCTTGAATTCCCGGAACAGGAAAAAGTCTATCGTCCGTTTGGCGGCGGCGATCGCCTCGTCCAACGTGCCGTACTCCCCGATCTGGCGCACTTGCGCCCCGGGCTCTCGATGCCTGCTTAGCCCTACGACGGAAAAAGCCATCTGGCTGCTGCTATAAGATTCCCGCTGTGCGCTTTCCAGCGTTTTCCGGACGCCTGGACCGATACCTTAAACGGAAATCGGCTCGCAGTCGATTTCCGTTGGAAAACAGGGCGGCGCGAACGAAAAGACCGGCCCGAAGCGGGGTTTTCGTGGAATTCAGCGGCATCGGCCGCCGCCGATGTCCCGCTGGAATTCCGCAAATTATTCATCGTTGCGGAAATGGTTGACGAGCCATTTCCGCACTGTACTTTTCCCCTCGCCCTC
>JACPEF010000253.1 GCA_016183675.1 Betaproteobacteria bacterium
GCGTCGGCGTGAGCGCGAACGGGGCGGCGTCGATCGCGCTGAGTTACCTGCGCTCGTTCATCAGCTAGAATTGAAACCGCAGATAAGATCAACCCCAACATCCTTAGCCACAGAGAGCACAGAGAACACAGAGAGTTGAGAAACCCGAACTGATACTCGTTTTTGTCTTTCTCCGTGAGCTCTGTGTTCTCTGTGGCTTGATGTTTTTTGGTTTTTTGAAGGTTCTGACGACTCCATGAGTCCTGGCATCCTCGTCGTACGCGACGGCGTCATCGCAACGGTGAGCCTCAACAACCCCGGCAAGCTCAACGCGCTTACGGTGGCGATGTGGCGTGAGCTCGCGCGCGTGATGCCCGCGCTCTCGGCCGATGAAACCCTGCGCTGCATCGTGCTGCGGGGCGCGGGCGAAAAGGCGTTCGCCGCCGGCGCCGACATCGAGGAATTCGCGCGAGTGCGCGACAACGTCGAGCAGGGCCGGCGCTATCGCCGCGAGGACGTCTACGGCGCGCTGAAGGCGGTGGGCGAGTGCCGCCATCCGACGGTGGCGATGATCCACGGACCCTGCGTCGGCGGAGGGCTCGAGCTCGCCTGCCAGTGCGACCTGCGGATCTCCGGCGAGTCGGGCCGCTTCGGCGTGCCGATAAACCGCCTGGGCTTCGCCATTGCCTACGACGAGCTCGCCTCGATCCTGCCCCTCGTGGGACGCGCGGTGGCGCTGGAGATTCTCGTCGAAGGCCGAGTGTGGGACGCGAAGGAGGCCCGCGACAAGGGTCTGGTGACGCGCGTCGTGCCGGATGGGAAGCTGGAGGACGAGGCGTATGCAACGGCGCGGCGCATCGCGGAAGGCGCCCCACTGGTCAACCGCTGGCACAAGCGGTTCGTGCGGCGCCTGACCCCGCAGCCCGAGCCGTTGACGGAAGGCGAGATCGACGAGAATTTTGCCTACTTCGCGACCGAGGACTACCGCATCGGTTACGAGGCGTTCCTCGCGAAAAAGAAGCCGAAGTTCGTCGGCAGATAGTTCTCACCACAGAGGCACAGAGACACAGAGGGAGACGAAGATTTCTCAACGCAAAGACGCGAAGCGCGCAGAGAATTTGTTTTTCCCCCGCGTTGTTTGTGCCTCTGCATAAGCAGTCTTTGATTTTCTCCGTGCCTCTGTGTCTCTGTGGTGAAGATTTGGAGGGTTTGATCTGATGGCGGGGCCGCTATCGCACATCCGGGTGCTCGATCTGTCGCGCGTGCTCGCGGGGCCGTGGTGCGGGCAGAACCTCGCCGATCTCGGCGCCGAAGTGATCAAGGTCGAGCGCCCCGGGACGGGGGACGACTCGCGCGCCTTCGGCCCGCCGTGGCTGAAGGACGGGAGCGGCAAGGACACGAAGGAATCGGCGTACTTTGCCTCCGCCAACCGCGGCAAGAAGTCGGTTACGGTCAACCTCGGCAAGCCGGAAGGCCAGAAGCTCGTGCGCGAGCTCGCCGCGAAGTCCGACGTGCTGCTCGAGAACTACAAGTTCGGAGACCTCGCGCGCTACGGCCTTGGCTACGAGGATCTCGGCAAGCTCAATCCCGCGCTCATCTACTGCTCGGTGACCGGCTTCGGCCAGACCGGGCCGTACCGCGACCGCCCCGGCTATGACTTCATGATCCAGGGCATGGGGGGCATCATGAGCATCACCGGCGAGCGCGACGATTTGCCCGGCGGCGGGCCGCAGCGCGTGGGTATCCCGATCGCGGACATCATGACCGGCATGTACGCGACCATCTCGGTGTGCGCGGCGCTCGCGCGCCGCGAGCGCACCGGCGCCGGCCAGCACCTGGACCTCGCGCTGCTCGACACCCAGGTCGCCGTCCTCGCCAACCAGGGGATGAACTATCTCGCCACCGGCGAAGTCCCGAGGCGGATCGGCAACGCCCACCCCAACATCGTGCCGTACCAGCCGTTCAAGACCCGCGACGGCAACATCATCCTCGCCTGCGGCAATGACAACCAGTTCGGGAAATTCTGCGAAGTGGCGGACTGCCGGCACCTCGCGCAGGACGCGCGCTTCGCAACCAACGCGAAGCGCGTCGAGAACCGCGCGGAGCTGGTGCTGCTGCTCACGGAGATCTTCCGGCGCCGCACGACGCGCGAGTGGGTCGAGGCGCTGGAAGCCGCGGGCGTGCCGAACGGCCCGATTAACAACATCCAGCAGGTGTTCGAAGAGCCCCAGGTCGTCGCGCGCGGGGTGAAGATCGAGCTCCAGCACCCGCTCGCGGGCAAAGTGCCGCTGGTGGCGAGCCCGATGCGTTTTTCGGGGACGCCGCTCGAGCACAAGACGCCGCCGCCCACGCTGGGACAACACACCGACGAAATCCTGCGCGGGATGCTCGGCATGAGCGATGCAGAGATCAGTCGCCTGCGCTCGGAGGGCGTAATCTAAAATTCACCCAAAATTAGCCGCCAAGACGCCAAGAGCGCCAAGGATTCAATGTTGAATTTTGAGTGTTGAATTTTGAATGACGAACCGCTTGTCCTTGCCTATTAACATTCAACACTGAACATTGATTTCGTCCGTGTCCTCCGCCGCGAGAGCTGTCAGAAGAACGAGATGAGCATGTTCGTCGCGAGGAGGTAGAGCACGACGGCAAAGACGCGCTTGAGCGTCTTGCCCGGCGTGCGGTGGGCGATGGCTGCGCCGAGCGGCGCCATGAGCATGCTCGCGACCACGATCCACGCGAGCGCCGGCAGGTAGACGAAGCCCACGCTCCATCCGGGCAATCCGCTCACGGTCATGCCCGACACGACATAGCCGACCGTTCCCGCGAGCGCGACCGGCCAGCCGACCGCGGCCGCGGTGCCGATCGCTTCATGGACGGGCAGATTGCGCCGCACCAGGAACGGAACCACCAGGGAAGCGCCCGCGGTGGCGGTGAGGCTCGCGAACGCGCCGACGACGCCACCGGCGGCCGAAAGCCCGAGGGCGCCCGGCAGCTCGCGCGGCGTGGCCGGCTTGCGGTCCATCAACATCATGGTCGCGAGATAGTAAATGAGGGCGGTAAACACGATGCTCAGCGTGCGCGCGTCGAGCCGGCCCGCGAGCAGCGCGCCGGCGAAAGTCCCGAGCATCACGCCGGGGACCATGCCGGTGAGCACGCGCCAGTTGACTGCTTCGCGCCGGTGATGGCTCAAGACGCTGGATGCCGAGGTGAACAGTATTGTCGCGATACAGGTGCCGAGCGCGAGGTGGACCACGTGGGGCGCGGTGAAGTGCTTGGCGGCGAAGATCAAGGCGAGCACCGGCACCATCGCCGATCCGCCGCCGATGCCGAGCAGGCCGGAGAAAAATCCGACGAATGCGCCCAGGGCCAGATAGGCCCACCACCACTCGGTCATCACGTGATGACCGAGAATGATCTCATGTTTCGCGGCGGGCACATCATCCAGATCATCTCCCGATCCCCGGGATTTTCGCACGCCGCGATAGGATAGAATACCCGCGCAGTCATGACGATCGGAGGAGGAGGAACCATGAGGCGCGTTACGATTCTGTTCCTTGCCGGGGTGTTCGCAGCCCTGAGCCAGCAGTCCACCGCGCAAACATCCGCGGCTCCCTACCCGAATAAACCAATCCGGATGATCGCGCCTTCCGGTGCGGGCGGGCCGGTGGACATCACCTGCCGGGCCGTCTCCCAGGCCCTGTCCGAGGTGCTGGGCCAGCAGGTCGTCGTGGAAAACCGCGTGGGCGCGGCCGGGCTGATCGGCACCGAGCTCGTGGCCAAGGCGCCGCCGGACGGGTACACGCTGCTCTTCGGTTTCTCGGGGCCGCTCGCGATCGTGCCCAACCTGAATCCCAACACTCCCTACGACGTTCAGCGGGACCTCGCGCCGATCTCGCAGGTCGCGGCCCAATCCTACGTGCTGCTCGTGCACCCGAGCGTGCCCGCAAAATCGGTGAAGGAGCTCGTGGCGCTCGCGAAGTCGCGGCCGGGGAAGATGAACTTTTCCTCCGGCGGCGCCGGGGTGGGTATTCACATGGCGAGCGAGCTCTTCAACGTCGCGGCGGGGGTGAGAATCGTGCACGTGCCTTACAAGGGCGCGGCCCCCGCGATGACCGCGCTCATGGCGGGCGAGGTGGACATGATGTTCAACACCATCGCCCCTGCGCTGCCGCACATGCGCAGCGGCAGGCTGCGCGCGCTCGCGGTGGGGGGCGACAAGCGCTCGCTGCTGTTTCCCGAGCTGCCGACCATCAAGGAGAGCGGGTATGACTTCAAGACGGGAGGATGGTACGGGGTGCTGGCTCCGAAGGCGGCCCCTCAGTCGGTCGTGACCGCCTTGCACAACGGCGTCGTCAAGGCGCTCGCCAGTCCGGAGCTCAAGAACCTGTTCGAGAAGGTCGCCATCGAGGTCGTCGTCACCTCTCCGCAGCAGTTCGCCGATCTCATCCGCACGGAAAGCGCCCAGTGGGCCAAGGTGATCAAGGCCGCCGGCCTGACGATGAAGTAGGCGGAGTCCAGGGGGTGTTTTGAAGTTGAGAATCGACGCGCGCCGCGCCGCGGTCCTGGTGCTGGACGTTCAGAACGACCTGGTCAAGATCACACCGGGCATCCGGCAGAACCGCGTCCTCGAAAACATCGCGGCCGTCGTGAGGCGCGCGCGGCAAAAAAGAATGCCCGTCGTCCACATCACGGCATCGGTGCGGGGCGATTTCCTCGACATCCCGCGCGACAACCCGCTGTGGGACGGGCTGCGGAAGTCCCGGCAACTCGTTTTGGGCACGAAAGGCGCCGCGATACACCCGGCGGTCAAGCCGCTCAAGAACGAGCTGGTGCTCAACAAGACCTGCGTCGATCCCTTCCTCACCACCAACCTCGGCCAGGCGCTGCAGAACCACGACGTCAACACCGTGATCCTCATGGGCCTGTGGACCAACTGGGTGGTGGAGGCGACCGCCCGGCACGCGAGCGACATGGGCTATCGCGTGTTCGTCGTGAGGGAGGCCACCGCGAGCAACACCTTCCAGAACCACGATTTCGCGATCAACAGGATACTGCCCACGATCTGCTACGTGGTGAGCGTGAAGGACGTGATCGCGGCGCTGAAGTGAACGGTGAACAGTGAACAGTGAACGGAAGGACCGGACTGCTGTCCGCGTTCCCGCTCTTGCCGTTTACCGTTAACCGTTTACCGTTCACCCCCCGGAAGGCGGAGGAGGCGCATGGCGTTGCCGCCGAGGGTCAACTGCTTCTGCTCCTCGGTGAGCGACTTCATCTGGGTGATGACCCTGACCGGCTCGTCATAAGCGATATCGAAGCAGTAATCGCTGCCCATCATGACCCGCTCGGCGCCCACAAGTTCGATCAAGTCGTGCAGGATCTCTTCCGAATAGCTGATCGTGTCGTAGGTGAAGCGCTTGAGGTACTCGCTCGGCGGCCGCGGGATGGTCTTGCACTCGCCCCGCACCTCGAAGCCGCGGTTCATGCGCCCGCGCAGTATCGGCAGCGCGCCGCCGGCGTGCGGCAGGCACACCTGCAGCTTCGGGATGGCGTCCATCACGCCGCCGAAGATGAGGTGACACGCGGCGATGGCGGTATCGAATGGATTGCCGCAAATATTGATGAGGTAGTACTGCTTCAGGCGCTCGTTGTTGACCATCATCGGGTGCAGAAACAGCGGCAGGCCGAGATCGGCCATGCGCTCGTACACCGGGAAGAAGCTGCGGTCGGAGAGCTCGCGGTCACGCACGGAGGTCGCCATGTAAATGCCGCGGATGCCGGGGAGCCTCGCCACCCGCTCGAGTTCTTCCAGCGAGAGCGTGGGGTTCTGCAGCGGCAGAACGGCAAAGCCGATCAGCCGGTCGGGGTGCGCGCGGTGCGCGGCGCTGATCGCGTCGTTGAACGCAACCGACAGCTTCACCCCCAGGTCGTCGTCGGCCCAATAGACCATCGGCTGAGTGAGCGACAGCGCGTGCATCCTGACGCCCTGCCGGTCCATCGCCGCGAGGCGCTCGTCGATGTCGATGAAGGCGCTGGTGATGGGCCCGGTGCGCAGCAGCAGCCCCACCTGGATGAACCTGCCGCCTGAGGGGTCGGCGACCACCGTGGTGCCGCAGCGCCCGCCGTCTTCGGCAATCAGCTTGAGGTAGGACTCCGGGAAATAGTGCGCGTGTATGTCTAGGGTCGGTGCGGTCGCCACGGGCTGACTTCCTCCTCTTTATGAATGGTAAGCGGTAAGCGGTGAGCGCAAAAGGCAGCGCCGCATAAATTCTTTTGTGGTTTCCTAGCCCCTAGTGCCGTTCCAACTTAATTGACGTAATCGCCACGCAAGCTCTTCTGGTGCATATCCTGCCTCGATCACGCGTCACCGATAGCTCGAAATAGTTGGAACGGCACTAGTCCCGAGCCCCTAGCCCCTACAGGATGTCCATGATGCAGTTCCACTCGGCGGCGGTGACCGGTGTGATGGATAGCCGGTTGCCGCGCTTCAGCAGCTGCATGTTCCGGAGCGGCTTCTGCGCGCGCAGCTCGGCCAGCTCCACCCGCCGCGTCTTTTCGACGAGCCTGACATCCACGTTGAACCAGCGCGGGTTGTCCCTGCTCGCATCGGCGTCGTAGTACTTGCTTTTCCGGTCGAACTGCGTCTCGTCAGGGTAGGCGGGTCCGCACACCTCTGCGGTGCCGACGATGCCCGGCTCCTCGCAGCTCGAGTGGTAGAAGAAAGCGCGGTCGCCGGGCCGCATCTCATCGCGCAAGAAATTGCGCGCCTGGTAGTTGCGCACGCCGGTCCATGCCGTGGTCCTGTTCTTCTCGCGCGCGAGGTCGTCGATGCTGTAGGTGGACGGGTCGGACTTAAGCAGCCAGTAGTTCATTTTATTCAGTGACGAAGTGACGAGGTGACGCAGTGACGAATGGGTGCGGCAAAAAAAATGCGGCTGAGCCGCATTTTTTTGTGGGGACCCCCGCCTGTGCCGTCAGGCCAAAATCTTGAACCAACGGTTCAAGGGCGGTCGCCTTCCGAGCCCATTAGGCGCTTCCGTGTCGGACGCGCACACCGGAGCTGCTTGAGTCGGCGTCCAGTTTCAACGATGTTGGTTCAGAGAACTAAAGCCTTTACACGATCACCGCAGGGGAAACTCAGAACAGTTCTTTCTGATCGGACATCGCCTGATCGAGAACTGTTTCCATGTGGGCCATTCTACGCTTTATCTCCGCTATGTCAAAACCGCCGCCGACCTTGGTCGAGAGCAATTCATGCGCGATGTTGAGCGCCGCCATGATCGCAATGCGCTCGAGCCCGATCACCTTGCCGTGGTCGCGGATCTCGTTCATTTTCTTGTTCAGGTAGTCCACGGCCTCGAGCAGCCCTTTCTGCTCGTGCTCCGGACAGGCGACGCGAAATTCGCGCCCCATGATGTTGATCTGCAGGCCCTTCGGATCCGCGTTCATGCGTCGTCTTCAGGCATCTGATTAAGCAGATTCTCCAAGCGGTTGGTCGCGGTGCCGATTTTTTCCGCGAGCTGCTTGTTGTCGTTCATGGCGGAGGCGAGCTGCTGGCGCAACTGCTGGTTGACTACGCGCATGCGCTGGCACAGCTCGACGAATTGGCTCAGTTTTTGTTCGAGCGCCTTCAGCTCCGGTTCCATGCACACACTATAGTTTCAAAAATCCTGTTAAGTCAACTGCTAACAGGCAATTTTGAAAGTTGTTTGGCATCAAGAATATGAGCGGTTTTCGCGCCTTTTTCACGCCGCCGGGAGCGCCCCGGGGCCGGGCCGGGCGCGCTCGCAAGCGGCGCTGCTTAAGGGCCTGACGCGGCGCGGAAAAGCTTTGAGGCCAACCCGGCCGGCGTATACAATCGTGATGTATGTCTCGCCGCACCGTTCCGTGGGTGCAGGCCGAGACGTGCGCGGCCATGGGTGCCCGTCTTCGTATCTCGAGGCGGGTCAAACGGGAAACAGGTGAGATGAAAGGGACTAGGGGCTAGGGATTAGGGGCTAGTGATTGTTGGCGGCTTGCTAACTGCATTTCACTAGTCTCTAGTCCCTGGTCTCTAGCCCCTGCTTCAAGGCCTGTGCTGCCCCCGCAACGGTAAGTGAGTGTGGGCTCGCCAAGAGAGCCTCTGATTGTTAGAGGCTCTTAGCCACTGAGCGCTGACAGCGCTTGGGAAGGCGGCGAGTCTGGTTCTCGCAAGCCCGTATACCGGCCCGGCCGTAGGTGGAAATGCCGCGGGGAGGCGGCGCATCCGTACCGGCCCGGCCTCCTCGCGCGTATTTCCTTGCGTTGTCTTGCATGCGGCGGGCATGCGCGAGGAGCACACATGTATTTCTCAAGAGGAATCGCCGCCGTGCTGTCGGCCGCGGCGTGCTGGGCGTTCGCGGCCGAAAGGGCCGTTACCGTTGGCGAACCGGTCATCGTCACCGCGACGCGCTTCGAAGATCGTTATCTCGACAAGCCGGTGAACGTCACGATCATTACCGCAGAGGATATTCAAAACAGTACGGCAAGGACTGTGCCTGACCTGCTTTCCGAGAAGGCCGGCATTGCGATCCACGACTTTTTCGGCAACAACGCGGCTACTACAACTGTGGATCTACGCGGTTTCGGTATCACCGGTGCTCAGAACACCCTGATCCTCGTCGATGGCCGGCGCTTCGGTGACATTGATCTTTCCGGGATGCAATGGTCTGCCATTCCGCTTGCCGCGATCGAGCGCATCGAGATCGTGCGCGGCTCTGGCGCCGTTCTCTACGGGGACGGCGCGACGGCAGGTGTCATCAACATCATCACCCGATCGCCAGCGAATATAGGCAATACCGCTGTTGTACAGGGACGCGCCGGATCGTACGAAACATTCGAGGGACAACTTTACGCGAACTACTTCACGCGCAATCTCGGCATCAACTTGATCGCGAGCAACTTCGAGTCGGATGGGTATCGCAACAACAACCGCAACCGGCAGAGCAACCTTCAGGGCGAGCTACGCCTGCTGACCGAGCGTGGTGACGTCTCGTTTAAGGTTGCAAACGACAACCAAGGCATACGGCTGCCCGGGGCACGCCAGGTACAACCCAGCGCGGGCGTCAATCAGCTCGAAACGGACCGGCGCGGCGCCACTACACCACTCGACTACGCGCAGCGTATCGGCAACCGTGCGACGTTCGACTGGCGGCACGAAACTTCCGTCGGGCAGTTCAACCTCGGTATTGGCTATCGGGACAAGGAGCAGACCTCGTACTTCGATCAAGACGGGTTTCCGGACTATCGGGTGGCGAACCTTAACGTGTGGTCTTTCTCGCCCCGCATGAAGTTTGCACAGCCGCTGTTTAGTCTCGCCAACACTCTCGTCGCGGGGCTCGATTGGTACAGCTGGGATTACCGCCTGCGGGTGTCGAACTCTACGGTCAACATCACTCAGCCGATCAACACCGTCAAGGCGACACAGGAAAACGCGGCTTTTTACCTGCACAACACCACGCAAATCTCGCCACGTTTCACGCTGGTTGCCGGTGCACGCAGCGAGCGTTTTAAGATCGACGCCAACGATTTCTTTGATCCCACTGCGCCCGGGGGGGCGTTCGGCTCGGGTGCGCCGGCTGGGAGCCAGAAGGACACCGAGCACGCCTATGAGCTGGCATTGCGCTACCAAATAGCCTCCGAGTGGGCCGCGATCGGTAGGGCCGGGCGCAACTATCGTTTCGCCAACGTGGATGAAATCTACGAGTTTGGTGGTCCCCCACTGTTCTCCCGTGAGTTCCAGTTCCTGCGGCCGCAGACCGCGCGCTCCTACGAGGCGGGCATCGAGCGGCGCTCGGCCCGCGGCCTTGTGCGCGCGACGCTGTTCGCGATTGACGTCACCGACGAGATCCATCTCGACGTCTTCAGCACCGGCATCGGCAACACCAACCTGCCTCCATCCCGGCGCCGCGGCCTGGAGCTGGAAGCGCAGCAGTCGTTCGGGGGATCGCTGCGGCTTTCCGGGAGCTATACCCTGACGGACGCCGAGTTCCGCGAAGGCGTGCTGCCGGGAAGCGCTTTCACCCAGCAGAACGTCGTGGTCGCCGGCAAGACCGTCCCGCTCGTGCCGCGCCACAAGCTGAACCTGAACGCCTCGTGGGCGATCACCGCCAGAACGCGGTTGAATGCCCTCGTCACCTACGTCGGCGAGCAGTTCATGGACAACGACGAGGCCAATACGCTCGGCACGAAGATTCCGGCGTACACCGTGGCCGATCTCAAGCTGGTCCACCAGGAAGGGGCGTGGCGCTTCACCGCGGCGGTCAACAACCTGCTCAACGAGAAGTACTACAACTACGCCGTGCGCAGCCAGTTCGTTCCCGACCGCTACAACGCCTATCCGCTGCCCGAGCGCAGCTTCACGATGACGCTGGAATACGCATTCCGATAGAAGCGGGCAATAGGAAATGGTGAATAGGGAGTAGGAAATAGGGACGCGCATAGCGCCGCCCTCACCATTCACCATTCACCATTTCCCATTCACCCGCGCCGTTTTCTTTTTAGGCGCGGGTTTGTTATTGTTCGCGGTCATGAGCAACACCGGGCTGTACCTGCGGCTGCTCGGCCACGTCAAACCCTACTGGCGCGTGTTCGCGCTCGGTTGCCTCGGGATGATGATCGTCGCCGCGACCGAGCCCGCGCTGCCGGCGCTGATGAAGCCCCTGATCGAGGGCACCTTCATCGAGAAGGATCCGGATCTCATCCGGTGGCTCCCCGTGCTGATGGTGGCGCTGTTCGCGGTGCGGGGTTTCGGCGCCTACCTCGCCGCCTACGCCCTGGGCTGGGTCGGCGGCCGCCTGGTGACCGATTTGCGCAACGCGATGTTCGGGAAGCTGCTGGCGCTGCCGACGGCGTACTACGACGACCAGCCCTCCGGGAGCCTCATCTCGAAGCTCACGTTCGACGTGACCCAGGTCACGGCGGCGGCCACCAGCGCGCTCACCATCGTGTTCAGGGACACCCTCGCCATCGTCGGATTGCTCGCGTACCTGCTGTGGCTCAACTGGCCGCTCACCCTGCTCGCCCTCGCGATGGCGCCGTTCATCATTGCGGTCGTGCGTGTGCTGAGCGTGCGCCTGCGCAATTCGAGCCGCGAGGTCCAGCACGCAATGGGCTACATCACGCAGGTGATCGAGGAAGCGATCGGCGGGCACAAGGTGGTGAAGCTCTTCGGCGGCCAGGCTTACGAGAGGCGCCGGTTCGACGAGGAAGCGAACCGTGTGCGGCGCCAGATGATGAAGCAGATCACGGCGGCGGGGGCGAGCGCGCCCATCGTGCAGCTGATCGCGGCGGTGGCGGTCGCGGTCATCATTTACCTCGCCACCGCAAAGGCGGGCGCGGCGCAGCTCTCGGTCGGCGAGTTCACCGCATTCGTCACCGGGATGCTGCTGCTCACGGCGCCGCTGAAGCGCGTCACCGATATCAACGAGTACCTGCAGAAAGGGCTCGCGGCGGCGGAGAGCGTCTTCAGGCTGATCGACGAGGAAGCGGAGCCCGACCGGGGGACCATGGCCATCGGACGGGGGCGCGGCGAGATCCGGTTCGAGGACGTGAGCTTGGCCTACGGCGGGACTGACCAGCTCGCGCTGGATTCGATCAACCTCGTCATCGCGCCGGGCGAGACGGTTGCGCTGGTCGGCGCCTCGGGCGCGGGGAAAACCACGCTCGCGAACCTCGTGCCGCGCTTCTATCACCCGACGCGCGGCCGCATCACGCTCGATGGCCACGACCTCGAGACCCTCAAGCTCGGGAGCCTGCGCGCCAACATCGCGCTGGTCTCGCAGGACGTGGTGCTGTTCAACGACACGGTCGCCGCCAACATCGCCTACGGCGCGATGAACGGCGCGCGCGAGGCCGATATCATTGCCGCCGCTGAGGCGGCGCACGCCATGGAGTTCATCCGCGCGCTGCCGGAAGGGCTCAACACGCTGATCGGGGAAAACGGCGCCAAGCTCTCCGGCGGGCAGCGGCAGCGGCTGGCGATCGCCCGCGCGCTGCTCAAGAACGCGCCGGTGCTGGTGCTGGATGAGGCGACCTCGGCGCTCGACTCCGAATCGGAACGGCACGTGCAGGCGGCGCTGGAGACCCTCATGCAGAGCCGTACCACGATCGTGATCGCGCACCGGCTCTCCACCGTTGAGAAGGTCGACCGCATCGTCGTGCTCGAGGGCGCCCGCATCGTCGAGACCGGCACCCACCGCGAGCTGTTGGAGCGCGGCGGCGTCTACGCGAAACTGTACCGCGTCCAGTTCGCGAAGGATTTTGCCGACTCCAGCGCCGGCAGAATCCTGAGCGAAGGGAGTGAACGGTGATACCCTGGTCCGCGCTTGGGGTGCTGAAAGCCCGTTTCAGTATTCCCGGATACCGCGTCGGCGAGACTGCAATCGCGGCATTGCTTACTGCCTTGCCTAATGGCCGCGGCTGGTGCTGGCCTTCAAGTTCGCGCAGGAGTCTGTAGCCGCGGCCATGGCCCACATCTCCGTCGTCACGCCCGTGTACCAGGCCGAGGGCTGCCTGGACGAGCTTTACCGCCGGCTCGCGGCCGCGCTGGGGAGCCTCACGCAGGACTTCGAGATCATCATGGTCGAGGACTGCGGAGGCGACCGGTCGTGGGAGATCATCCAGGCGCTTGCGCGGAAAGACCCGCGAGTGAAGGGCGTCCAGTTCAGCCGCAACTTCGGCCAGCATTACGGCATCACCGCGGGACTGGACTTCTGCGACGGCGACTGGGTGGTGGTGATGGACTGCGACCTCCAGGACCGCCCCGAAGAGATCCCGCGGCTCTACGCCAAGGCGCGGGAGGGTTACGACGTGGTGCTGGCGCGGCGCGACAGGCGTCGAGATCCTACGATCAAGCGCATGGCCTCCAGCTTTTTCTACAAGTTGCTCGGTTACCTTGCGGACATTGAATATGACAATCCCGGCAATTTCCGCATCCTGTCGCGCAAGGTAGTGGAGAACTTTCGTCAGATGCGCGAGCAGCTCCGTTTCTTCGGCGCGCTGGTGAAGTGGATGGGGTTTCCTGCGACCTCGATCGACGTGCAGCACACAGAGAGGCACGACGGCCGTTCTACTTACACTTTTGCTAAGCTCTGGCGGCTCGCTTCCGATACCATCATAGCCTACTCGGATAAACCGCTCAGGCTCTCGATCCGGTTCGGATTCATCATGTCGGCGCTTGCCTTTGCCTACGGTGTCTACATTCTGATGGACGCGCTCTTTTACGGCTCGCCGGTGATGGGCTGGCCGAGCCTGATCGTATCGGTTTACTTCATTGGGGGGATCATTATCAGCATCCTCGGGATCATCGGGATCTACCTTGGCAAGACTTTCGACGAGTCGAAGAAGCGCCCTCTCTACATCGTGATGCGCACCACGTTCGAGCGCGATGCGAAGCCTGATTGAGAAGACGCCGTGGGATGCGGCGGTCTTCGGCTGCGAGACGTTCGAGATCAAGGCCGCAACGCCGCAAGCCATGGCGCAGATGCGGGAGGCGCCGGGGCACTACACGGTCAAGGTCCACCCCCTCGCTGACAAGGGCATCCTGCACGAGAACGGCTTCTACTACTGCGACACGCTCATCGAGCCCTGGTGCAGCCGCGAGGGCCTCGCCGGCGCGACGCACCCAGACGCAACGCTCTCGCGCAACCCGGAGCTTCCGGATCTGCTTCCCATCTGCCACGGGGGGTTTACCCACGGTCGCTTTCACCGCGACTTCCGGATCGAGCGGGCGGCCGCCGACCGGCGCTATGATGAGTGGCTCAAGCAGTTGCACGCGGCGGGCAAGGTCCGCGGGCTCCTCCACCGTGGCGCGCTCGCGGGGTTTGTCGCGGTGGAAGGAAACAAGCTGGTGCTGCACGCGATCGCGGCGCAGTACCGCGGCCGCGGGCTCGCGAAGCACTGGTGGACCGCGCTTTGCAATGAGCTCTTCGCCGCGGGCCACGCGGAAGTCTTGAGCTCCATCTCGGTGACGAACCTCGCCGCGCTCAACCTCTACGCTTCGCTCGGCTTCCGCTTTCGCAATCCCCTCGACGTCTACCACCGGGTGATCCGATGAGCTACGTCTACGTTGCCTGCACCGTCCTGCTCACCGTCTATGGCCAGCTCGTGATCAAGTGGCAGGTACTGGCTGCCGGCGCGTTCCCCGAGACGGCCGGCGAGAAGATGTTGTTCCTCGCCCGGCTGCTGATCAATCCCTGGATCGTCTCAGCGCTCGCCGCGGCGCTGGCCGCCTCGATGACATGGATGGCGGCGATGACCCGGCTCGACCTCTCGCACGCCTATCCCTTCTTGAGCGCCGTCTTCATTTTCGTGCCGCTTGCCTCGGTATTGCTGTTCAACGAGCCGGTGACCAGCCCCAAGGTCGTCGGCCTCGTGCTGATCGTGGCCGGTATCGTCATCGGGAGCCAGGGTTGAAGTTGTGCCTGCGCTGCGGGGCCACCTTTTCGGGAAAGGGCTGGCGCTGCGAGCGGTGCGGCTACGACCCGCCGCGCGTTGATGGCTTTCCGTCGTTTGCACCGGAGCTGGCGCAGGGCCATGCCGGCTTCGATCCGGCACACTTCGCGGAGCTCGCCGGGCTCGAGGCCGGCAACTTCTGGTTCCGCGCGCGCAACCGCCTGATCGCGTGGGCGCTCGGCCGCTATTTCCCCGGCGCGCGCAGGCTGCTCGAAGTCGGCTGCGGCACGGGCTTCGTGCTCGCCGGCATCGCCGCCGCGTTTCCCGCGCTCGAGCTGACCGGCAGCGAGGCGGCGGCGGAAGGGCTCGGCTTCGCCGCGCAACGCGTGCCCGGGGCCGCACTCATCCAGATGGACGCGCGGCACATCCCGTTCCGCTCGGAGTTCGACGCGGCGGGCGCATTCGACGTGATCGAGCACATCGAGGACGACCGCGCCGTGCTGCGGGCGATGCGCGAGGCGCTGGTTCCAGGCGGCGGGCTGCTGCTCACCGTGCCGCAGCACCCCTTCCTGTGGAGCGAGTACGACGTGCGCGCGCATCACGTGCGCCGCTACCGGAGGCGGGAGCTGCGCGAAAAGCTGCTGGAGGCGGGGTTCGAGATCGTTAGAATGACCTCTTTCGTGACCCTGCTGCTGCCGCTCCTGTACGCCTCACGCCTCGCGCAGCGTGCGCCGAACGCCGATTACGATCCGCTCGCGGAGCTCAAGATCGCGCCGTGGCTCAATTCGCTGCTGGAGACGGTGCTCGACGCCGAGCGCGTGCTGATCAGGGCGGGCTTGAGCCTGCCCGCCGGCGGTTCGCTGCTGCTCGTCGCGCGCCGGCCGTAGGAGGTGTCTCAATGATCAACCATCCTGTCTATTTTGTGTTTCGTCGTTTTCAGTTGTTTGATTTTCATCGGCGTTTATCTGCGTTTATCTGCGGCTAATTGCTGATTCTTGATTTTCGAGACGGGTTCTGATGAAAATTCCGTTCAACAGGCCATTCACGATCGGCGGCGAGCTCGATAACATCGCGGCCGCGGTGCGCGAAGGCCATCTTTCGGGAGACGGGCGGTTCACGCAGCAGTGCCACCGGTGGCTCGAGGAGCGCCTGGGAACGAGGCGGGCGCTGCTGACCCACTCCTGCACCGCGGCGCTGGATATGGCGGCGATCCTGTGCGATCTCGAGCCGGGAGACGAGGTGATCATGCCTTCGTTCACCTTCGTCTCCACCGCGAACGCTTTCGTGCTGCGCGGCGCGGTGCCGGTGTTCGTGGACATCCGCCGTGACACGTTTAACCTCGACGAGAGCCTGATCGAAGGCGCGATCACGCCCAGAACGCGCGCCGTCGTTCCGGTGCACTACGCCGGCGTGGCGTGCGAGATGGACGCGATCCTGCGGGTGGCGCGGCGGCACGGGCTCATCGTGGTGGAGGATGCCGCGCAGGGCATCCTGGCGGAGTACAAGGGGCGCAAGCTCGGTGCGATCGGACACCTCGGGTGCCTCTCGTTTCACGAGACCAAGAACGTCATCAGCGGCGAGGGCGGCGCGCTGCTCGTCAACGAGGAGCGCTTCGTTGCGCGCGCCGAGGTGATCCGCGAGAAGGGCACCAACCGCGCCCAGTTCTTCCGCGGCGAAGTGGACAAGTACACCTGGGTGGACATCGGCTCCTCGTATCTCCCGAGCGAGCTCGTGGGCGCCTTTCTCTGGGCGCAGCTCGAGCGCGCCGGCGAGATCAACGCGAGGCGCTTGAAGCTCTGCGGCGCGTACCGCGCGGGGCTCTCTGGACTCGAGGCGCGGGGCTCGCTCGAGCTGCCGGAGCCGGCGCCGACGGGCGTGACGGCCAACGGCCACATGTTCTACATCCTGCTCGGTGATCCGTCGGCACGCGCCGCGCTGATTGCGCACCTGAAGTCGCGCGGCATCCACGCCGTGTTCCATTACGTGCCGCTGCACTCCTCGCCGGCAGGACGCCGGTTCGGGCGCGTGTCCGGTCCGATGGCG
The DNA here is from genome assembly GCA_016183675.1 of Betaproteobacteria bacterium. Taxonomy (GTDB): domain Bacteria; phylum Pseudomonadota; class Gammaproteobacteria; order Burkholderiales; family SG8-41; genus SG8-41. Next base: position 16,432 of record JACPEF010000253.1, read on the forward strand.
GTGACCGACGATGTTTCGAACCGGCTGCTGCGGTTGCCGCTCTACTTCGGGCTCGAGGAACCGGACGTGGCGAAGGTCGTCTCTGCAGTCGCGGAGTTCTTTGGCTAGCCGTCATGCACAGCGCGCAGCCCGCCCACCACGACACCGGCCTGCACCGGATTCTGAACCGTGCCGGCGCGTACGCCGCCCTACAGAAGCTCCTGCTCCGGGGGGGCAGCCGCGAGCGTTACGTGCGCGAGTTCGTGAAGCCGTTTTCCGGATGCCGCATCCTCGACATCGGCTGCGGCCCGGCGGATATCCTCGTGCACCTGCCCGAGACGATCGGTGAGTACCTGGGATTCGACATGAATCCTGACTACATCGAAGCGGCGCAGCGGCGATGGGGAGGCCGGGGCACGTTCCGCTGCCAGAAGGTCGAGGCCGCGACGCTCGCGGCGACCGACGCCTGCGACATCGTGCTCGCCAACGGCATCCTGCATCACCTGGGCGACGAGGAAGCAAGGCAGTTGTTCGACATCGCCCACCGGGCCCTGCGCCCCGGCGGCTGGCTGGTCACCTACGACAATGTCTACATCGAGAACCAGCACTGGTTCGCGCGCTGGCTGATTCGCCGCGACCGGGGCCAGGCGGTGCGCACGCGGGAGGGGTACGAGGCGCTGGCGCGCGGCCGCTTTTCGCGGATCGAGAGCACGATCCTGCACGACACCCTGCGGGTGCCGTACACGATACTGATCATGCGTTGCTCAAAATGACTGAAGCTTCGGCGGATCCCGCCCCCCGCCACCGGTTCTGGGTGTGGTACGCAGCCGGCATCGCCGCGTTCGTCCCGACCTTATGGCTCCACTATGTCGGGGAGGAGGCGATTTTCCCCATTGCCTCGCTCGAGATGTGGTTCCGCGGCGAATGGGTGCGCCAGATCCTCTTCGGCAGCAACCTCCAGCACAACCCGCTCTTCAACTGGATCATCATCGCCATCTGCCAGCTCGTCGGCTGGGAGTGGATGCTGCAAGCTGCGCGCCTGGTGACGATCAGCGCGACGGTCTCCGCCGGGCTGGTGCTGGCGTGGCTCGCGCGGCGCGTGTTCGGCGACCGCCAATTTGCGGCTTTCGCCGCGATCGTTTACTTGATGCTCGCCGACGTGGCGCTCTACCGCGGCTGGCTCGCGTACGTGGATCCGCTGTTCGGCTTCTTCGCATTCTCCGCCATGGCCTGCCTTTGGGTCGCATGCAGGGAGCGACGGGCCGCGCTGCTCGCGCTGGCGGTCGCCTCGCTCACGCTCGCTTTTCTCACCAAAGCCTTCACCGCTTACGTGTTCTACGGCATTGCCGCTTTCGTGCTGTTCCTTGAGCGCGACCACCGCCGCTTCTTGCTGAGTCCGGGTTCCATCGTCTTGCACGCCGCGGCCGTTGCCGCCGTCGCCGTGTGGCTGGGGATCGTCCATGCCCAGGAGCCACAGGGACTGCGCATGTTCAGGGAGATCGTGGACAAGCTCGGCTTCATCGGCCTATCTGATTACCTGCGGAAGCTCGTCGCCTATCCGGTGGAGACGGCGCTCAAGCTCGCCCCGGCAAGCTTTCTTGCCATCTACTATGCGTGGCGCCGCAAGGACGAGAGGCAATTCGCCTCTTCTCCGTTTCGCGCGGCGGCGGCGATCGCGGCGCTGAACTATCTTCCCTACTGGCTCGCGCCGCAGAGCCATACGCGCTACCTCGTGCCCCTCTATCCCCTCGCGGCGCTGGTTTTCGCGTGGGTGATCTGGAACGCGCGACCGGCGGCGCTGACGACGACGCTGCGCTGGTTTGTCGGATTGCTCGCGCTCAAGCTGATTTTCGTTCTGGCCGCCTTCCCGTACTACCAGAAGACCTATCGCGGGGAGAACCATGCCCGGGTCGCCCGGGAGATCCTCGAGCGTACCGCGGGACACCCCTTGTACAACCTGAACGTGACCGCTACCGGGCTGAGCGTCGTCGCGCATCTCGACATCTGGCGCCTCCCCGCGCCGCCGCTTGTCTTCCCGCCCGCGCAATGGGACAGCGGCTTCGTCATCGCCTACACGCCGGATCCCAAAACGGGGCCGATCGTGCGAACATACCGCCTCGGCGGCAGCGATCTCTATCTGCTGTGCCGCGGCGCCGCCTGCAGCGCGGTCACCGGTGACCGGTGACCAGCTAGGGATGAGGGATGAGGGCGGAGGGATGAGGAGTTAAGGCAAAAGGCAAAAGGCAAAAGGTAAATGGAAGGCGAGTCGACTCACGATTCACGACTCACGATTCACCCAGTTCCCTGATCGAGCATTTGCTCGATCGCAGCGATGACCCGCGCGGCGGGCAGCTGCTGCAGGCAGTCGCTGAAGCTCGCGATGTTCCGGCCGCACCCTTCGAGCAGGCACGGCACGCAGGCCCCGGTGCCCTGCAGCAGCGCGACGTTGCCCGCGCGCTGGCTGCCGCAGCGGCGCCACGGGTCGGCGTCGGCCGCGTGGCCGCAGGGCCACGGCCCCCATTTCACCGGGTTGCTGGGCCCGTAGAGCGCGACCGTCGGCACGCCCAGCGCCGCGGCGACGTGGGTCAGCACCGTGTCCGGTCCGACGTAGACGCGTGCGCGGCTGACGAGGAGCGCGGAGGCGCCGATCGGCAGCCTGCCCACCGCGTTCACCGTGGCGCGCGGCAGCTCGCGCGCGATCCCGGCTGCGTACGCGACCTCGTCGGCGTCGCCGCCTCCGGATAGCACGACGCGCAGCCCGCGCGTGCCGAGCCATCGCCCGACTTCGATCCAGCCTTCGCGCCGCCACATCTTGTAGTGGTACTTGGGGTAGGGGTGCAGCACCGCCATCGGCCGCCCGCCGTCCGCTGCAAGGAGCGTCTCCACGCGCCGCTCGTCCTCGACGCTCCAGGCCGCGACCACCTCCGGGCAGCGCGCGACGCCGAGCGCATCGGCGAGGGCAAGATGCATCCGCACGGTATGGGTGTTGAGGTCGTCGAACGGCACCCAGCGGTCTAGAAGCAATCTCTTCCAGCTTTCCTTGCGCGTCGGATTCAGCAGACCGGCCCGCCAGCGGCCGGCGAAGAAGGCGTACAACGTGGGACGGTCTCCGTGAAGCGCGGAAAGCGCGACATCGTAGCGCCGCAGCAGGCGCGCGATGAACGCCAGGTGCCGGAGCAGGCCCGGCCGCTCGGGCACGGTGAGGATGCGCCGCAGGTCAGGGTTGGCAGCGATCACGCCCTGCGTGCCCTCGAACACCAGCA
>JACPEF010000254.1 GCA_016183675.1 Betaproteobacteria bacterium
CGCCACGATGGCGCTGATGCTGGGCGCGCTCACTATCCAGGGCATCGCACCGGGACCGCAGGTCATGACCTCTAAACCGGACCTGTTCTGGGGCCTCATCGCGAGCATGTGGATCGGCAACCTCCTGCTGGTGGTCCTCAACCTGCCGCTGGTGGGTATGTGGGTGCAACTGCTCAAGGTTCCCTATCGCTGGCTGTTTCCGTCCATCATCATGTTCTCCGCGATAGGCAACTACAGCGTCAACAACAGCCCGATGGATCTCTACCTCGTCGCCGGGATGGGGCTCCTGGGCTACATCCTCGTCAAGCTCGAGTGCGAGCCCGCGCCGCTCATCCTGGGTTTCGTGCTGGGACCGCTCATGGAAGAGAACCTGAGGCGGGCCCTGCTCATCTCGCGCGGCGATCCCACCGTGTTTTTCACGCGACCGATCAGCCTCGCCTTCATGATCGCGAGTCTCGTGATCCTGATCACCATGATCGCGCCCGCCATCCGCAAGAAGAAGGAACAGGCGTACCAGCAGACCAGCTGAAGGCAGGTCGTCCGCGGCGCCCTTCACCGGCGCGGCGGCCGGCGCTGCAGCCCGAGCACCGCGCAGCCCGTCTCAAGCAGCCGCTTTGCTATCGCCTCGCCGATGCCGGAACTGGCGCCGGTGACCATCGCCGTGCCTTCCATGCTCTCGCTTCTGAAACGACGGTTTCAGGATTATATCGTCGCGACGCAGTGCTCTTCGTCCTTCGCGGGTAACGTCTGGTAACATTGCGGGGGCTGCCCGCATGATTTTCTCGACCGCCTTCTACGCGCCACGCGTGAAAGCGCTGCTGAGTTGGTCGCATGCTCAACCAGCAGATGAGCCGCTTTCGCGGGCGCTCGTCATCACCGCCGTCATCGGCGTCGGCCTCATCTTCGACCAGCACCTCGAATTCTGGGGCCAGACGCTGACGAATGTGGGCATATGGGCGGTATTCGTGTGCTGGCTGCGCCGCGCGGGGTCCCATGACCAGTTGGCACTGACGGTCTGCGTGCTCTACGCGACGCTCGGAGAAATCTTCCTGTCTCTTGTATGGGGACTCTACGAATACCGGCTCGCCAACGTTCCATTGTTCGTGCCACCGGGACACGCGCTGCTGTTCGTGCTGGGCCGGATCCTGGCCGAACGGGCGCGCGAGTGGATTGTGTGGTTCGTCCCGCTCGCCGCCGCTCCGTTCGTGTGCCTGTTTGCGTGGACCAAGGTGGGAACTCTCGACGCGCTGCTGTTCGTGCTGTTCCTGATGTGCCTGCTGTCGGGACGCGCGAGCCGGCTCTACGCGGTAATGTTCGTGCTCTCGCTCGCGATGGAAATCTACGGCACCTGGCTCGGCAACTGGACGTGGGCGGAGGAAGCCCCCTGGCTCGGCTTTACCACCGTCAATCCGCCGCTCGCGGCGGGCGCCTTCTACTGCATGCTCGACATGCTGGTGGTCGCCACCGTGGCGAAGGTGCGCGCGGGGGCGCGGCCGCTTGGGCTGCGCCCTGCGCTCAGAGCAAGGCCCCGGCTGGCCGCGCGCGATTGGTTGCGTATCCGCGCGGCGGCCGTGCCGGCTAGCCGAAACTAACCGGTGTCACTTGTATTTGGCGGCGAGGGCATCCGAGCCGCGCACGAGCATCCCCACGTCGGCGCCCACCGCAACGAAAAGAAAACCCGCGTCGAGGCAGCGCTTGCCGTCGGCCTCGCCGACGAGGATCCCCGGCGCCTTGCCCGCGCTTCGGATCCGCTTCGCCGCATCTTCCATGGCCTTCCACACGTCGGGGTGCTGCCAGTTTCCGAGGTGCCCCAGGTCGGCAGCGAGATCGTTGGGGCCGATGAAAACGCCGTCTATGCCCTCCACCGCGGCGATCGCCTCGAGATTCTTCAGCGCGAGCCGCGTCTCGGCCTGCACCAGCACGCACAGCTCTTCGTGCGCGCGCTTCATGTAATCCTTGATCCGCCCGTAGCCCGCGGCGCGGGTCGAGCCCGCGACCCCGCGCACGCCCTGCGGGGGATAGCGCGTGTAGCGCACCGCGTTCCTCGCCTCCTCGACCGTCTGCACGTAGGGCAGGAGCAGCGTCTGCGCGCCGATGTCGAGGTAGCGCTTGATCAGCACCATGTCGTTCCACGCAGGCCGCACGATCGGCGTTGCCGTGCCGCCCGTCATCGCCTGCAACTGGGCCTGCACCATCGGCAGCTCGTTCGGCGAATGCTCGGTGTCGAGCAGCACCCAGTCGAAGCCCGCATGGGCGAGCACCTCCGCGACGATGTGGCTCGAGAAGCTCGACCAGATGCCGATCTGCGGCTTGCCCGCTTTTAGCGCGCGCTTGAACCGGTTGACCGGCAGTTCCATCTTCAACCCCTTTGATTCACCACAGAGACACAGAGAACACAGAGAAGACCTCAATTGCTCCCACACGCATAAATCTCTGTGACCTCTGTGCCTCTGTGGTTCAAGTCAATGTATTTCCGGGTCGGGCGTCGGCGGACCATGGTGCAGAAAATCGAAATCGCAGCCCTTGTCCGCCTGAGTGATGTGGCGCGCGTAGAGCGCGCCGTAACCGCGCGTATACGGCGCGCGCCGCGGCTGCCACACCCCGCGCTTCACTTCGTCGGCGCGGGTGCGGAAGCGCGCGTGGCACTTGTTGATGTCGCTCCAGGTGTTGATGATGCCGATCACCGGCTTGCCGGCGAAGTCCTCGCGCGAGTAACCCATCTGGAGCGCGCGTGAGCGGTGCCCGAACGAGCGCCGGTCCTTGACGCCGAACCAGCGATGGCTGCGCAAGTCTTCGGGGCGGCGTCGGGAACGCGCCAAGAAAGTCCCTCTGTTAACGTGTGGTTTCCGGACCGGCGCGAGCGCGCCTTCGTTTCGGACGTATTCTACCTCATGCTCGGCCGAGCTCGGCGTGCGCGCGCAAACGCGAAAAGCGAATTCTTTCTTGATCCGCGCTCCACTCCAACCCTAGAATCCCGGTTTCCCTGACCCGAGTCATTCGGAGAAGCGCATGCACACAAAGGCCCTTGACCACGCCGGAGCAAAGCGCGAAGCGCCGCGCGCCGGCAAATCCGGGAAGGCGTCCTACAAAGGCGCGGAGATCCTCGTCGAGTACCTGATCAAGGAGAAAGTTCCTTACCTCTTCGGCGTGTGCGGCCACGGCAATGTCGGTTTCCTCGACGCGGCATACCACGCCTCCGACCGCATCGAGACCATCTCCACCCATCACGAGCAGACGGCCGGTTACATGGCCGACGCCTATTACAAGATCCGCCACGAGCCGGTGGCGACCTTCACCTCCTGCGGTCCCGGCTCCTGCAACCTCGTGATCGCGCTCGCGTCCGCTATGATGGACTCCTCCGCGTTCCTGGCGATCACCGCGAACGTGCCCACCAGCCAGTTCAACCGCAGTCCGTTCCAGGAAACGGGAAGGTATTTCCAGGGCGACTTCCCTTCGGTCATCCGGCCGTACGTGAAGAAGAGCTTCCAGCCCACGCGCGTGGACATGGTCCCGCTCGCAGTGAAGCAGGCGTTCGGGTTGCTCCGCAACGGGCGTCCCGGGCCGGTCAACATCGACGTGCCGCTGAACGTCTTCCAGGAGGCGGCGGATGTCGAAGTGCCGGATCCGGATTCGCGCGTCAGCCAGCGCTTCCCCGGCGAGCCCGCGGCGCTGGAGCGGGCCCTGCAGCTCCTTCTTGAAGCGCGCCGGCCCGTGATCCTGGTCGGCCAGGGCGGATTGCTCAGCGAAGCAAGCCGGGAGCTGCTCGAATTTATCGGGCTGATTCACATCCCGGTCGTCACGAGCCCCAACGGCAAGGGCGTCATCGACGAGGCGCACGAGCTGGCGCTGGGCCCGATCGGCCGCAACGGCATGTACGCCGCCAACGAAGCGACGAAAAACGCGGACGTGATCCTGGCGCTCGGTTGCAGCTTCGACGACCGCACCACCAGCTCCTGGATCGACGGCTACACCCTGGCGATCCCGCCCACCCGGCTCATTCAGATCGACATCGATCCGACGGAGATCGGCAGGAACTACCCCACGCATCTCGGTATCCTGGGCGACGTGCGCGCAAGCCTCCAGGCGCTCACCGCGATGGCGCGCGCGAAGCTCGGCGCCTCGCGCAAGTCGTACCCCGATTGGCTCGGCACGCTGCGCGAGTGCGGGAGCCTCTGGGATGAATATCAGGGGCGGTTCGCGAACAGCGCGGCCTCGCCGATCCGCCCCGAGCGGTTGATGCAGGCGCTTGCGCGCGTGGTGCCGGAGCACGGCATCCTCGCCACCGACGTCGGCGTTCATCACAACTGGGTGGTGCAACTGTGGAAGACGCGCCGCCCGCGCCACCTGCTGCAGTCGTGGGGATTCGCCGCGATGGGCTACGCGACCTCGGGCATCCTCGGCGCGAAGCTGGCGCAACCGGAGTCGCCCGCGGTGGCGGTGGTGGGCGACGGCGCGTTCCTGATGACGCCGCACGTCCTCGCCACCGCGGTCGAGTACGACATACCTGTGGTGTGGGTCGTGTGGAACAACTACGGTTACTGCTCGATCCGCGACCTGCAGCTCGGGACGTTCGACGGGGAGATCGCCACCAGCTTCGCGAAAGCCAAGTCGGGACAGTCCTACAGTCCGGATTTCGCGATGCTCGCGCGCTCGTTCGGCGTCGAAGGGGCGCGCGTCGAGCGCGCCGCCGACCTCGAGGGCACGCTGGAAACCGCGATCAAGTCGAACAAGCCGTACCTGGTGGAAGTGGTCGTGGACCGCGAAATCCGGCCGGTGGGGACGGGCACCTGGTCGCTCCCCCCGCTGCCGCACCCCGAGCCCAATTTCACGCGCCTGGCGCGTGGGAAATGAAGTGACGGGGTGACGAAGTGACGGGGTGACGAAAACCAAACCTCTCACCGCCAAGGACGCTAATCCGCAAAGGAAAAGGAAAGCCTTACCGCGAAGGAAATAATAATAAGGACAACAGCAAAACCTGAAGGTCGCGAAGGAAACCCGCCAAGGGTGGCATACGGGAAACGCTTCCGGATTTGCTAGCGCCGCGCCTAAGAGCTTTTCCTGGCGACTCGTATTCCGGCGGCGCCTCCCTATACCTCGCTTGGCGTTGTCTTCGCGTCGGGCATCTAACTCCTGAGGTAATGCAACCAGGGGCGTTTATTTGAACCGCTCTTGGCGCTGTCTTGGCGTCCTTCGGTTGGTTTTCGATAATTATTTCTTTGCGTCCTTGGCGGCCTTTGCGGTGAGGCTGTTTTTTTCCTCCGCGTCCTTGGCGTCCTTGGCGGTGAAGCTTTAGCCCGTCAGTCGACCTTCGCGCCGGACGCCTTCACCACCTTCGCCCACTTGGCGATTTCCTCGCGCACAAAGCGTCCGAAATCCTCCTGCGACATCGGCGCCGGCTCCGCGCCGAGCGTGGCGAGCCGCTCCTTGAGATCCGCCGCGCCGAGAATTGCCGCGACATCGGCGTTCAACTTGGCGACGATATCCTTCGGCAAAGCCGCCGGTCCGAACACGCCGTACCAGGACGTGACATCGAAACCGGGCAGTCCGGCCTCGCTCACCGTCGGCGCCTCGGGGAGCAGAGATGAACGCTTCGTTCCCGTGACGGCGATGACGCGCAGCTTGCCGGCCTGGACGTGAGGCATCGCCGGCGGCAATCCGATCGAGGCGAGCTGCACCTGCCCGGCCAGCAGCTCGGTGACCATCTGCCCCGAGCCGCCCTTGTAGGGGATGTGCACCATGCTCACCTTCGCCATGGTCTTGAACAGCTCCATCGCAAGGCCGTTGGGCGAGCCGACGCCCGCAGATCCGAAGTTGAGTTCCCCGGGACGCGCCTTGGCGAGGGCGATCAGGTCCTTCACCGTCCTGACCGGAAGCGACGGGTGCACGACGATCGCGCTCGGGTAGGTCGCGATCCGGTTCGCCGCCACGAGGTCCCTCGCGAGATCGTACGCGAGCTTTTGGTAAAGGCTCACGCCTATCGCATGAGGCGTGCCCGCCACCAGCAGCGTGTAGCCGTCCGGCGGGGCTTTGCTCACGAGCTCCGCCCCGATGTGGCCGCCGGCACCGACGCGGTTGTCCACGATCACCGAATGGCCCCAGCGCTCGTGCAAGTTCTGGCTCACGAGGCGGGCAAGCACGTCCGTCGCGCCGCCCGGGGCAAAAGGCGCCACCATTCTTACGGTCCGTCTCGGATAGTCCTGCGCGGTTGCAGCAGTGACCGCCCCCGCGAGCGCGACGACGGCGACAATTGCTGCTGGCGATCGCATGATCCTTCCTCCTCTCTTGGCGTATGCACGCGATCCCTAGTGTAGAATTGTCGCCCGCCCGAGCACAACAGGAACCTGATCATGAACGCACCGAACCAGGCCCCCGCGCTGGCGAAGAACGTCGCTCCAGTTTCCCATCTCGACCTGCCCGGCGCCGGCCAGGTCTACGTGGCGGGCCAGTACGCCTACATCGGTCACATCACCAACAAGGAAGGGCTCGGCACCAGCATCCTCGACGTGTCCGACCCGAAGAAGCCGCGGCTCCTCGCGCAGATCCCCGTGGGGGATGCGGACTCGCACAGCCACAAGGCGCGTGTGATCGGCGATATCATGATCGTCAATATTGAGCGGAACATGACGGCGATCGGCCGCAAGGCCGACGAGCTGCCGAAGCTGAGGACGCAGCTACGCGCGGCACTCGGGCGCGATCCCAGCCACGCCGAGCTGGCCGAAAAGCTGGGCGTCAAGGAGTCCGACATCCCGGCGGTCGAGGCCCTCGAGAAGAAGCCGTACGATCAGGGCGGGTTCAAGATCTACGACGTGTCCGACCGGGCCAGGCCCAAGCTCACCACGCACTGCAAGACGCACGGGCGCGGCGTGCACCGCTTCGACATGGACGCGAATTACGCCTACATCTCGACCGAGATGCCGGGCTATGTCGGCAACATCCTGGTCATCTACGACATCGGCAACCCTGCGAAGCCGGAAGAGGTTTCGCGCTGGTGGTTGCCGGGACAGCACGTCGCGGGCGGAGAGAAGCCGACATGGTCGGGACGCCAGAACCGGCTGCATCACGCGCTGAGGATAGGCGACCGCCTCTGGGCCGGGTGCTGGCACGGCGGCGTGCGCGTCATCGACGCGTCCGACATCCGCAAGCCGCGCACCATCGGCGAGTACAACTACCATCCGCCGTTTCCCGAACCGTCACACACCTTCATGGGGCTGCCGAAGCCGATCGCCGGCCGGAGAATCGCGATTGCGATCGACGAGGAGGATCACGCGCAAAGCGCCGAGGAACTGGCGAAGCGCCGCGGCCGCCCGCACGGCTGCCTGTGGGTGTTCGACGTGACGGAGCTGCCGAAGATCCAGCCGCTCGCGATCTACGAGGTGAGCGAGCTCGATTCCCCCTGGAGCCGGGCCGCGCCCGGGCGCTTCGGCGCGCACCAGTTCCAAGAGCACATGAAGGGTGGCGACACGCTCGTCTATTGCGCGTGGTTTGCGGGGGGGCTGCGCATCGTGGACATCGCCGATCCGCTCGCACCGCGCGAGGTGGGTTACTACATCCCGCAGCCCGCGCCGGGGAAGGTCGCGCCGCAGTCGAACGATGTGGACGTGGACGAGCGCGGGCTGGTTTACCTGGCGGATCGGTATGCGGGGTTCGACATTCTCCAGTTCGATGGGCGGAAATAGTGACGAGATACGGGTGACGGGTGACGGGTGACGAGCCTCAAGAACCCGCGAGATCGGGAGATCGGGAGATCGAAAAGCCGGGAGATCGTCAGATCGGGAAGTCGTGAGATCGAAGAGCCCACGGATCGCGGCGGGGCGAATTTCCCTCTTCCGCGCTCACGCTCTCACGCTCTCGCGGAACTTGTCGCGCTCACGCGCTCCCGCTCTGACGCCCTCACGGTTGTTCTGAACCGCCGAGGACGCGGAGGACGCACTGCGTCACTTCGTCCCCTCGTCACTGCATCTTGATGCCGGCGGTCTTGAACACCGATTTGTAGTTCTCGATCTCCGCCTTCACCAGCTTGGCAAGGTCCCCCGAGCCCATGCTGTAGGGTTCGACGCCTTGCCGCATCAGCAGCTCTTTCGTCTCCGGCGACTGGACGATCTCGACAAGCGCCGATTCTAGGCGCTTCACGACGCCGGGCGGTGTGCCACTCGGTGCGAAGAAACCCAGCCACAGTGCCATGTCGAAACCGCGATAGCCGGATTCCGCGACGGTCGGAATCTGCGGCAGCGCCTGCGAGCGTTTCCCGGAGCTGATCGCCAGCGCATGCACCCGTCCCGCGTTCACGTGCCCCAGAAGAGGCGGCACCGCGCCGAACAGGACCTGCACCTCTCCCGCGAGCAGCGCGGCGGTCGCCGGGCCGTTGCCCTTGAACGGAATGTGCGTCATGTCGAGCTCCGCGCGCGTCGCGAAGGTCACCATCACGAGATGCGTTGTGGTGGCCGCGCCCGCCGACCCGTAGTTGAATTTGCCGGGCTGCGATTTGACGAGCGCAACGAGTTCCTTGACGCTGCGTGCCGGCACGCTCGAGTGGACGGTGAGCAGGTAGGGTGCGCTCGCGACAAGAGCGATGGGCGCGAAATCCTTGATGGGGTCGTAGCGGAGCTTCGAAAAGGCGGCGACCGCGATGGCGTGGGTCGTCGACGTTCCCATCGTCAGGGTGTACCCGTCGGGAGTGGCCCGCGCCGCCAGCTCGGTGCCGATCGTCCCGCTCGCGCCGCCGCGGTTGTCGACCACGACCTGCGTGCCGAGCCACTCGCCGAGCTTCTGCCCCACGATGCGCCCGACGGTGTCGGTATTTCCGCCCGGCGCGAACCCGACGATGAGCCGTATCGGTTTGTTGGGATAGGGCTGCTGCGCACTCGCTGCTGTAGCGCAACCCAGTGCGACAACGACCGCCGACAGGTATCTGCAAAATCTCATGGCCCCTCCTCCTGTGGATCCGTCCACGCGGCAGGTTGAAAAGCACCAGGCCGTGTTCGCCGATCACCCGCAGCGGCGCAGCGCATGACGCCCTTACTTCGGTCCGCTTTTCGGGTTCGTTCCCCGTTCACAAAGGGAAACAAGACTTTACGTCCAACGAAAAGCATCGTATATTGTCGACAATTCTATGCCCAGCCCTTCTACAATGCAAGAGATTCAGTTTCTTCGCAGCCAGCCCTTGGCGCGCCTCGTGCAAAAGGAGATCGAGCGCCAGATCTTGGCGGGCGAGCTGCAAGGCGGCGCGCGGCTCAACGAGCTCGAGATCGCCAGAAACTTGGGAATCAGCCGGGCGCCGGTGCGGGAGAGCCTCCGCATCCTCGAGCAGGCCGGGCTGGTCGTGAGCAGGAAGAACTACGGTGTCTTCGTGCGCGTGGTCTCGATCGAGGAGGCCCGCGAGATCTACCAGGCCCGTTCCTACATCGACGCGGGCGTCGGACAGGAGCTGGCGCGGCGCATCAACCCCCGTGATCTCGCCGAGTTGCAGGGCATGGTCGAGCGCATGGAATCCGCGTTCACGGCCAGCGACGCGGCGACCTACCATGAGCTCAACGTCGCTTTCCACGAGCGCATGGTGGAGATCGCCGGCAATCGCAAGCTGCTGGACATTTATCGCAATCTGCTCAACGAGCTCGCCCTCTACCGGCGCCACTCGCTCGGTCAGCCGGGCGCGATGCGCAGCTCGGTTGAAGAGCATCGCAGGATCCTAGCGGCCATTCGATCGGCCGACAGCGACGCGGCGGGCAAGGCGATGCGGGACCACATCATTGCGAGCGGCGAGCGGTTGCAACGGGCTCACGAGAACGTCGCGCCCGCGGCCTCGGGCCGGTCCTGAACGGACGCATGAAGTGACAATGCGTGTTGCCTTCATCGGCTTCGGCGAGGTGGCCTCGGCGTTCAGCTCCGCACTGGCCGCCCGTGGAGCCGAGATCGCGGCATACGATGTCCTGCTCGAGCAAGCGGGAGGCTGTGACCGGCTGAGGGCACGGGCGCACGGTAACAAGGTGGAGTTTTGTGGGTTGCCGGACGCCGTGCGCGGCGCGTGCTATGTCCTCTCCACCGTGACCACGAGCGTCGCGCGGGAGGCCGCGCGCCGATGCGTCCCGCATCTCGCCGCCGGGCAGACCTACGTGGACCTGAACGCCACGGACCCCGGCGTCAAGCTCGAGATCGAGCGCATCATCACGCCCTCGGGCGCAGCGTTCGTCGAGGGCGCCGTCCTGGGCGCTGTCGGCGTGACCGGGGCGAAAACGGAAGTTCTGCTCGGCGGCCCGCACGGGCGGCGCGCGGAGCGCGAGCTGGGTGGCGAGCTGGGCCTCAACGTGAGGTTCTACTGCGAGGACATCGGCAAGGCCTCGATGTTCAAGATGCTGCGCAGCGTGTTCTCCAAGGGGCTGGAGGCCCTGCTGATCGAGTTCCTGGTCGCCGGGGAGCGCGCCGGAATCCGCGACGACCTGTGGCGGGAAGTGACCGAGCTAATGGCGAATCACCCGTTCGAAAAGACCGCCGCCAACTGGGTGCGCAGCCACGCGACGGCGCACGCGCGCCGCTATCACGAGATGAAGCAGGTGGCGAACGTGCTGCGGCAGCTGGGGCTGGACCCGACGATGACCGCAGCTACCGAGGCGTTTTTCCGGCGTTCGGGGTCCCTGGAGCTGCACGAAAGATTCAGCGCTACGCCCGCGACCATGGACGAAGTCGTGCGGTTTTTCAACGAGCGGCTGCCCGCGGCACCGCGATGACTGCAGGCGCGCGCAGGGTCGGCTCGGGGAAGAGGGAATGAAAAGAAACGGGATGAAAGAAAAGCTGCGCGCGGGTGAGCCGGTCTTCGGCGTCTCGGTGATGATCCCCTCGCCGCAGATCGTCGAAATGATCGGCGCGGCCGGCTTCGACTGGGTGCTGCTCGACTGCGAGCACGGCACGCTCACCCTCGAGAGCGTGGAGCTGATGGCGATGGCCGCCGAGGCCTGCGGCATCACCGCGATCGCCCGGCCGGCCACTCGCAGCCCCGAGCATATCCTGCAGGTGCTCGACCGCGGCGTGATGGGCGTGCAGGTGCCGCATGTCAATACCGCGGAGGATGCGCGCGAAGTGATCGCCGCGGTCAAATACCATCCCTTGGGGCGCCGCGGGCTCGCGGCCGGAACGCGCGCGGCGGCTTACGATTCGCACGGCACGCTGGCAGAGTATGTACAGGCGGCGAACGAAGCGACGCTGATCGCGGTTCAGCTCGAGGAGCAGGCGGCGATCGACAATATCGACGGGCTACTGAAGGTGGAAGGCATAGACGTGTTCTTCATCGGGCCGTCCGACCTTTCTCAATCGATGGGCCATCCGGGCAATCCTAAGGCACCCCTGGTCGCGGAAGCCATCGAGAGCAGCTTCCGCAAGATGCTCGCCGCGGGCCGCATACCCGGCACGCCAGCGAGCCCAGAAAACGTGCGCGAGGTTCTGCGCACGGGCGTTCGATACATTTACACCCACCTGCCCCGCCTGCTGTCGGGCAGCGCCAGGGCTTATCTGAAGAGCGCTCGCGGCTGAACGACGAGCTGGGACCGACGGCTACTAAGCGATACCGGTTGCGGCGAAGATCTTCTTCGCTGCATCGGACGTGAGTTCCCGCGCGAGCGCTCGCGCGGCGTCCTGTGACTTGCTTCCGGCGGTAGCGGCCGCGTCGTAGCTCGTCACGTTCTGGATTTCGTCGGGCAGGGGCGCCGCGAGCTGCACCGCGCAGCCCTTGTCGATCAGCACCATGATCTCGGAGATCTGCGCGAGGCCGACCGCACCGGGGGGCTGCGCCGCGACGTATTCCATGATCGCCGCCCCGCTGTCCACGATGACGGTCCTCGACCCCAGCTCCTTCGCGAGCCCCAGCTTTTGCATGAGCTTCGCGGCATAGAGGCCGCTCGAAGCCTTGTTGTAGACCACTGCGTTCGCCCCCAGCACGGCGCGCTTGAGCGCCGCCGCACTGGAGAGATCGGGCGTCGGCGCGTTCTTGTGGACCACGACCCCCATGCGCGAGCGCCCCAGGTGCGCACGGCTGTCGGCAACGATTTTCCCCTCGTGCGCGAGGTCGTCCATCATCGCCTGCGGCAGCACGATCACGTCCGCCGTCTCTCCCGCCGCGATGCGCTTGCGCACTTCGGGCGCCGGCTCGAATACGACGGTAACGCGCACCCCGGTCGCGCGCTCGAACTCGGCCACAAGTTGCGCCACGCCGCCTTTCACCGCGCCCGCGCTCAATACCCTCAGGGTGCTAACCGCTGCCGTCTTGCCGGAAGTCATTTCTCAGGTCCTGTTTAAAAAGGCGTGACTGGTGACTTTGCCGGAAGTCATTTCTCAGGTCCTGTTTAAAAAGGCGTGACTGGTGACTCGCCTGAGGGATGAGGGATGAGGGATGAGGGATAAGGGATAAGGGATGAAACTAAGGCAGAAGGCACAAGGATGAAGGCAGAAGGATTCCTGAGTTTTATCCGCGTTTATCTGCGTTTATCTGCGGTTGTATTTTCTGTTTTGTTTTTCTCGGCGGTCTCGGCGTTTCGGCGGTTTGAAAATCAGGATTCGGGATTCAGGATTCAGGATTCAGTGAAGGGGTTATTCCTTCGTGTCCTTTGTGTCCTTCGTGGTTCAGCTTTGTCTTTCCTTTGCGTCCTCAGCGCTGAGAGCTTTGGGCGTTACTCGGCCCGGGCGCCGGAGTCCTTGATGACCTTCGCCCACTTCGGTATCTCGCGCTGGATGTAATCGGCGAAGTCCCTGGGCGTGCCGCCGATGATCTCCGCGCCCTGCGCGGTGAGCCGGTCGCGCACGTCGGGTTGCTGCACGATCTTGTTGATCTCGCCGTTCAGCCGCGCGATCACCGCCTGCGGCGTGCCCGCCGGCACCACCACGCCGTGCCAGGTGGTCGCCTCGAACCCCGTCAGGCCCGTCTCCGCGATCGTCGGCAGGTCAGGCAGGCTCGCGGATCGCTTGGCGGTGGTCACGGCGAGCGGGCGCAGCCGCTTGGACTCCAGGTGTGGCCGCACCGAGAGAGCGGTGGCGAACATCACCTGGCACTGTCCGGTGAGCATGTCCACGAGCGCCGGCCCCGCTCCCTTGTACGGGATGTGCAACAGGTTGACGCCCGCCATGCTCTTGAACAGCTCCGCCGCGAGGTGCGCCGCGGCGCCGCTGCCGGAAGAGGCATAGTTCAACTGGCCCGGCCGGGATCTGGCGAGCGCGACGAGCTGCTTGACCGAATGCACGGGGAGCGAGGGGTGCACCACGAGCACATTGGGCTGCGAGGCGATCAGCACCACCGGCGCGAGATCCTTGACCGGGTCGAAGTTCATCCTCTGGTAGAGGCTCGCGTTGGTGGCGAGGATACTGTTGTTGCCCAGCAGCAGCGTATAGCCGTCGGGGGGCGACTTTGCGACGATCTCGCCCGCGACGTTGCCGCCCGCTCCCGGGCGGTTGTCGAAGACGAAAGGCTGCCTGAAGGCCTCCGAGAGCTTGCTGCCGATGAGGCGCGAGAGGATGTCGCTCGGCCCGCCCGGCGAAAACGCGATCACCCAGCGGACGGATTTCGCGGGATATTCCGCCGCGTGGCTCCCCGGAACCGTCAGCAGCATGAGCACCGCTGCCGCCGCCTGAATCCTTCGAATATCCATTTTCGACATGGGCGCCTCGCTCCGAGTGGATACCAGCGCCGCGTATTGCGCGCGGCAATTCAAGCTTAACAATGGCGCGTGCCGATGACAACCGCTTCGCGTCCTGGTGTTGGGTATGCTGCGCCTCTGTGCTATTCTCCCGCCGAGCAATCATCCGCGGCCCGTTCCCGGGTCGCCGTTGTTCTCGAGGAGAAATTCATGCAACAGCCGCAACGTATCCATGGCGTGCTCGCTCCGGTGGTGACCCCCTTCGGGAAGGATCTCAGCCCCGATGGCGAGCGCTTCATCGGCCACTGCCGCTGGCTCACCACCCAGAATTGCGGTCTCGCGGTGTTCGGCACCAACAGCGAGGCCAATTCGCTCTCGACCAATGAGCGCATCGCGCTGCTCGACGCGTTGCTCGCCGCTGACGTGGACCCCGCCCGCATGATGCCCGGCACTGGCTGCTGCGCGTTGACCGATACCGTGCGGCTCACCGAGCACGCGGTCAAGGCAGGCTGCGCCGGCGTGCTGATGCTGCCGCCGTTCTACTACAAGGACGTCTCGGAGGACGGGCTCTACCGCAGCTTCTCGGAAGTGATCGAGCGCGTCGGCGACGCGCGGCTGAGGGTCTACCTTTACCACATTCCGCCGGTCGCGGTGGTTGGTATCACCACCGGCCTCGTCGAGCGGCTGCTGAAGAGATATCCCGCTGCCATCGCCGGCATGAAGGACAGCTCGGGCGACTGGAACAACACCAGGACCTTCCTCGATGCATTCGCCAGGTCGGGCTTTGACGTGTTCGCGGGCAGTGAATCGTTCCTGCTCGCCAACATGCGTAACGGCGGCGGCGGCTGCATCTCCGCCACCGCGAACGTCAACCCCGCCGCAATCGACAAGCTCTACCGCGACTGGCGCAAGCCCGACGCCGACCTGCAGCAGGAGGCGCTCAACGTCGTGCGCAAGACCGTCGGCCAGTACGTGATGATCCCGGCGCTCAAGGCCGTAATCGCCCACTATTCGAAGGATCCCGAGTGGGCCACGGTGCGGCCGCCGCTCACCGAGCTCACCGCGGCGCAGGCGAAGAGCGTGATCGACGGGCTGAAGAAGCTCGGCTTCGACATGCCCGGCATCGGTGAGCCGCCGGCGAAGGCCGCCGCCTGATGGTTTGTTGCAGACAACCTCTCAATGCTGAGGACGCAAAGGAAAGACAAAGCTGAACCACGAAGGACACAAAGGACACGAAGGAAGGACTAAACAGAAAAAGCTCAACGGCGGACGACGCGGAACATCTGCTCCGGTTTTTTCCGTTCACTGTTCACCATTCACCGTCTTTCTCAGCGCAACAGGCCGGCTTCGCGCATGTACGTCAGCACGCCGGGATGGTCAGGATTTGAGCCAGTTCTGCACCGACAGACCGGGCACGCGACGGAATTCGCGCTCGTTGTTGGTCACCAGCACGGCCTCAATGTGGCGGGCATGCGATGCGACAAGAAGATCGTAGGCCCCAATCGGTATCCCGCCCGCCAACTGCGCAACCTTGATCTCGCCGAAGTCCTGGGCCGCCCCACTCGGGAAATCATCAACCTGGAGAATCTCCAGGAGACTGCTCAGGGTCTTTCTGTTCTCCGACCGGAACTCTCCGTTCTCGATCCCGAACCTCAGTTCCGCCAGCGTGATCGCCGACAACCGCACTTCCCCGGGAGAACGTCCGGACATGCGCCGCGCGATCTTCTCGAAATCCGGCTTGCGGTTGATGAAATAGACCAGGATATCGGTATCGAGCATCCAGATCATCGCCAGCGCCTTTTCTGCATCGGGGGCTGGCGCCGGACGAACTTGCCCTTGAACTGGCTGACCACCGCCATGATCTGCTCATAGGTGATTTTCTTGGGGAGCAGCAATACGCCTCCGGCCGAGCGCTTGACGAGCACCTCGTCGCAGTCGAACCGGAATTCCTTGGGCAGCCGCACCGCCTGGCTGTTGCCGTGCCTGAATACCTTGGCTGTCTTCATGGCGCCTCGCTAGGTAGATACTTACAGTATATACCCGACGTTCGCCGCGCTCAATACCTCGGTCAGGATTTCCTGCGGCGGGAGGGGCTGCGGCCGGATACCGCTTCGCCCCAACGCGAAAGAAAGGCGGTGACGAACGCGTGTTCTCCCGCCGGCTCGACGGCGAGCGGCGCGAGCGCCAGCGCGACGGAAAGCGCGATGTGGTAGCCCTCCGAACGCGAGGCGGCGGCGCGCTGCCAGGCCGGATGCGCGCGGTTGATGAAAACCGTGGATTCCACAAGACGGCCGAGCTCGGGATCGCCAGGGCGTTCCTCGAACTGGACCGCCAGCCCCAGCTTGATCGGCCGCCTTTCCCCGCGCCGCTTCGGCAGGGCCGCGCCGCCCGCTGGCAGCTCACTTTCGGATGGCGGCGGGGATAGATCCTTTTCTCCGGGCGCCTCGGGTGACGCCGCGGCGGCAGCCGCATCCGCTGCGTTCTCGTCCGCCGGCGCGGTCGAAGAAAGTTCCGGACCGAACCCCAATCCGTTTCTGGCGCCCGTTTGGGGCGCCAACGGCAAGCGCTTCTGGCCGCCGCGCCGGTGTTCGACTAGCGAAGCGAGCAACGGAAAACCCTCGCTCAGCTCCAGCAATACGCGTTCCAAGTCGCGCTCGAGCGTGCGCAAGGACCGTGGCCGGGCCGCTTCCGGTTGCTCGCGGCTGTCTCCCCAAGCGGCGAACTGACGCACGACCGCCTCCTGGATCGCCTTGCGGAATGCGAGATACGCCGCTCCGCGCTGGCCGGTGCGGATGAAATCGCCCTTGTTGAGCGTGAGCGAGGCCGCCAGTGCGGGGACCTCGATCAGACCGCCAATGCGCTCGGGTACGTTGGGCGAAACCCCCAGCCAATCCCAGCCCCGCTTGATGATCTTTCCATAGGTGCTGATGGCGATACCGCGCCGGTCTTCGGACAGTGAGGTCGGTTCGCGGAACAGATAGCCGGCCGCGGAGGGCTTGCGTTTGCGCCCCGCCCGGATCGCAAGCGGCGCCGTCTCGGAAGCGGGACTTGCCTGTTTGCGCAACGTCTCGCCGTTCACCTCGAAGACGGAGCCGCGCGGATACAGCGGCGCGAGGATTTCATCGCAGGCGGGATCGAGCAGCGGCTGGTAATGCCGCCGGACGGCGGCTTCGACGAAACCGCGGTCTGTCAGGGGAGACAGCGGGTCGGCCATATGAAGCTTGACCGCCGTTCCCCGTTCCGCGACGAGGTCCGGAGGGGGAACCCACTTCCAGGGAGCCCTCTGGCGCGAAGTCAGATGCCAGCTCGTTGCCACGTGAACGTTCCCGCGCCGGGTTTCGGTCACGACCTCCTTGCACGCGAGCAGCGCCAGCTTGATGCCGACCCCGGCGAATCCGATGCCCTGCCCCCGCGTCTTGGTCGTGGCGGCGAGATCGTGATAGCGGCGCAGATCCCGGCGCGGCATGCCCGAGCCGTTGTCCGCGATCGTCAGGCTGGCAGCCGTGGCATCCGCCGTGATTCGTATCAGGTCGGCGCCGGAGTCCAGCGAATTCGCGATGATCTCGGTGAGAATCGTTTCCTCGATCGCCCCGGGGTACGCGTCCCGCAGGTCCTCGAGGAGGTGAAGCAGGTCGACCCGGGTCTCGGCCACAGCGCGCTTCCTTGATCGGAATTCAGGAACCGCGACGCCGATTCAAGATGTTTCCACGCGTTGAACGGCGAATCAGGTCGCTGGGCCGCGGGTCCGGTACCCTAGGCGTCCGTTCGAACGCGTGGAATTAAATCGGCGCAACGCGTCCGGTTTAAGGTTACTTGTGGGGCCGGCTCCGCGCCCACTCCGTGTATTTGGCGGCTTTCGCGTGCAGCTCGCGGTAGTACTTGGCGTACTCCTCGCCGATCATGATCCGCAGCGTAAGGCCGGCCTCCTCCATCTTCTTCACGTGCTCGGGATCGTCCATCGCCTGCTTCAAGACCTGCTGGAGCTTCTTTACGACGGGCGCCGGCGTGCCCTTGGGAGCGGCGATGCCGCGGGTCGAGCTCGAGATGACGGTCGGAAAGCCCAGCTCCGGCATGGTCGGCACATCGGGTATGAAGCGCGAGCGCTGCGTGTCCATGACCGCCAGCGCGCGGAGCTCGCCCGACCTGATGCGCCTGAAGACGGTGCCCACATTGTCGAATGCCACATCCAGGTGGCCGCCCAGGACGGCGGTCAGCTGCGGAGCGCCGCCCTCGAAGTGCACGATGCGGAAAACGGCGCCCGGAGCCGCTTCCTCCATCATGAGTATGGCGAGGTGGTCGTCGCTCAAGATGCCGTCGTGCCCGCGCTGATCTTGTTGGGCGTCCGCTTGGCGGCCGCGAGCAGATCCTTGAGGCTTTTGTAGGGGCTGTCGGACTTGACCCACATGATGCCGGGGTCGAGCACCTGATTGATCACGGGGACGAAGTCATCGGCCTTGAACGCCGCCTTGCGCTCCGGGTCCAGGATGACGGTGTTGAACGCAGGCAGATTGATGAAGCCGATGGAGTATCCGTCCGGCCGCTGCCGGCTCAACTCCGTCCAGCCCACCTGACCCCCCGCTCCCCCCTTGTTCACCACCACGATGGGCTGACCCAGTTGCTTCTCGGCGATCGCCGCGACGATGCGGGCCCCCACGTCCGTGCTTCCGCCCGGCGGGTAGGCCACCGTAAGCCGCACGGGCTTGTTCGGGAACTCCGCCGCCGTCGACGGGCCTGCGACCAGCACCAGCAAAGCGGTCAGCGCAGAGGTGAGCCCCGGCACGATTCGGTTACGCTTGGTCATCATGGTTCTCCTCCTGTGGTGTCACTTCGATTCGGCCGTTCTTATGGACTTCAGCGCGGCGATCTGGAAAGCCGAGACGGCGATGATCAGCGCCGCGCATCCCATCAGCGTAGCCGAAATGGGACGCGTCAGGAAGATGCTGAAGTCCCCCGCCGACATCTCGAGCGACGTTCGCAGCGATTTCTCCATGAACGGCCCCAGGATCAATGCCAGCACCGCCGGCGCGAGCGGCATGCCGAGCTTGCGCAGGAAGTAGCCGACGACCCCGAACACCAGCATCACGCCCACGTCGAAGACCGTGCCCTTGAGGCTGTAGGCTCCCACGATACAGAACAACAGGGTGCCCGCGCACAGGTACTGGTACGGCATCTTGAGCAGCTTCGCCCACAGTCCCACCAGGGGCAGGTTCAGGATCAGCAGGATCACGTTGCCGGTGAAAAAGCTCGCGATCACGGTCCACACCAGGTCCGGGTGCTCTTTGAAGAGAAACGGCCCCGGCGTGAGCCCGTTGATGATGAAGGCGCCCATCAGGATGGCGATGGTGGGCGAGCTCGGCACGCCCAGCACCAGCAGCGGGACCATTGCACCGTTCGCATAGGCGTTGTTCGCCGTTTCGGGCGACGCGACGCCCTCGATGACGCCGGTCCCGAACTTCTCCGGATGCTTCGACAGGCGCTTCTCGAGGATATACGCCATGAAGGTCGGGATCACGGCGCCGACTCCGGGTATGAGCCCGAGCAGGAAGCCGATGAGGGTGCCGCGCCCGATGGCGCCGCTCGAGCGCCTCCACTCCTCGCGGCTCGGCCATAGACCCTTGATCTGGGTGTCACCCATCCGGCGGAACGGCGTCTCGATGATGAGCAGGATTTCGGCCACGCCGAACAGTCCCATGACCACGGGCACGAAGCCGAGGCCGTCGTAGAGTTCGGGAATGCCGAACGTGAAGCGCGGCGCCCCGCGCACGGGATCGATGCCGACCAACGAGAGCAGGAGCCCCAGGATGGTCATCAGCAGCGCAGCGACCAGGGACTGGCCCGCGAGCCCGGTGACCAGGCACAAGCCCACGAACATCAGGCTGAAGAACTCGGGTGGCCCGAACGCGAGCGCAAAACGCGCCAGCGGCAGCGCCACGATCGCGAGCGCGACGGCGGCGAAGATGCCGCCCACGAACGAGCCTATGGCCGCGATGCCGAGCGCGGTACCCGCCCGACCCTGCTGGGCCATCTGGTAGCCGTCAAGGCAGGTGACCACGGATGCGGCTTCCCCGGGAACGTTGATGAGGACGGAGGTAATCGTGCCGCCGTACATCGCGCCGTAGTAGATCGCAGCCAGCATGATGATGGCGCCGGTCGCGTCGAGGTGAAAGGTCAAGGGGATCAGGATGGCCGTGCCCGCCGCGGGCCCGAGCCCCGGCAGCACACCGATCAATGTGCCGAGAACGCAGCCGGCAAACGCGAAGAGGAGGTTCTGCAGGCTCAGCGCCGCCGCGAAACCCGACAGCAGAAACTGGAGCCCTTCCACTGGCTATCGCCTCCTAGGAATTTTTCGGGGCCAGGCCCGACAAATTCCTTATCAAGAACCGCCCCCAACAAAATGAAAGGCAAGAACTATAGAGCCACGAGCTTGGTCTCGCTTCCTTGTGAGACCGTGAGTCGAGACCGATGATTTGCTTGAGATTCATACGAAAATCGCGCAGCGATTTTGTTTATTTAGCGGCATGTTGGATCGGCAAGTCCGATATGCCGCTAAATACCGAAGATGCCGACGGGCAGCGGCACCTTGAGCAAGTCGAAAAAGACGTAATACACGCCAAAGCTCCCGGCAACGGCGCAGATCCCGACCGCCACCCAGTTCCGCACGCCGAGGACGAGGAGGAGATACGGGATGAGCAGCAGCATGGAAAGTCGAAAACCGACCACCTCGAGGAGCGCGGTGGCCACGATCAAGCCGACGAGCACCAGCACTGCATTCCTCACCCCGGCGCGATCGAACACCAGCGCCTCGGTGCCAAGGTCCACCCGATCGAGGTGCAGCTGAGTCAACAAAAACACTGCAAGCACGGCCCCGAGCATACCCAGCCAGAACGGGAAGAAGCCCGGACCCGGACCCAACGCGTCGCGCAGCGAGAGGTGGAACGATTCGAATGCGAAGAACCCGAAGACTACGATCAGTGCGACTGTTGCCGCCTGCCAGCCGCGTTTCATGGGCGTCTCACCGCACCAGCCCGATTTCGCGCATGTACTTGAGCACGCCGGGATGGATCAAGTCACGGTTCGGCGCGGCGGCGAGGGTGTTTTCCAGCGTGGACTCCTTCGCTTGGTCGAGCTTCCTGCTCAAAGATGCGTGGCCCTTGTGCAGCGCGCGGGCAAGGCGATAGGCGACATCGTCGGGCAGCGAGGCCCGTGCAAGCACGAACGGCCACGAGCCCACCGAATTGACCGGCCCGCTCTGGCCAGGATAGCTGCCGGCGGGCATCGTCGTTTGCTTGAGGAACGAGTGCTTCGCCGTGATCCGCTTGATCTCGTCCGCGCTGGGCGCGATGAAGCGCGCGCCTGCCGGCCCCTTCGCGATCGCCGTGAACGGCGGCCAGCCGACGCCACCGCCCCACATCGCCGCAGCGCGCCCGTCGAGCACCAGCGGCGGGCCGTCGCCCGCCTTTTCCAGGAGAATCGCCTCGAAGTCCTTCTTGAAATGGACCCCGAGGCCGTCCATCACGTAGCGCGCGAGCACGATGAAGCCCGAAGTGCCCGCACCCCAGACGACGGGCTTGCCCTTCAGGTCGGAGATGCTGCGGTACGGACTGTCCGCGCGCACCATGAACATGCCGGCCTGGGAATAGGTGGCGTTGATGATGCGCAGGTTCTTCGCCTTCGGCCCGCCGATTCCCGAGATTGCCTCGTAGGTCACCTCCCCGGTGGCGAGCCCGAGGTCGAGGTCCCCGCGTTCCAGCCGCGGTGCGTTTTCGGTGCTGCCCTTGGTATTGATCGGCTCGATCGCGAGCGTCGCGTCGGTCTCGTTTAGGACCTCGGCATACGGCCAGCCGTACGCGGGAAACCCTCCGCCCGGCGTCGCCGTGCCGAGCACCACCTTCGTTTTTTCATGCGCCTCAGCCATCTTCAACTCTCCGATTAACGCTCAGCTCAAGGGAAACAAGAAAACCGTGATTCGTGATCCGCGATACGTGATAGCTCGCGTCCCGTATCCCGCATCTCGCATCCCGCATCCGTCTACAGGCGGACGCCGGTCGCGTCTTCCCAGTAGCGCACGATCTCCGTCTGGTCGAGGTCGAATCCAAGCTTCTCGACCGCCGCCGACCACAGCTCGGAGACGCGCTCTCCGAGCGGCGCGAATGCGCCGATCGATTTCGCCGTGTCCACCGCGATTCTCACGTCCTTGGCGATGAAGCCCATCGCCATGCCGGTGCCGTAGCGGCGCGTGAGGACGTGCGGCACCACCTTTTTCTGCACCGGGTGGTTGCGCCCGGCGCACATCGTGGTGAGCGCCTCGGCCATCATCCCCGTATCGAGCCCGAAGCGCTTGCCGATCGTCATCGCCTCGATCACGTTGATGAGCGCGCAGGCGTTGACATAGTTCGCCAGCGCCTTCAGGGCGTGCGCGGTGCCGACGCCGCCGCAGTGGATGATGTTGCGGCCCATGGCCTGCAGGAGCGGGCGGCAGCGCTCAACGAGTGCCGGGCCGCCGCCCACCATGATGTCCAGCGTCGCGTCCTTGGCGAAGATCACGCCCCCCATCACCGGCGCGTCCAGAACTTCGATGCCGCGCGGCTTGAGCGCTTCCGCGAGCGAGCGCGTGCCGGCGGGATCGCAGGTGCTCATATCGATGACGATGGACTGCTTTGCAAGCGCCGCCGCAACGCAGTTCTCGGAGCCCTCGCCGAGAACGACTTTCCGCACCACCTTGTGGTCGGGAAGCATCGTTATGACCGCGTCCGCCCCGTGCGCGACTTCGACCAGCGAGGCCGCGCTTCTTCCCCCGTGCTGCCCGGTAAAGGCCCGCACCGCCTCCGGGCGAATGTCGTACACCGTGACGTCAAAACCCGCCTTGAGGAGATGCCCGGCCATGGGACTGCCCATGCTCCCGATACCGATGAACCCCACCTTTTTAATCGTCGTCATGGAATTGTCACTTTCAGCGAGTCGGCAAGAATGAGTGGACGGCGTGAGTCGTGAGTGGTGAATGGAGCCCCCTCACCCTGCCCTCTCCCCTAAACGGGGGAGAGGGAGAAATCTTCCCTCGCCATTGCCAAGGGGGAGGGTTAGTGTGGGGGTAATCTCAAATCACTGTTCGCTGTTCACCGTTCGCTGTTCACCGTTCACCGTTTACCGTTTACCGTTTACCAAACGGCGCCTCGGGCGGTGATCGGCCACAGGGCCTCCACGCGCCCCCTGCGCACGCACACGTAGTGATCGTAGAGATTGACCGTGGGATCGCAGTGGCCGGGAATGAGCTTCAACTTGTCCCCCACCGCGAGCCGAGCCGTTGCGTTCAGCCTGAGCACGCCGTGCTCGTCCGATGCCTTCACGTACTCCGCGCCTTCGAACTCCGCCACGCGCGGCATGCCGGAGTCCACGCTCGAAGCCTTGAGGCCCGCGTCCACGATCGCACGGTGTGGCGCCGGGTGGCTCATCACGGTGGTCCAGACGAAGAGACTGTGCTCGAAGCGCGGGATGCCGCTTTCGATCCATTCGTTTCTCGCATAGTCCGCGTCCATGAAGATGTAGGAGCCGGGCTGGATCTCGTTGAAGACACCGCTCACCGCTTCGAACACATACGTGCCCGTTCCCGCCCCCGTCACCCTCTCGCACGCGATGCCCGCCTTCCCGAGCGCCGCCACGGTTTGTCTCACGCGCGCCACCGCGCTCTCGATCGCGGCGCGCCGCTCCTCCACCTTGCGCAGGTGCTGTGCCGCGCCCTGATAGGCCTGGAGCCCCGCAAAGCGCAGGCTGCGGCACGAGGCAATCTGCTTCGCCAGAGTCGCCGCCGGGTCGCCCGGCTCCACGCCGCAGCGGTTGGCGCCAACGTTGACTTCCACCAGCACGTCGAGCCTCACGCCGGCCGCGCGTGCCGCGGCGTCGAGCGCCGCGACATTGCCCGCATCGTCCGCGCACACGGCGACGCGCGCCCGCTTCGCGAGCACCACCAGGCGTCCCAGCTTGGGCGCGCCGACGATTTCATTCGCGATCAGCACGTCCCCGATGCCGCCCTCGACCATCGCCTCGGCCTCGCTCACCTTCTGGCAGCAAACGCCGACCGCCCCGCGCGCGATCTGCGCGAGCGCGATCTCGGGGCACTTGTGGCTTTTCGCGTGCGGCCGGACCTTAACGGTCCTGCCAGCGAGAGAGGCGTCGAAGCGGTCGAGATTGCGCTCGAACGCGTCGAGGTCGAGAATGAGCGCCGGCGTGTCCACCTCCGCGAGGGGCATGCCGATTTCGGCGGGACGATAGCTATTCATGGTCACTTCTTGGTTGGTCGCGCTCGTGTCCGCGAAGCATAGGGAGCGAAGCGGTCGTCGTCAATCCGCGGCTGGATGACAGCGCGGCGTTTCGTGTATACGATGAGTCGCTGCTGCCGGGGCGCAGGCACCGCCTCACCCCGGCGGGAAAAAAAGGAGGA
>JACPEF010000035.1 GCA_016183675.1 Betaproteobacteria bacterium
CAACCGCGAAACGCTCGAGGTACAGTACAAGGGACGGAACATCCACGAAGTGCTGCAGATGACGGTGCAGCAGGCCGTCGAGTTCTTCGGCGCGGTGCCCGCGATCGCGAGGAAGCTCCAGACGCTGCTCGACGTGGGGCTTGGCTACATCAAGCTCGGGCAGAGCGCGACCACGCTCTCGGGGGGCGAAGCACAGCGCGTGAAGCTCTCGCTGGAGCTTTCCAAGCGCGACACCGGGCGCACGCTCTACATCCTGGATGAGCCGACGACGGGGCTGCACTTCCACGACATAGACCTGCTTCTGCGCGTGCTCAACCGGCTGCGCGACCACGGCAACACGGTGGTGGTGATCGAGCACAATCTCGACGTCATCAAGACCGCGGACTGGATCATAGACCTGGGTCCCGAGGGCGGCGACGGCGGCGGGCGCGTCATCGCCGAAGGCGCGCCGGAGGAAGTGGCGAAGCACAAGGCAAGCTACACCGGGCACTACCTGAGGACTATGCTTGCGTAATATCTGTGCCTGACGTCTGTCGCAGCCGGCGACGCCGGGGAAGGGATGTGCACGGATGTTCAGATTGCTGCGCTATTTTTCGCTCGCGAGCTTCATTGCGATAGTCCTAGCGACGGCAGCGCTGACGGCCATCTACGAGCGGCAGGCCGTGCGCGATCTCGTCGACGCCCAGGAGCAGCACCACGTCGTGCTGACCCGCGTCGCCGCCAATTTCCTGTGGCCGCAGTTCTCCGCGTTCGTGCGCTCCTCCGCCGCACTCGACAACAACGCGCTTCAATCCCACCCCGAGATCGCGCGGCTGCATCGCGCCGTGTTACAGGAGCTCGCCGGGACCCGCGTCCTCAAGATCAAGATCTACGACCTCGCCGGCCGCACCGTGTTTTCCACGGAGGCCAGGCAGATCGGCGAGGACAAGTCGAAAAACGCGGGATTCGTCGCCGCGCGCGACGGAAAGCCGGCAAGCGAGCTGACTCATCGCAATCAGTTCAGCGCTTTCGAGCAGACGGTCGAGAATATCGACGTGGTGTCGTCGTATATCCCGATCTACGGCAGGAATTCGAGCGCGGTGGAGGCGGTATTCGAAATCTACAGCGACACGTCCTCCCTGCTGAGGCGGATGCACGAAACCCGGAACACGGTCATTATCCAGGTCACGTCGGTCCTGCTGGGTCTTTACCTGGTGCTGTTTTTCATCGTCAAGCACGCCGATTCGGTCATCAAGCGGCAGGAGCTCCAGCGGCAGACCGACGAGGAAAGCCTGCGCGATGCGCGCAGCGCGATCGTCCGCAGCGAGGAATTTCACCGGGCCCTGATCGAGCACTCCTCGGAGGCGGTTGTGCTCCTCGGCGCAGACTTCACCGTGCGTTATGCCACTTTCACGGTCGCCCGGATTCTTGGCCGGCCGGAGGCGAGCATCATGGGTTCACCCCTGGTGGACTGCGCATGCGAGCCGTACCGGGCATTGGTGGAGGGTTGGCTGACCATGGTCGTGTCCCAGCCGGAGGCCGTGCTGCCAATCGAGTTCGAGGGTGACCACGCCGCCAAGGGTAGAAGATATTTCGAGGCTACCGCGACGAACCTGCTCAATCACCCGGGGGTTCAGGGGATCGTGGTGAATATCCGCGACGTTACCGAACGCAAGCACGCGGAGATGCAGGTGCGCCGCCTCGCCCTCTATGACGGACTGACGGGGCTGGCAAAGCGCGACTTCTTTGCCGAGCAGATTCGAATGGCGATCGCGCACGCCCGCCGCTACAACGAGCTGCTTGCGGTCATGTTCCTGGACCTCGACTATTTCAAGCGCGTCAACGACACGCTCGGCCACGATGCCGGCGACACGTTGTTGAAGGAGGTCGCGGCGCGGCTGCGCCAGATCCTGCGCGAAGGCGACACCATCGGACGCTATGTCGTGCAGCAGGTGGAGGACCACATCGCGCGGCTCGGGGGCGACGAGTTCACGATCCTGCTCAACCGGCTGCGACAGCCCGAGGATGCCGCGTTGGTTGCGCGCCGCATCCTCGATGCCGTCAGCCGCCCCTATACACTGAGGGGCCGGAAGATGACCGTCACCGTCAGCATCGGCATCGCGATCTTTCCACGGGACGGGGCAAACCTGGAGGAGCTGCTCAAGGGCGCCGACGCCGCGATGTATGAGGCCAAGGCGCACGGCAAGAACACGTTCAGGCCGGCCTCCGAAATCTGAGCACGCCGATGTCGCCGCGCGATCTGTTGCTCGCGAGTTTCCAGGCGGCGCTCGCCGCGGCCGATCCCCTGAAAATCGTCCCGCAGCACCTCCCGAAGCCGCCCAAGGGCAGGACGCTGGTGGTCGGCGCAGGCAAGGCGGCGGCGGCGATGGCGCTCGCGGTCGAGCAGAACTGGCCGGCGAACGCCCCGCTTGACGGGCTGGTGATCACCCGCTACCAGCACGGGCTCCTCGCCAACCGCATCACGGTGATCGAGGCCGGTCATCCGGTGCCCGATGAGAGCGGCGAGAAGGCGGCGCAGGAAATCCTGCGGCGGGTGAAGAACCTCACGCCGAACGACCTGCTGCTCGCGCTCGTCTCCGGCGGCGGTTCCGCCCTGCTCTCGCTGCCCGCCGAAGGCATCGGCATGGCCGAGCTCAAGGCCACCACGCGGGGCCTCCTCCGGTGCGGCGCGCCGATCCAGGAGATGAACGTCGTGCGCAAGCACCTTTCCGCGATCCAGGGCGGGAAGCTCGCCGCTGCGACCCGCGCGCCGGTGCTGGCGCTCATCATTTCGGACGTGACGGGCGATGATCCCACCCACATCGCCTCCGGCCCGTGCGCGCCCGACCCCACCACCTACCAGGATGCGCTCGACATCCTAGAGCGCTACGACGTGACGGCGCCGAAGGCAATCCTCGACTACCTCAGGCGCGGCGCGAAGGGCGAGATCCCGGAGACGCCCAGCTCCGGCAACAAGATCTTCAAGCGGGTGGAGAACCGCGTGATTGCGAACGCCCAGCGGTCGCTGCAGGCGGCAGCGAGCTTCTTCATCGGCCACGACATCCACCCCGCCATCCTCGGCGACGCAGTGACCGGAGAAGCGCGCGAGGTGGCGAAGGTGTATGGCGCGCTGGCGCGGCAGGTGAAGCAGCGCGGCCAGCCGTGGGAGCCGCCGGTGGCGCTGATCTCGGGAGGCGAGACCACCGTCACGGTGCGCGGCGAGGGGCACGGCGGACGCTGCACCGAATTCCTGCTCGCGCTCGCGGTGGAATTGGATGGAACGGATGGTATCCACGCCCTTGCCTGCGACACCGACGGCATAGACGGGTCGGAAGACAACGCCGGCGCGATCCTCACGCCAGACTCGTTGAAGCGCGCCGAGAAAAAGAAGCTCGGCGCGGCGAAGCTCCTCGGCGATAACGACGGCTACGGCTACTTCAGCGCGCTGGGCGACCTCGTCGTCACCGGCCCGACGCGCACCAACGTCAACGACTACCGCGTCATCCTCGTCGTCTAAAGCCAATTTGGCGGCTAAGTATGGGACAATACCGCGACCCTTTCCCCTTGAGGAGCCGCTTATGGGACGCCTTTCCATGCAGGTCCTGCTCCGGTCGGTGAGCCCGTTTGCGCTCGCCGTGTTTTGCATCATGGCATTCGCCCTCGGCGCGGGTTCCGCGCCCGTCCTCGCGCAGAAGTACCCGGAAAAGCCGGTCCGGCTGCTCGTTCCATTTGCGCCCGGCGGCGGCACCGACGTGCTCGCCCGTTTCATCTCCGTGAAGTTGTCCGAAAACCTGGGCGTCAGCGTCGTGATCGACAACCGCGGGGGCGCGGGCGGCACGATCGGCAGCGAACTGGCGGCACGCTCGGCGCCGGATGGCTACACGATCCTGTTCACCTCCGCCAGCCACAGCTTCAACTCGAGCCTGTACACGAAGCTGGGCTACGACGCGCTGAAGGACTTCAGGCCGATCACGCTCGTCGCGATGGTGCCGCACCTGCTCGTCGTGCACCCGTCATTGCCTGTGAAGAACGTCAAGGAGCTGATCGCGCTCGCGCGGAAGCGCCCCGGGGAGGTCTTTTTCGCGTCGGGCGGCGCCGGCAGCTCGGTCCACCTCGCCGCCGTTCTGTTCATCACGACGGCCAAGGTCGATATGACGCACGTACCGTACAAGGGCGGCGGCCCCGCGATGATCGGCATCATGGCCGGCGAGGCGTCGGTCATGTTCCCGACCATGCAGTCCGCCATCCCGCACGTCAAATCGCAGAGGCTGCGCGCGATCGCGATTTCGACTGCAACGCGCTCGCCCGCGGTGCCCGAGATCCCGACCATCGCCGAGGCGGGCGTGCCGGGCTACGACGCGACCGGCTGGTACGGCATGCTCGCGCCCACCGGCACGCCGCAGTCCGCCATCGACCGCCTCCACGCCGAAGTGGTGAAGATCCTGACGCAGCCGGACATCAGGCAACGGCTCGCGAACGAAGGCGCGGTCGCGGTCGGCAACACGCCCGCGCAGTTCGACAAGTTCATCCGCGACGAGACCGCCAAGTGGGCGAAGGTCATCCGCGATCTCAAGCTCAGGGTTGACTGACGATCCTGATATCGAACCGCCAAGGCCGCCAAGAAAAAAAGAATGGAGCCGCAGATAAACGCAGATACACGCAGATAAAACTCAGAAATCCTTCTGCCTTCCCACGTCCCGCCGCGCTGCATCGCGTCGGGCGTTCGCCGGCTCAAACGTGCGCAGGCACATTTTTCGAAACCCCGGCTCACCCTTCTGCCTTCTGCCTTGTTTTGTTTTTCGCCGCCGATGAATCCCGTTCCAATGTCCGTCTTCCGGGCGTGCCCCGTTCCAATGAATTCCAACCAGCAATCGGACAAGGATGCACCCGTTCAACTTTGATGTGGACATTGGAACGGGGCGTGTCGCGGACCATCGATTATGAGGAGTTTGCGGAGGTCATTGGACCGGGATGACCGCCGATGGACGCCGATAGATATTTCGGCTCTGGCCCCTTTCTATACTCAAATCACTTTCGAATCCCTCAACGCCTGGATGCGCGCGGCGTCGTAGCCGAGCTCCCGCAGCAGCGCCTCCGTGTGCTCGCCCTCTCCCGGCGCGGGATCGTCTGCAGCCGGCCGTACTCCGTCACGAACGGGTTCTCGAGCGCTTGGGCCAGGTCGTTGATCGGCGCCGCCGGCACGACACCGGCGAAGAGCGCGAGCCATTCGCTCGTCGTGCGCTGCCCGAGCTCGCGATCGAGCAACTCGGTCAGCAGGTCACGGTGCTGCAACCGGTCCGAAAACGCGCGAAAGCGCGCATCCTCGATCCACTCGGGACGACCGAGCTTTTCGCACAGCGCCGGCCAGAACTTCTCCTTGTTGCACATGATGTAGATCCAGCCATCGCGCGTGCGATAGAGCTGGCAGGGCGTCAACGCGGGGTGCGCCGAGCGCGGCAGCCGCCCAGTGACAACGCCTTCGTTGAGGTACCAGGTGGCGAGGTAGGCCGTATTGAACAACGCAATGTCGAACAGGCTCAGGTCGATGTCGCGCCCCGTGCCGGTCGCGCGCGCAGAGGTCAGCGCAGCCAGCAGCGCATAGGCGAGCCCCAGGCCTGACATCAGATCCACGATCGAGAGCCCGAAGCGGGCCGGCGGCGCGCCGGGCTCACCGGTCAGCGAGAAGTAACCGGCCTCCGCCTGCATCAGGTAATCGAACCCCGGCCAGTCGGCGCGCGGGCCGCTGCGCCCGTAGGCGGAGAGGTGCGCGCACACGATCTTCGGGTTCACCGCCTTCAGGGGATCGTAGGTGAGCCCGAGCTTCACCGGTACGTCTCCGCGCAGGTTGGAGGCGAGCGCATCGGCGGTGCGCGCGAGATCGTGCAGCACCGCCTGTCCCTGCGGGTGGCTCAAATCGAGCGTGAGACTCTTCTTGTTGCGGTTGAAGCTGTGGAAGAA
>JACPEF010000262.1 GCA_016183675.1 Betaproteobacteria bacterium
AGAAGCGCCTGCACGAGCTGCCGCGCTCGCAGGAAGTCGTCGCCTACTGCCGCGGGCCGTATTGCCTGCTCTCGGTGGAGGCGGTGGGCAAGCTGCGCAACAACGGATTCACTGCGCGCCGGCTGGAGGATGGCTATCCGGAGTGGAAAAGCTCCGGTTTCCCGGTTGAGCTTTCCAGGTAGGCTTGGGGCGCGGATTGGGCGCCCATAGCTCGTTGCGCACGCGATTATGCAGCGCTATTATCCCCGCTCGTTCCTGAAGCTCCTCGTCATCGGCTTCACGCTGGTCGCGCTGCCGCTCATCCTCGCGCTCATCAACACCGCGGTTTCGGTGGACCAGCTCGCGAGCCGCAGCCAGCAGGCGGTGTACCAGGCGGTGCAGGCGACGCAGAGCAGCCGGCGCCTGGCGGAGCTGCTCACCACGATGGAGCGCACCGCCCGGCAGATCGTGATCCTCGGCGATCGCTCGCTGCTCGACGCATACGTCGTCGCGCGCACGCAGCTGCTGCGGACAGCGGAGCAGGTCGCGCGCCTGCCGTTCGACGGCGAGCAGAAGAGCGCGCTCGACCGGATCGTGCGCGGAGAGGCCGAGATCTTCGCCGCGCTGTCGGACGCGGGCGCCAAGACGCCGCAGCTCCGGAAAGCCGTGGGAAGCTTCGTCGACCTGTCCCGGCACGCGCAGACGATCACCGCGCGCAGCAATGCGCTGATCGACCACGAGGTCGACGCGATGCACGCCACCGCCGCGCAGGCGCGGCGCATCACCTTCTGGCAGCTGCTCGCGCTGATCCCGGTGGTGGTGTTCCTGGTGATCGGATTCTCCATCCTCATCGCGCGGCCGATCCGCCAGATCGACGCGGCGATCCGCCGGCTCGGCGGCGGGCAGTTCGCCGCGCCGGTGGCGGTGAGCGGGCCGCAGGACCTCGAGCAGCTCGGCGAGCGCTTGGAGTGGATGCGGCGGGAGCTGCTCGACCTCGAGCGGCAGAAGAACCAGTTCCTGCGGCAGGTGTCGCACGAGCTCAAGACGCCGCTGACGGCGCTGCGCGAGGGCGCGGAGCTGCTGTCGGAGGAAGCCGTCGGCAGGCTGACGCCGGAGCAGCGCGAGATCGCGGAGATCCTGCGTCATAACAGTGTAGAATTGCAGAAGCTGATCGACGACCTGTTGTCCTTCGGCGCGAGCCAGTTCCGCAAGGTGACCGTGGACCTCGTGCCCGTGGAAATCAGGCGGATCATCGAGCGCGTGGCGGCGGACCAGAGGCTCGCGATTCGCGCCCGCGGTCTGACACTCGACATCGCGGCCGAGGACGTCATGCTCTCGGCCGACTCGGAAAAATTGCGCGTCGTGCTCGACAATCTCCTGTCCAATGCCGCCAAGTTCTCCCCCGTCGGAGGAGTGATACGCATCGCGGCGCGCGTCGACGACGAGACGCTCAAGCTGGACGTCATCGACCAGGGTCCGGGTATCCCACCCGAGGACCGGGCGCGCATCTTCGACCCGTTCTACCAGGGCCGGCACTCCGGGGCGGGCCCGGTGCGCGGCACCGGCATCGGGCTGTCGGTGGTGAAGGAGTACGTGTTCGCGCACGGCGGCAGCGTGGAGGTCGTGGACAGCCGGCACGGCGCGCATCTGCGGGTGAGGCTGCCGCTTGCCCGGGTGGAGGCGGCGGCATGAAGGCGCCGCTCGCGGCGCTTCTGGCGATCTGCACCGCGCTCGCGGCGTGCGGGCTGCTGCGCGCGCCGGAGGGCACGGAGCCTGCGCCCTGGGTGCACGCCGGCAGCCCGCGACCGGCTTCCGACGTGGAGAGCCTGCTGCTCTACTTCCAGCACGTCAACAAACTCCCCGGCGGGGAGCTCGGCAGGGAGCACGACACGGCGCGCCAGGCCTACTCACGCACGCGCTCCGACTTCAACCGCGTGCGCTTGGGGATGCTGCTCGCGCTGCCCGGCACCTCCTTCAGCGACGAAGCGCGCGCGCTCGAGCTGCTCGAGCCGGTGGCGAAAAACCAGAAGGGGCAATTCTCCGGGCTCGCGTCCCTGCTCGCTTCGCACCTGCAGGAGCGCAAGCGCCGCGACGCGAACGCGCAGGGGTTGCAGCAGAAGCTCGATGCGCTGAAGTCGCTCGAGCGCAGCATGATCGAGCGCCAGCGCTGACTGAAAATGCGTGACTCCTGACCGGTGACCAGTGACGAGGTGACGAAGTGACGAGGTGATGGAGTGACGAGCTTTAACGACGCGAGATCGGGAGATCGGGAGATCGTGAGATCGGGAGGGGGCTCTTCGCTCTTACGCTCTCGCGCCCTCACGCTCTCTCGGCCTTTCTTCCTCTGCGTCCTCCGCGTCCTCTGCGGTGAGAGGTTGAGGTTTCTTTCTCTGTGAACCCTGTGACCTCTGTGGCCGAGGATTTTCGAGTTTTGAGATGAACCCTACGCCCCGGACCAGCATCCTCGTCGTGGACGACGATCCGGACCTGCTCCGGCTGATGCAGATCCGGCTCACTGCCGCCGGCTACGC
The DNA here is from genome assembly GCA_016183675.1 of Betaproteobacteria bacterium. Classification (GTDB taxonomy): domain Bacteria; phylum Pseudomonadota; class Gammaproteobacteria; order Burkholderiales; family SG8-41; genus SG8-41. Next base: position 2,511 of record JACPEF010000262.1, read on the forward strand.
CGTGACGACGGCGGAAAGCGCGGAGCGCGCGCTCGCCCAGATGAGCGTCGCGCGCCCGCAGGTCGTCATCACCGATCTCAGGATGAGCGGGATGGACGGCATCGCCCTGTTCGAGGCGATCCACGCCCAGAATCCCACGCTGCCCGTCATCGTCCTCACGGCGCACGGCACGATCCCCGACGCGGTGTCGGCGGTGAAGCGCGGCATGTTCGGCTATCTCACCAAGCCCTTCGACGCCAAGGCCCTGCTCGTCGAGATCGAGCGCGCGATCGCGGTGGGCGGGGGGCCCGCGCCCGCGGCGGGCGGCGAGGACGCGGGGTGGCGCGCCGAGCTCATCACGCGCAACCCGGTGATGGAGGACGTGCTTGCCAAGGCGAGGCTGGTGGCCGACAGCGATGCGGTGGTCTTCATTTACGGCGAGTCCGGCACCGGCAAGGAGCTGCTCGCGCGCGCCATCCACAAGGCCAGCGCGCGGCGCGACCGTCCGTTCGTGGCGATCAACTGCAGCGCGATCCCCGAGCAGCTGCTGGAATCCGAGCTCTTCGGGCACGTCAGGGGCTCTTTCACCGGCGCGGTGCGCGACCACAAGGGCCTGTTCCAGACCGCGAACCGGGGCACGCTGTTTCTCGACGAGATCGGCGACATGCCGGTATCGCTGCAGGTGAAGCTGCTGCGCGTCCTGCAGGAGAGGCAGGTGCGCCCGGTCGGCTCGACCGAGGCGAACGACGTGGACGTGCGGATCATCTCGGCCACGCACCGCAACCTCGAGGCGGAGATGGCCGCGGGCAACTTCCGCGAAGACCTCTACTACCGGCTGAACGTGGTGGCGCTGCAGCTGCCGCCGCTCGCCGAGCGGCGCGAGGACATTCCGCTGCTCGCCAACCACTTCCTCGCGCAGCTCGTCGACAAGTACAAAAAGAGGGTCAACGGATTCGCCACGGAGGCGCTCGAGCTGCTGGTGGCCGCCACGTGGCCGGGCAACGTGCGCCAGCTCTACAACGTGGTCGAGCAGTCGGTTGCGTTGTGCACCACGCCGCTCATTCCGGCGAGCTCGGTGCAGCAGGCGATCCAGAACCAGCAGGCCGAGTTTGCTTCGTTCGAGGAGGCGCGGCGCCGTTTCGAGCGCGAGTACCTCACCCAGTTGCTGAAGATCACCGAGGGCAACGTGACGCAGGCGGCGCGGCTCGCCAAGCGCAACCGCACCGAGTTCTACAAGCTGCTGCAGCGTCACCAGCTCGAGCCGAAGCTCTTCAAATTCCGTTAAAACGGACGCCTGCCGCGCCGTTTTAACTGCGCGCGTTCGAGGCAGACGGTGCCCGCCGCTCAACGCGCGCCGGACCAACGTGGCGCGGTCCGCTCCGCGCACGGGCTGCTGCCATGGCTCATCGAAGTTGCTGCGCGACACATGGCGCGCCGCTTTATCTGCGCGCGTTCGAACGGACGACACAGCGCCGTTCAACGCGCGCGGGCCACCCTTGTCGTCCCGTTGCGACGGCGAATTCCGCGCCAAATCAAATCGGTAAGCCGCTGCGCCGGATACCTGTTGCCGCGTGGCGACAACCGCCCTCGGAAGCTCGTGCTAAGCCGTTGTTTGACATGGCGATTGACGCTGGCACGCGGATTGCTGCGCGGTGGGCGTGTACATCCCGAAGGAGCATCGGATGGAAACCGCGAACCACATCGAAAAACGCGCCGGCATTCTCTATCCCCTGATGCTGATCGCCAGTGTCACCGTGATCGTATTCAGCATGGTAGGCATCGCCACGATGTTGGGGTGGCTGCCGAGCGCGATATCGAAGAACGAGCGTCCCGCCCGGGTCGAGCCGGCCAAGAACAACGCGTTGCCGGGCGCAAGCCGGCCACGGGCGGTCACAGGCACGGGCGCCACCTGCGCCGAATGCGGCGTGATCGAATCGATCCGCGCGGTTGAGGTGAAGGGCGAGGGCAGCGGCCTCGGGGCGGTGACCGGCGGCGTGGTCGGCGGCATTCTCGGCAACCAGGTCGGCCGCGGAGGCGGGCGCACCGCGATGACGGTGGTCGGCGCGGGCGCGGGCGCTTACGCCGGGCACGAGATCGAGAAGAACGTGAACCGCTCGACGCGATACCAGATCCACGTGCGCATGAACGACGGCACCTTTCGCACGTTCTATGAGCGGTCGCAGCCCGCGTTCAGCATCGGCCAGAAGGTGCGCGTGACCGGGCAGGGCATCGTCGCCGCCGGATAGCGGGCTCGCGCGTTGCGCGCCGAAAGAAATTATCGCAGGGAGGTTCCACGTGAACAGACTCAGTCATGGGCGTGTGAAACGCCTTCACGCCGAGTTTCGCGGCGACGAGGCGGTCGAGCTGGACATTCTGGAGGCGACGCTGCGCCTGGGAGACGTCGCGCGCACTCGGACCGATGCCGACACGGTGCTCGCGCGGCTCGCCTTCAAGGCGCTCTACCGCGCGATCGATGAGTATTGCCGCAAGACCGGCCTCCGCTACCCCACCTACCGCACCTTGATGGGGTACCTCGACGGCGCGCCCGTCGAAACCGAGCCCGAGACCTCGCGTGTCGTGAGCTTGACCAAATAAGGACGGCGGGGAGCGACGTGCCCCCAAGAATAAAAAAGGCGGGCGCGGCGGCCGTGTTCTTCGTCCTTCTGCTCGGCGCGTGCGCCGAAACCGAGCCGAAGGGACGGCACGTCAATCTGTCTGGGTTCTCTCCGGCCTTCCAGCAGGGATACGCCGAGGGCTGCGGGAGCGCAAGCTCGCGCAGCGTGCGGCGCGATGAGAGCCGCTACAAGACGGACTTCGATTACATGCAGGGCTTGAACGACGGCTTCAGCATTTGCGCCAAGCGCAAATGAGTTCAAAGTTCCAGGTTCAAAGTTCCAAGTTCAATGTTCCAAGCGTCGCGCAGCAAACTCCGGTGACGACGGTCGTCCAACCTTGAACCTTGAACCTTGAACCTTGAACCTGGAACCTTGGACAGGCGTTCAGCCTTTCACGCGCGAAAGGCGAACGACCTCGGGGATGCGCCGCAGCCCGCGCATGATCCGCGCGAGGTGCAGGCGGTTCGCGACCTGCAGCGTGAAGAACATGTTGGTATAGGTGCTCCCGTCCTCGGGGTCGACGGCGACGTTCTGGATGTTCGAGCCGGCCTCCGCGATCTCGGCCGCCACCTTGGCGAGCACGCCGCGCTGGTTGGCCACGACCAGCTTGATGCTGACCTCGAACGGCTTCTTGGTCTCCGGGTCCCACGCCACGTCGAGGAAGCGGTCCGGGTCGTGGCGCGCTTTCGCGATCACCGGGCAGTCGTGGGTATGGATCACCATGCCCTGGCCCTTGCTGATGACGCCGACGATGGGATCGCCCGGGATCGGCTGGCAGCACCTGGCGAACTGCACCGCCATGCCCTCCGAGCCGCGGATGATGACCGAGCCCGCTGCCGGGACCTCGTTCGGACCGGCCTCGCCCAGCGAGAGCAGGCGGCGCGCCACCACGGCCGCGAGCCGCTTGCCGAGCCCGACGTCGGCGAGGATTTCCTGGCGCGATTTCGCGCCCGAATCACGCACGAACTTGTCCCACTGCGCCTCCCTCATTTCGGCTAGCCCCGTGCCGAGAGCGGTCAGCGCCTGGTTGAGCAGCCGCTCGCCGAGCTGGGCCGATTCCTGGAAGTGCATGGTCTTGAGGAAATGCCGGATGCGGGAACGCGCCTTGCCGGTCACCACGAAGTTGAGCCACAGCGGATTGGGCTTGGCGTGCGCCGCGGTGATGATTTCCACCCGCTCGCCGTTCTTGAGCTCGGTCCGGAGCGGCATCAGCTCCTGGTTTATCTTCACCGCCACGCAGCGGTTGCCGATGTCGGTGTGCACGGCGTACGCGAAGTCCACCGCGGTCGCGCCGCGCGGCAGCGCCATGATCTTGCCCTTGGGCGTGAAGACGTAGACTTCGTCCGGGAAGAGGTCCACCTTGAGGTGCTCGAGAAACTCGACCGAATCGCCCGATTGGGACTGCATCTCGAGCAGGCTCTGCAGCCATTGATGCGTCTTCTTCTGCAGCTCGGAGAGCGTGGTATCCGAGCTCTTGTAAAGCCAATGGGAGGCGACGCCCGCCTCGCCGATCTTGTGCATCTCCTGGGTGCGGATCTGCGCCTCGATCGGGGTGCCGAAGGGGCCGAACAGCGTGGTGTGCAGCGACTGGTAACCGTTCGCCTTGGGGATCGCGACGTAGTCCTTGAACTTGCCCGGGATCGGCTTGTAGAGGCTGTGCAGGGCGCCCAGCGCGAGGTAGCAGGCCGAAACATCGTTGACGACGATGCGGAAGCCGAACATGTCGTGCACCTGCGCGAATGAGAGGTGCTTCTCGCGCATCTTGCGGTAGATCGAGTAGAGGTGCTTTTCGCGCCCCTGCACCTGCGCTTCGACGCCGGCGTTCCTGAGCTTCCTCTTGATCGAGTCGGCCACCCGGCCCACGACCTCGCGGCGGTTGCCGCGCGCCGCCTTCAACGCCTTGGCGAGCACCCGGTAGCGGTCGGGGTAGAGGTGCTTGAGGGTCGAGCTCCTGGTAGATGCTGTTCAGGCCCAGGCGGTTGGCGATCGGGGCGTAGATCTCCAGCGTTTCGCGCGCGATGCGGCGCCTTTTCTCGGCTTCGACCGCCTCCAGCGTGCGCATGTTGTGCAGCCGGTCGGCGAGCTTGATGAGGATGACGCGCACGTCGCGCGCCATCGCCAGCAGCATCTTGCGGAAGTTCTCGGCCTGCGCTTCCGCGTGCGTCTCGAACTCGATCTTGTCGAGCTTGGATACGCCGTCAACGAGCTCCGCGACCGGCTTGCCGAAGTTGCGCGAAATCTCGGTCTTGGTGACCGACGTGTCCTCCATCACGTCGTGCAGCAGCGCCGCGGTGAGCGCCTGGGAATCGAGGTGCCACTGCGCGAGGATGTTGGCGACCGCGAGCGGATGGGTGATGTACGGTTCGCCGGACTGCCGGAACTGCCCCTGATGCGCCGCCTCGCTGAAGTGGTAGGCGGATTCGAGCTGCGAGATGTCCTCCGGCTTGAGGTAGCCGGACCATTCCTTGAACAGCGTCGCAGCTTGCATCGTTCAGTCTCAAGTTACAAGTTTAAAGTTTCAAGTTCGTAACCATACCCGAAGCTGCGACTGCAAACTCAAAACTTGAGACCCGAAACTTGAGACTTGAAACCGAGTTCAGGTCTGTCCCTTGTTCAGGATCTCCGTCCCATACTTGCCGGCGGCGAGCTCGCGCAACGCGATCACGGTCGGTTTGTCGCGGTTCGCTTCCATCATCGGCTGGGCGCCGTTGGTGAGCTGGCGCGCGCGGTAGGTCGCCGCGAGCGACATCTCGAACCGGTTGGGGATCATCTTCAGACAGTCGTCAACGGTAATGCGTGCCATAAGCAATGCCTCTGCTATTTCATGCGGTTGATCAAGTTGCCGTGGCGGGCGAGCTGGCGGGGTAACCTGAGCCGTTCGGCCCGGATGATGCTCGTCAGATCCCGCGCCGCCCGGTTGAAATCGTCGTTAATAATAACATACTCGAACTCCGTGACGTGGCTCATCTCCTCGCGCGCGGCCGCAAGGCGCCGTGCGATCACCTCGGCGCTGTCCTGCGCGCGCTTTCTCAGCCGCGCCTTCAGCACCTTCGGCGACGGCGGCATGATGAAAATGCTCACGATGCCTCGCATGAGCCTGCGCACCTGCCGGGCGCCCTGCCAGTCGATCTCGAGCAGCACGTCGCGATCCCGCGCAAGCTCGCGCTCGATCCATTTCTGCGAGGTGCCGTAACGGTTGCCGTGGACCACCGCGCTCTCCAGGAATTCGCCCGCCTCCAGCATGCGCTCGAATTCCGGCGGCGACACGAAGTGGTAGTCCCGCCCGTTCACCTCGCCCGGGCGCGGCGGGCGCGTGGTGTAGGACACCGACAGCTTCACGCCGGGCTCGGCCTTGAGCAGCGCCTTGACCAGGCTGGTCTTGCCCGCGCCCGAAGGCGCGCTCAAGATGAACAAAGTGCCGTTCATAGTGTTGAATGTTGAGTGTTAAGTGTTGAGTTTCAAGGGCCGAATTCTCGACCAAAAAATTCAACACTCAAAATTCAAAACTCATCATTCAATATTCTGTATCTGCTCGCGCATCTGCTCGATGAGGAGCTTCAGCTCGAGCGCGGCCTGCGTCACGGCGAGGTCCGCCGACTTGGAGCCGAGCGTGTTCGCTTCGCGGTTGAGCTCCTGCATGAGGAAGTCGAGCTTCTTGCCGACCGCGCCGCCGTTGGCGAGCACGCGCTTCAATTCCGCCACGTGCGCGGTGAGACGCGAGAGCTCCTCGTCGATGTCGATCTTGGTGGCGAACAGCGCCACTTCCTGGCGGATGCGCTCGTCGTCGCCCGCGCTGAACGCCTCCTTGAGCCGCGCCGCGAGCCGCTCCTGGTACAGGGCGATCACCCGGGGAATGCGCGGCATGATCCCGGCGAGGAGCCGCTCCATGCCCGCCATGCGCTCAAGCATCACCTGTTTCAGTTTTTCGCCTTCTCGGGCGCGCGCGGCGGTGAATTCCGAGAGCACGGCGGGGAGGAGCTCCCGGCAGGCGTCTTTCAGGTCCTCCACCGGCAGCGCTTCCGCGCCGATCATTCCCGGCCAGCGCAGGAGGTCGGACGCGTCGAGACCGCCCGCGTCGGGCAGGGCGCTACGCACCCTGGCATTGAGGACGATCAACTGGCGCAGCAGCTCCTCGTTGAGCTGCGGCGCCCTGGGCCCGGCCGCCGCGGCGGTGAAAGTCACGCGGCATTCAACCTTGCCGCGCGTGAGGTGAGCGCCGAGCGTCTCGCGCAGCGCCGGCTCGACCGCGCGCAGCTCGTCGGGCAGCCGGAACTGGAGGTCCAGGTAGCGATGGTTGACCGAACGCAGCTCGAGGTTGAGCAGCCCGTACGCGAATTCGCGCGAGGCCGCGGCGTAGCCCGTCATGCTGTGAATCATCGAAAACCCGTGAGTCGTGAATCGTGAGTCGTGAGTCGAGTAGAGCGGTACGACGCTGCGCCCGATTTACCGTTCACCGTTTACCGCTTACCATTCATGCTATCGTTCACTGGAACGATAGCATACTCAGTAGAGCCTATCACTGAGATAGGCTCTGGTTACATGCGACCGAGCGGCAGAAGACCCGATCAGCTGCGCGCAGTGCGCATCACGCGCCGCTACACGCGGCACGCCGAGTGATCGGTGCTGATCGAGTTCGGCGACACCCGCGTGATCTGCACGGCGAGCGTGCTGGATCAGCGGCCGCCCCATCTCAAAGGGCTTACGCAGGGCTGGATCACGGCGGAGTACGGCATGCTG
>JACPEF010000263.1 GCA_016183675.1 Betaproteobacteria bacterium
CATCCGTGGGGCCTCGCGTTCCTGCCTGATGGCAGGATGCTGGTGACGGAGCGCCCCGGCAGGTTAAGGATCGTTAAGGACGGCAGGCTCGATCCGCAGCCGGTCGCCGGGCTGCCGCAGGCTACGGCCTACGGGCAAGGCGGGCTGATGGACGTGGCACTCCATCCGCGCTTCTCCGAGAACGGGCTGGTTTACCTCTCCTACGCCGCGCGCGGCGAGGGCGGTGTGGGCACCGAGGTCGCACGCGGCAAGTTGGCCATCAACCGGCTCGAGAACGTCCAGGTGATCTTCCGCCAGCAGCCCAAGTCGGGCGGCGGCCGGCACTTCGGCTCGCGGCTGGTGTTCGACCGCCACGGCTTTCTTTACATCACGCTCGGCGACCGCGGCGAGCAGGACCGCGCCCAGAAGCCCGACGATCACGCCGGCTCGGTCATCCGCCTGCACGACGACGGGCGCGCGCCGAAGGACAATCCCTTCGTCGGGAAGCCCGGGTGGAAGCCGGAAAAGTACACGCTCGGCAATCGCAACATACAGGGCGCCGCGCTGCATCCCCAGACCGGCGCGCTCTGGACCCACGAGCACGGCCCGCAGGGCGGAGACGAGGTGAACGTGATCCGCGCCGGCGTCAACTACGGCTGGCCGGTCATCACTTACGGCGTCAACTACGGCACCGGCACGAAGATCGGCGAAGGCACCCACAAGGCGGGCATGGCGCAGCCGGTGCACTACTGGGTGCCCTCGATCGCGCCCTCGGGCATGGCGTTCTACACGGGGGAGAGGTTCCCGCGCTGGCGCGGCGATCTCTTCGTCGGGGCGCTGCGCGACGAGCTTCTGGTCCGTCTCAAGCTCGACGGCGAGAAGGTCGTGCGCGAAGAGCGGATGCTGCAAGGCGTCCTCGGGCGCATCCGCGACGTGCGCAATGGCCCGGACGGCTACCTTTACCTGCTGACCGACGCCTCGAACGGCGTGCTGGCGCGGCTGGAGCCCGCCGCTCGCTAGTCTGGTCTAAAACACCCGAGAATCAGCCGCAGATAAACGCCAATACAAATCAAGAACAGGCCACAGAGGACACAGAGTTATCGGCGGTTCAGGCGGAGGCTGCGCGCCGCATCTCCTCGACCGGTTGAGGTTGCGGCTCAGGCTCCTCCGCAACGGGCGGTTTCGGCGTCTCCGCGACCGGCGGCGCCCCCGCAGTTTCGACGAGCGAGCCCAGATCATCGAGCGGTGGCAACTCGTCGAGCGAGCGTACGTTGAGATCGTCGAGGAAGGTCTTGGTCGTGGCGTAGAGCGCCGGCCGCCCCGGCACCTCGCGGTGGCCGACGACGTCGATCCAGCCCCGCTCTTCCAGCGCCCGGATGATGTTGGTCGAGACCGTAACGCCGCGGATCTCTTCGATGTCGCCGCGCGTCACCGGTTGCTTATAGGCGATGATTGCCAGCGTTTCCATCACCGCGCGCGAGTAACGCGGGGGCTTGATGGGAGTCAAGCGCTCGATGAACCGTTGGTACTCGGGCCTCGCGCGAAAGCGCCAGCCCGAGGCGACGTGGACCAGCTCGACGCCCCTGCCCCGCCAGTCACCGCGCAGCTCCTCGAGCATGCGGCACAGTGCATCGTTGGACAGCTCCTCGTCGAACAGCTGTTTCAGCTCCGGGAGCGCGAGCGGCTCCTGGCTGGTCAGAAGCGCCGCTTCCAGTATTCGTTTCACGTGCTCGAGATCGAGCGATGGGGTGTCCATTGTCGTTCCGTCATTCCACGGCCGCGAGGTGGCCGGTTTTCAGTTTCACGTAGAGCGAGCCGTACGCCGCCTGCTGGGTGAGCTCGACCAGGCTCTCGCGCGCGAGCTCGAGCAGCGCGAGAAAGGTCACCACCAGCACCGCGATCCCGTGCTCCGGTTTGAACAGCTCCTTGAATTCGATGTAGCGCGCCTCCTGCAGCCGGCGCAGGATGCGGCTCATGTGCTCGCGCACCGAGAGCTGCTCGCGCGTGATGCGGTGGTGGCGGTTGACCGCGGCGCGCGTCAAGAGCGCGAGCCATGCCATGCGCAGGTCCGCCGCGTTCACGTCCGGCAGCCGGCCGGCGGCGGTTTCATCGAACAGCACGTGCACCAGCGAGAAGTCGCGCCCGGCCTGCGGCAGCTCGTTCAGGCGCTGCGCGGCGAGCTTCATTCTCTCGTACTCGAGGAGCCGCCGCACCAGTTCCGCGCGCGGATCTGCCTCGAGGCCTTCGATCGCCGGCCGCGGCAGGAGCATGCGCGACTTGATCTCGATCAGCATCGCCGCCATCAGCAAATACTCCGCCGCGAGCTCGAGCGAGCGGGTGCGCATCATCTCGACGTACTCGAGATACTGCCCGGTGAGCTTCGACATCGGGATGTCGAGCACGTCGGTGTTTTCCTTGCGGATGAGGTATAGCAGCAGGTCGAGCGGTCCCTCGAACTGCTCGAGGAAAACCTCCAGCGCGTCGGGCGGAATGTAGAGGTCCTGCGGGACCTCGAGGACCGGCTGGCCGTAGACCTTGGCGATGGGCGCGACGGCGATTTCGCTCATCTCGCCTCCGACATGGCGGCCCGCCCGGGCGCAGCGCAGTCGCCTGAACCTGAACGCAGAGGGGGAAGTAATCCGCCGGCGGGGAAGCCGGTGCCAGTGGTAACCCGATGGGCTGGCGCGGGAGCGCCCTCGAAAAGCGACGCTGGCATCGGCATATTCTACAGCTATTCGCGCCCCAAACCTATCCCACCTGGCGCGCGTTGAACGGCGGGTTACCGTCAGTTCGAACGCGCGCAGTTAAGGCGGTCCCGTAGGGATACGCGCTTAACTGTAGTTCAGCCCCATCACCTCTTTCACCTCGCGCAGCGTTTCCTGCGCCAGCTTGCCCGCCTTCTCGCAGCCGTCGGCGATGATGGACCGCACAAGCGTCGGGTCCTCAAGGTACTGCTGGGCACGCTCGCGCATCGGCTTCTGCTCTTCCAGCACCGAGTCGATCACCGGCTGCTTGCACTCCAGGCAGCCGATGCCGGCGCTGCGGCAGCCCTGCTGCACCCACTGCTTGCGCTTCTCGTCCGAATAGACCAGGTGGAACTGCCACACCGGGCATTTCTCGGGCTCGCCGGGATCGGAGCGCTTCACGCGCGCCGGGTCGGTCGGCATGGTGCGGATCTTCTTTGTGATGCTTTCGGAATCCTCGCGCAGGCCGATGGTGTTGTCGTACGATTTCGACATCTTCTGCCCGTCCAGCCCCGGCATCTTGGGGGCCTCGGTGAGCAGCGCCTGCGGCTCGGACAGGATCACCTTGCCGCCGCCCTCGATGTAGCCGAACAGCCGCTCGCGGTCGCCCAGCGGCAGGTTCTGCGCTTCCTCCACCAGCGTGCGCGCCGCGGCGAGCGCCTCCGCGTCGCCCTTCTCGAGATATTTGGTGCGAAGCTGCCGGTAGAGCCGCGCGCGCTTCGCGCCGAGCTTCTTGATCGCGGCCTAGGCCTTCTGCTCGAATCCTTCCTCGCGGCCGAACACGTGATTGAAACGGCGCGCGATTTCGCGCGTGAACTCGACGTGCGGAACCTGGTCCTCCCCCACCGGCACCTGGTTGGCGCGGTAGATCAGGATGTCCGCGCTCTGCAGCAGGGGGTAACCGAGAAAACCGTAGGTCGACAGATCCTTGTCGGGGAGCTTTTCCTGCTGGTCCTTGTAGGTCGGGATCCGCTCCAGCCATCCGAGCGGCGTCACCATGGAAAGCAGCAGGTGCAGCTCGGCGTGCTCGGGAACGCGCGACTGGATGAACAGCGTCGCCTGCGCCGGGTCCACCCCCGCGGCAAGCCAGTCGATCACCATGTCCCAGGCGTGCTGCTCGATGGTCTTCGGCTCGTCGTAGTGCGTGGTGAGCGCATGCCAGTCGGCGACGAAGAAGAAGCACTCGAACTCGTGCTGCAGCTTCACCCAGTTCTTGAGCACGCCGTGATAGTGCCCCAGATGCAGGGCGCCGGTCGGGCGCATGCCGGAGAGAACGCGATTGACGAACATCTTTCGTTGCCCCGGAATCAGAGCACGCCGGCAAGCCGCAGCAGAACCGCCACCGGCAGGTCGAAGAATCCCCCGATGAGTTCCATCATGATGCGGATCGCAGGCCACAGCACGTATCCGAGCACGCCCGTGAACAGCAACAGGATGAGGATGAAAAAGCCGTAGGGCTCGATGCGCGCGACGCGGTACGCCAAGGCGTGCGGCAGCAGGCTCACGAGGATGCGGCCGCCGTCGAGCGGTGGCAGCGGCACGAGGTTCAACACCATGATGATGATGTTGATGAAGACGCCCGCCGCCCCCATCAACGCCAGCGGCAGGGCGAAATAGCTCCCCGGCGCGGAAAGCCCGATCTTCACCATCAATGCCCAGAACACCGCCATTACAAAGTTGCTGAGCGGGCCCGCGGCCGCCACCCACAGCATGTCGCGCTTGGGGTGGCGCAGGTTGGCGAAGTTGACCGGCACCGGCTTCGCCCAGCCGAACAGGATCCCGGCCCCGCCGAAGAGCTTGCTCACCGCCAGCAATATGAGCGGCAGCGCGACCGTGCCGAACGGATCGATGTGGCGCAAGGGATTCAGGCTGACGCGTCCCTCGAGATAGGCCGTGAGATCGCCGAAATGCTTGGCGACGTAGCCGTGCGCGGCCTCGTGCAGGGTGATCGCGAACACCACCGGCACCGCGTAGATCGCGATCATCTGCACCAAATTGAGTTCCATCTGAGCCTTTTAGCCGCCAAGACGCCAAGCGCGCCAAGGTTTTTCGAGTGAAAACAACGCATCGGAAATGCCAGACGGGAACACGACGAGCCGGGCACAACCGAAGTTTATATCAAAATGCTGTTGTATTTCTTGGCGTCCGTGGCGCCTTGGCGGCTCAACGAGTTTCTCAAATCCCCAAGGGGGCGGTGCTGCCCCTGCCCTCGCGCGTGATGACGGGCGTTTCGCCGGTGAGGTCCACCACCGTCGTCGGCATGATTCCGCAGGGTCCGCAGTCGAGAATCAGATCCACCTGGTGCTCGAGGCGGTCGCGGATTTCCTGCGCGTCGTTGAGCGGCAGCTCGTCGGCCGGCAGCTGCAGCGTGGAGGAGAGCAGCGGCTCGCCCAGTTCAGCGAGCAGGGCGCGCACGACCTTATGGTCGGGAACGCGCAGGCCGATGGTTCTGCGGCTTCGATGCAGCAGCCGCTTCGGCACTTCGCGCGTCGCCTTGAGAATGAACGTGTAACTGCCCGGGGTGGCGCTCTTCAGCAGCCGGAACCGGCTGTTGTCCACCTTGGCGTAGACCGCGAGCTCGGCAAGGTTGCGGCATACCAGCGCGAAGTGGTGCCGCTCATCCACCTGGCGGATGGCGCGCATGCGCTCCATCGCCACCTTGTCCCCGAGCCGGCAACCGAGCGCGTAACAGGAATCGGTCGGATAGACGATCACCCCGCCCGCGCGCGCGATCTCTGCGGCGCGGCGCATGAGGCGCGGCTGCGGATTGTCAGGATGAATGGAGAAAAATTGTGCCACAACGGCGGATTGCCGGTTCCGAGTTCAAGGTTCAAGGTTCAAGGTTCAAGGTTCAAGGTTCAAGGTTCAAGGTTCAAGGTTCAAGGTTCAAGGTTCAAGGTTCAAGGTTGGAGAGCTTCGTTATTCGACGGTTCACGCTTTGAACTTTGAACTTGGAACTTTGAACTTGGAACTTGGAACTTGGAACTACCAACTGCACCATATCGGTGTGCAGCCGGCCGGGAGTTCCGGCAGATCGCCGAGGTCCCGGTAACCCTCTCCCGGTCCGTGGTAGTCGGACCCGGCCGAGGCATGCAGGCCGAAGCGCTGCGCGTAGCGCGCATACACCCGAAACTGATCCACGGTATGGCTCCCTGTCACGACTTCGACAGCGATGCCTCCGGCTTCCTTGAAGTCATCGAAGAGGGCATCGCGTTGCGCATCGCTCAACGGGTAGCGGCCGGGATGGGCCAGCACCGCG
>JACPEF010000257.1 GCA_016183675.1 Betaproteobacteria bacterium
CGCGATCCAGTCGAGCGCCCGCCGCGCGGCCGGAAACAGCACAGCCACCGCGAGCGGCAGGGACAGCGCAAAGCCGAACAGCGCGAGCGACCAGAAACCGTTCGCAAGCGTGGCCCCGGACACGCCGCCCGCCGCTGCGGCGCCGAGCAGGGCGAACAGCAGCGGCGCCGAGCACGCGGGGATGTTGAGCCCGAACAGCAGCCCGAGCGCCGCGGAGCCGCGCACATCGCCGATGCGCGCGAGGCTCGGGCCGAGCGAAGTCATGACATACCCCGCGCGACCGGCGAGAAAAAGCAGCCCCAACGCGACGTAGAGCCCGCCGAGCCCGGTCCACATCGCCTTCTGAAAGCCGATGAAGGCCGAGCCGACGAGGACTGCGACCGCGCCGAGCACACCGATGAACAAGGCGCGCGTTGCCGTGAACACGCCGACCTGCCACAGCTTGACCGCGGGCGGCCTGCCTTCCATCACCTTGATGAAGACCAGCGTCGAGCCGATGGAGCACGGCTCGATGAATCCGACGAGACCGAGCCCGATAGGCAGGAGAATGGCCGCCGCGATGCTCTCGATCATGCGGTGGAACTGACCTTGTAGCCGCCCTTCTCAATGGCGGCCGCGAGTTTTTTCTCGTCGATGACCGCCGGGTCGTAGAGCACGCGCGCTCTGCCGTCCTTGAACGACACGCTCGATGCCTTGACGCCGGCCTCGATATCGAGCAGCGCCTTGATCGTCTCGGCGCAGCCGTCGCAGTGCATGCCTTGGATCTGGAGGAAGACAGTCTTCATGTGATCCCTCCGCCTTAAGGCTTTACCTCGATCGCGCGCGCGGTTTTCTCGCCGCGCTCCGTCACGTGGGTGACGGTGACGACCTTGCCGCGCAGCGTGGGCAGGTAGACTACCTCGTTCCCGCGCTTGATCATCGTTCCCAACGGAACCTTGATCGTGACCTCCTGGTCCTTGCCACCGACAGTCGTCTCTATCGTCAGCGTTCCTTCGCAGCCGCCCGGCTTGAACTGGCATATCGTGACCTTGGTGCCGGTGACCTTGCCCTCAAGGCGCTCCTCGGCCGATGTGGCGGGCCGTACCATGCCGGCGGCCAGCATCGCCGCCATGGCGATTGCAAGAAACAGGGATTTCATCCTGACCTCCTTCCATTTAACGCATGCCGTGACTGGGTCGCGCACATCACTGGACAAGCCTGCCGTCCTGGATGTGGATCACGCGCTTCGCCCGCTGGGCGAGCGGCTCGGCGTGAGTGACCACGATGACGGTGCGCTCGCGGGCGATCTCCTCGAGCAGCTCGTAAATCAGCTGCCCGGTTTTCGAGTCGAGGTTTCCGGTCGGCTCGTCGGCGAGGACCAGCGGGGGATCGTTCGCGAGCGCACGCGCGATCGCGACCCGCTGCTGCTCGCCGCCCGAGAGCTCCCCCGGCCGGTGTGTTGCACGAGCGCGAAGGCCCACGCGCTCGAGCAGCACGAGCGCGCGTCGTCCGCGCTCGCGCTTGTCCACGCCGTTGAATTCCATGGGCAGCATCACGTTCTCGAGCGCGGTGAGATTCGGGATCAGGTTGAAGGTCTGGAATACGAACCCCACCGTTTGCCGTCGGAACGCCGTCAGGTCCGCGTCCCCGAGCGCGGCGAGCCGGCGGTTGGCCACCACGATCTCGCCGCCGGTCGGCCGGTCCATCGCGCCGATCATGTGGAGCAGCGACGATTTGCCGCTGCCGCTCGGGCCCACGATCGCCACCATGCCCGGGGGTTCGATACGCAGGTCAATCCCGTCGAGCGCACGCACTTCCTGGGCGCCCTTGCGGTAGAACTTGGTGACCTGCGCCAGGAGCACAACCGGTTCCTGGGGCTTGTCCGACGCCGGTTCACTCATGGCGGATCGCCTCCACGGGCGAGAGCTTCACGACCTGGCGCAGCCCCCACGCGCTTCCCGCGCAGGCGGCGAAGGCGGTGGCGAGCAAGAACCAGGCGACGCCCGACGGACCCAGGCCGGCTGCCGGGGCGAGGGCGCCACGGAGCGCGTCCTTGTATTGCGCGGGGAGAAACGGGCTCACCGCGATGCCGAAGAGCTGGCCTTCGAGCAGGCTTCCCACGACGGCAAACACGACCGCTCCGGCCGCGGCGCCGAGCGCGGCGAGCACCAGCGCTTCGGCAAGAAAGCTTGCGGCAACGCCGGTGTCGGATGCGCCGAGCGCCTTGAGCGTGCCGATTTCCCGCGTGCGCTCGCGGACGTTGATGAGCGTCACGAAGAAGACGACGATCATCATCAGCGCCGCCGCCAGCGCGGTTCCGATCGCGGCGAATCGCCGCACGGCGCGCGTCGTGGTGCGCTCGAACTCGGCGGCGGCGATCGGGGCGATGATGTCGGCGACCCCGCCAAGGTCGCGGCGCAGCGCCGCCTCGACTTCGGGCAGATGGTCGGCTGAAACCGCCCTCACGAACAGCCACGAAATTCCCTCGGGCACGCCATAGATCTCGCGGAACGTATAGAGCGGCACGAACAGCTGCAGGTCGCCGAACACGTAGCCGCTCGCGTAGATCCCGGCGATCTTGAGCGTCGCCGGCGGCCGCTCCAGCGCGAAGATCACCGGGTGCGTGCGTTTGAGGTCGAGGGTGAGCGTCGCCACCGCCAGGTTTTCCGGGGTGATCCGCGCCCAGCGCGCGACGCCCTGGCCGATCACGGCGACGCGCTGGCCGCGGTCGGCCTCGGTGAGGGCCCGGCCCGCGATGATCCGCGGATTGCCCGCCTCGCCGTGCGATTCGAGGCGCCGGCTCTCGCCCGGGTTCACGCCGACGATCATCGCGAAGTTGTGCCCCTCGGTCGGCGTCATGGCGAGCAGGTAATGTTCGACTCCCGCGACACCGGCAACGCCTCTTGCGATTTTCAGCGCCCTCTGCGGCAGGATGGTTTCATTGCCTTCCATGTTCACGTGCCCCATCGAGCCGCGCGCGCGCAATTGCAGCGAGTTGTCCACGTTGTGCTTCAGCGTTTCGGTGTGGGTCTCGACAGCGACGAGGATCGCCTGGAGCACCAGCAGCAGGAAGACGGGGAGGGCAAGGAGCAACACCGCGACGGCGAGCCGCGTCTTGCTGCGAAACACGTTGCGTAGCCCGAGCAGCAGCATCGGTGTCAGGCCTTCCTCAACGCTTCGACGGGCGAGAGCTGGAGGGCCCGCGCGACGGGATACACGCACCCAAGCCCGGCAAACAGCGTCGCCGCGACGACGATCGAAGCGGCGGTCCAGGCGCCCGGGGTGAGCGGCATCGCGAGCGCGTAGCTCGTTGCCCAGGAAAGCGGCACCACGAGCGCAAGCGCGCCGAGGCCGCCGAGCGCGCACAGGGTGGCGCTCTCGGCGATGAACTGGACCACGACTTCCAGGTTGGACGCGCCGAGCGCCTTGAGCGTCCCGATCTCCGCGTAGCGTTCCCGTACCGCGAGGACCATCACGAACACGACGAGCGTGGCTGCGACGCCGAAGAGCAGCACCGCGCCGAGCGCGGTGGCGAGCGAGAGGCCGGCGAGAGTCGTGCGCGCGGTCGAAACCGCTTCCGGGGTGGTCACGACATCCGCCTCCTCGATCTGCTTGAGCTCCTGGACCGCTTGCTCGACGTGCGCCACGGAATCAAGCGTGACGAAGATCTTCGAAAGCTTGTCGCCCGGGTTGAACGTCGCCCGGAACGCTTCGATGGGGATGAAGACGTGGTTATCGCCGAAGTCGTTGCCGGTGGAATAGATCCCGACCAACCGAAAATCTTGACCGTCCAGCACGAGCTTGCGCTCCTCCAGCAGTGTGGCCTGGGGATTGTCGATGCCAAGACGCTGCTCGGCGAAAAGCCGCCCGACGACAGCGACGAATGCGTGCTCATCGTCCGGCCGCGGGGCGCGGCCCGCGATGATCTTTGCGTTCTCGTAATCAACTTCGCCTATGGCGCGCAGCGCCGCGCCGGGGCGCAGCCCGATGATCATCGCGTAGGCGTTCTTGCGCGACGGATCAATGAGCGGCTTGTAGACGTACTCGTCAACGCGCGCCAGGTGCTTCGCGCTCCGGATCCGGCGCACCTTTTCGAGGGTCTGGAGGGTAAAAGCCTCTTCCCCGACCGGTTTGTCGCCGCCGAACCCGCCGGTGCCGAATGCGCCGGCCTCACGCAGCTCGATCAATGTCCGCACGCGAGCTTCCAGTGTTGCAACCTGCTCGCGCGCGGCGAGAGCCGCCTGCGCGAGCAGCACGAAGAGGCTGAGCACCAGCCCGAACAAGGTGACGCAAACGAGCGTCCTCGGCTTGCTGCGGAGGAGATTCCCGACCCCGCGCGCGATTGCGCCCATGATCACTTGGACTCGCGCGTTTCCATCGCTTCGAGGATCGGGCATTCGCTGACCGGCCCGCGGCCGGAGCACGCGGTGGCGAGCTTCGTGAGCGCGCGCTTCATCCGGTCGAGTTGCGCGATGCGCTGCTCGACGTCGGCGATCTTCGTTTCCGCGCGCGCCTTCACGTCCGCACACGACTTGCCCGGCGCCACACGTAACGAGAGCAGCTCCTTGATCTCCTTGAGCGAGAAGCCGAGCTCCTTCGCCTGGCGAATGAATCGGAGCCGCGCGACGACTTCGGGCCGGTAGTGCCGGTAGCCCGCCGCGGTGCGCGCCGGTTTCTCCAGCAATCCCTCGCGCTCGTAGTAGCGCACGGTATCGATCGCCATACCTGCGCTACGCGCCACTTTACCGATCGTCAGTCCTGGCATATGTGCCTCCATGTGCAAAGTCTAAACCTTGGACCCTGCTACAGGGTCAAGGAACCTGGACTTTGTCGGACTTTGTCCCGACAAACTCCCAGGAACCACGCCGTTCATCGGCCCGTGCCAGCAGCCTCCGGATCATTGACGGCGATCAAATGCCTTGTGCGCAGAGTCGAACTTCCCCGGATGGCGCGTGTCACACCCCGGACACTCGGTTATCACGTGGGATCGGTTTCGGCGCCTGCGATCGGTTTGCAGGGCTCCGTGAAACGCAGTAGCATGCGCAGCAGATTTTGTCGGAGATGCGGTTGCGTCCATTGTCACTTCGGGTAACTTCCTGGCGCCGCCGCGGGCGGCGTTCCGTTCTAAGCCTGGCGGGGCTGGGGTTGTTTGTGTTCGCGCAGCTTGCGCTCGCTGCGCAGACATGCATGATCCCGGCCGTGGCGCTGAAGGCGGTTTCGGACCGGACGATCGCGTCCACCATGGGGTCGGACTGCGATCCCGCCGTCGCGCCCTGTGCGCCAGGAAGGCTGGCCGCCACATGCGTGGCGAACCTGACCCAGCATGATCGGGACGTAGCGACCCACACGCTCCTGCCAAAGCTTCCCGGCCTGTCGCGGGCATTCCATCCCGTGCTCGCGGATGCCGCAGGGACGGGCAGCGAGGTCCCGCGGGCCGGTTCCGGCCCCATCGGCCAGCCGCCGCTTTCCCTTCTCTACTGCCGCTTCCTTACATAGCTCCCCCTGCGCGTTGGCCTAGGAGTTTGTCGGACTTGGCTCCGACAAACTCCTAATGCAAAACCGGCGCCAGGAAAATTGCAGGAGAGGATCACGGATATGCGAATTCACCCTCGCTTTTCTTCACATTCGACCGCTTCGGCTGGGTTTCTTGCTCAATTGTCAGCCGGTTTTGCTTTTAGCAGCCTGTGCGGACTGCTAAGTCCGACAGGCTGCTAGAGGCTCGCGCGGCGTGCCATCAGGGTTCACACGCGATAAGGCACGCTGGGACATTTCGTGGCTTATTGCGTTTGCTGGCGGTTCGGCCGTCAGCGTGCTTTCGACATTTTTTGAAAGGAGACTTGTGATGAAACGAATTGGTGCAATCACGCTGGCCTTGGCTGTCGGCATCGCCATGGCGAGCGGTTCCGCGAAGGCCGACCAGGACCAGGCGGGACGCGGTGTGGCGCCCGGGAGCTCGATGTCCGGGATGATGGGTGGGCCCGCGTCGGGGATGATGCGCGGCATGGAGACGGGTACCGCGAGCGCAGCGTCCGGCCGGGAGCGCCCGCTGCTCACGCTGGCGCTCCAGCACCGCGCCGAGCTCGGGCTTTCCGAGGACCAGGTGCAAACGCTCGAGGCGTTGGTTGGCCGGTTCAGGCAGGAGGCCGGGCAACGCGTGCGCGAGATCAATGCCGCCGAGCGCGAGCTCGCGGAGCTGCTGAAGCAGGAGCCCGCTGATCTCGCGCAGGTCGAGGGCAAAGTGCGCGCGCTCGAGAAGCTGCGGGCGGATCTTCGCATCACCCGAGTCCGCACCATCGCCGAAGGGCGCGCGGTGCTCGCCCCCGAGCAGCGCGCGAAGCTCGATGCACTCGCGGCGGGTGACCTTCAGCCGCGGCGCGGGGAGCATCGCAGCGGTGCGACAGAGCAAGGGAATGCCGGAGCGGGCGGCGGGACGCGGGGCCTGGAGGAAATGCACCGCTTCATGAGCTCGGATCGCATGCCGCAGGCGATGATCGCGATGATGGACATGGCCCGGCGCATGGGCGGCGGTGACACGATGCTCGGGATGGTCCGCATGATGGAGATGATGAGCATGATGGGCGGAACGATGGGCGGCCCCATGCATTCCGAACCGCCGCAGGCGGAAAAGCGGTGATGTGCTGATCGCAATGTCCAACACTACGAGGTAACGATATGGGCGGGACGGTGGAAACGACGAAAGCCGGCGAACCTTCGCTGGTGGTGATTGTGACGAAATTGGCGCGCCATTATCTGGGCGGCCGCCGCGGATTGATCGTGCTGGGGGTTCTCGCCGTCGGCGCGGCGATGGTCTTCAACTGGGGCTGGCTGGTCGCGGTGGGAGTCGCCCCGCTGCTGCTCGCGCTTGCGCCTTGCGCCGCCATGTGCGCCCTCGGCCTGTGCGCGAACAAGCTCGGGGCTCGGGCGGAGGGCTCCGACGCCGCGAAGGACGCGACATCCCGGCAATCGGCCGATGTGGAACGGACCTCGCACGCGAACCCGATCGAGAAAGGATGACAATGAAACACGCAAACAAACTTTTCGCGTTCACCTCGCTTCTTGCGGGAGCAGCGCTTGCCCTCGCGCCGGGCGCCGGCGCCCTTGCGCAGGTCACGCTGACGCACGTGCACGGCCTCGCCTACAGCGCTGACGGCAAGAGCCTGTACGTACCGAGCCACCACGGGCTGGCCATCTACAGCGAGGGCAAATGGTCCAAGGCGCCCGGCCCGCAGCACGATTACATGGGGTTCGCGGCGAGCAAGAATTATTTTTTCAGCAGCGGCCATCCCGCGCCGGGCTCGGGACTCGTCAATCCGTTCGGCATCATCCGAAGCAACGATGGGGGCAAGACCTGGGAGAAGCTCGGGCTCGAGCGCGAGTCCGACTTCCATCTGATGGCGGCGAGCCATGGCACCGACGCGATCTACGTCTATAACCCGGCGCCGAACTCCAAGATGCAGGCGCCCGGGATCTACTCCACCGTGAACCAGGGGTTTACCTGGGCCCGCGCCCGGGCGAGCGGGCTCAATGGCGAGCCCACGGGCCTGGCGGTCCATCCCCAGGACCCGAAGTCAGTCGCGGTCGCCGCCGGCAAGAGCGGCCTCTATATTTCTTCCGATTCCGGGGAGAGTTTCCGCGCCGTCGCATCCGACCAGGTGCTTGCCGCCTTTTTCGATCTCGACGGCAAGCATCTCTGGTACAGCAGCTACGCCGGCGCCCCGGCGCTCACCCGGCTGAATTGGCAGACCGGTCAAAAGAGGACCGCCACGCTGCCGCCGATCACGCGCGATGCGATCGCCTACATCGCCCAGAACCCTAAAAACACCAAGGAGTACGCCATCGCGACCTTCGAGCGCAGCGTGTATCTGAGCCGGGACGAGGGAAAGACGTGGACCCAGATCGCCGACCGGGGACGCGCCCCGTAATCCCTGCGGCGCGGCTCGGAGCGCGGCATCCGCTGCAGAGGCGGGCCGCACCATGAGCGACGCTCCGAAACCGCCGTATCCGAAGTGGGTCGCCCGATTGATCGCCGTGGGCGTCATCGCCTTCGCCGTGGGATTCACGGCGTTTGCGTACTGGATCACGCGCCCGCAGCCGCCGCGGACGGACCTGGCGGGTCCCCAGGCACCTCGTTCAGAAGCGGCCCGCGGCGAACCGCGGCGCAGCGAGCCCTCCAGCGCGAGCGCGGCTTCGGCGAAAAAACCCGACCCCGCGCGCGTCGCGCTCGGTAAGACCGTCTATGACGGGCAATGCGCATCGTGTCACGGGGCCAATCTGGAAGGCCAGCCCAACTGGCAGCGCCGGCTGCCGAACGGGCGGATGCCCGCGCCGCCGCACGATGACTCGGGTCACACCTGGCACCATCCCGAGCGCGTTCTGTTCGGGATCGTCAAGCACGGAGTCGTTCCTCCCTATGCTCCGCCCGGCTACCAGAGCGACATGCCGGCGTTTAAGGACACCCTCTCCGATGACGAGATCCGCGCCGTGCTCGCCTTCATCGAGAGCCGGTGGTCGCCGGAGGCTCTGCAATGGCGCAAGGAAGCGCTGGCAGCGATGGAGGCCAAGTGACACGCGGCTCAGAGAACGGCGCGATTCCCGCGCTTCGTTGGCACCAGCACCGGGAAGCATGGGCGTTCGTCGCGCTGCGGTTCGTTCCGGCCCTCGCGGCACTTAGCCTGGTTTGGGAGGTGGCCCAACTGCCGCTCTACACGCTGTGGGAGGAAGGCATGCCGCAGCAGGTCGTCTTCGCCGTCCTGCACTGCACGGTCGGCGACGTGCTGATCGGATTGTCTGCGCTGCTTCTGGCCCTCACTGCTACTCGGGCGGGCCCGTGGCGCGGCTGGCGGTGGCCGGAGCTGACCGCCGTTGCGACCGTGATCGGCGTGGGCTACACGGGATTCAGCGAATGGCTCAACACCGTGCTGCGCCAAAGCTGGTCGTACTCCGACTGGATGCCCGTGCTGCCGGTCGTTGATGTCGGTCTGTCGCCCCTATTGCAGTGGATCGTGATTCCGCCGATGGCGCTGTGGCTTGCGCGGCGCTACTTTCTGGCCGAAACCGCGTTGCCATCGGGCGCGGCACCGCAGCCGGTTCGCTTGACGCGAGCCGACTTCTATGCAAATCCCAACTCGTCACCGCACGAACCAGGAGAGAGACGATGAGAACACCCCGCAAGCCTGCAGCGATCGGCCTGGCAATCCTCGTCCTGACCGTCAGCGCGAACGCACGGGCGGAAGGCGATCCACGGCGCGGCGCGCAGGTCTTTCAAGCCTGCGCCGCCTGCCACTCGCTCGAACCGGCACAGCACCTGACCGGCCCCAGCCTCGCCTCCGTGTTCGGGCGCAAGGCGGGCGCGGTCGAGGGCTTCCAGCGTTATTCCATGGCGCTCAAGGAATCCGGCGTCCTCTGGAACGAGAAGACCCTCGACGCCTGGTTACAGAATCCGGCGGCGCTCATTCCGCGCAACACCATGGTGTTCCGCGGACTGCCCGATGCGCGCGCCCGGGACGACCTGATCGCCTATCTCAAGGCCGTCTCCGAAGGGAAGGCCGCAGCCGTACGTGGAATGATGCAGCCTCAACTGTCTGACCTGAAAAAGGCCGGCGCCGACAGCCTGGTGAAGGCGATCCGCTATTGCGGGGATGCCTACCACGTGACCACCGGCGACGGGGAAACGGTGCAGATCTGGGAATTCAACCTGCGCCTCAAGACCGACTCCAGTAAGCGCGGACCCGCGAAGGGCCAGCCGGTGCTGGTGGGGGCCGGGATGGCCGGCGACCGGGCGCAGCTCGTGTTCGCGCATCCGGGGGAAATCTCCTCTTTCGTCAAGGCGCGCTGCGATTAGCACCCGCTTGGTCTCAAATATCAACAACGGACATTAGCCGCAGATAAATCCCGTTCCAATGACTTCTGACAGTGCCCGATGATCAGTGGTCCGCGACACGCCCGGAAAACGGACATTGGAACGGGATAAACGCCGATGGACGCCGATGAAAAACGAAAACTCAAAGGCAAAACAACAGACAGGATTTACAAGATTCACAGGATCGGCGGTTTCAGTTGGGTTTTTGAGACCGTTTCCGGGCGCGGACGAATGCGATGACTGAGACGACCCATTCGACACTTCGCGTTGGGGCCTCCAAGCGGGTCCTCTCGTTCCTGCTGCCCCTCGCGCTGTTTGCCGGGATCGTCGCGCTGCTGGCGGTGGGCCTGACGCGCAATCCCCGCGAAGTCCCGTCGCCGCTCATCGGCAAGCCCATCCCGGAATTTTCCCTTCCGCCCGTAAAGGGAAGGACCTTGGGGCTTGCGAGCGCCGATCTCAAGGGTGAGGTCTCCCTGGTGAACGTCTTCGCATCCTGGTGCGTTCCCTGCCGCCAGGAACACCCGCTGTTCGTGGAGCTCAAGGCGAAGGGCGTGGTGATGATCCACGGCATCAATTACAAGGACAGCCCCGAGGACGCCGCGCGCTGGCTGGAGGACCTGGGCGACCCCTACACCCGCACCGGCGCGGACCTCGACGGGCGGGTGTCAATAGACTGGGGTGTTTACGGCGTGCCCGAGACCTTTCTGGTGGACCGGGACGGGCGAATTGCCTACAAGCAGATCGGCCCGATTACGCCGCAAGTGGTGGAGCAGAAGATCGTTCCCTTGATCAATCGCCTGAAGCAATGAGATCCGGGAGAGAAGAATCCGGGGCAACCGCGCGCGGCGACAAGCCCCGCGCGGAGGAGCCGGCGCAGCGGCGGCGCGCTCCGGTCGCGCCGCTGCTGTCAGCCGCGCTCGGCGCCGTGCTCGCGGCAACCGAGACATCGCCTCTTGCGAAAGTGGTGGCCGACGCGCCGCGTCCCACCGAGGCCCGCGGCTTCAACTTCGTGCCCCTGCCGAACCCGAGGCCCGTGCCGGAGATCCGGTTCACGGACGAGAAGGGGCGGCCGCTCACCCTGGCGGACTTCCGGGGCAAAACGATTCTGCTCAACATCTGGGCGACGTGGTGCCCGCCCTGCCGCCAGGAAATGCCGACGCTCGACCGGCTGCAAGCGAAACTGGGCGGGCCGGATTTCGAGGTCGTGGTGGTCTCGATCGACCAGGGCGACTCCGGCCTGTTCCTGGTCCAGGAGTTTTTCCTCGAGATCGGGGTCAAGCACCTGCGGAGTTACATCGACGCCACCGGGGAAGCGCCTCGCAAACTCGGATCGATCGGCTTGCCGGTGACTTTGCTCATCGGCCGCGACGGGAAAGAGATCGGACGGCTCGTCGGCGGCGCCGAGTGGGACGGCCCGGAGGCGATCGCGCTCGTCGAGCGGCACCTGGGCCGCGCTCAACAGCGTGCGGCGGGCGTGCGCTGAGCGCGGGGGAACCCAAAGGCTTCAGCCACAGAGAGCACAGAGAACACAGAAAGTTCGGAAACCAAAGGGCTTCTTGTTTTAATTTGTCCTTCTCTGTGAACTCTGTGTCCTCTGTGGCTGCTATTTTTTGATTTTGTAACGGACTCTTGATTCATGGGCGATCTTTCGAGCATCGGGATTGCGACAGCGTTCCTCGCCGGGATCATTTCCTTTCTGTCGCCGTGCGTGCTGCCGCTGGTTCCCGGGTATCTCTCCTACGTGGCCGGGCAGTCGCTGCATGAGGCGCCACAGCCAGGGCACGCGGCAAGCCGTTTGTCCGCCGTGGCCATGAGCGTTCTCTTTGTGGCCGGCTTTTCCACCGTGTTCGTCGCCTTCGGGGCAAGCGCGAGCGCGCTTGGCCAGTGGCTGCTCAAGTACCGCTACGAAGCGAACATCGTGGGCGGGA
>JACPEF010000258.1 GCA_016183675.1 Betaproteobacteria bacterium
CATCGCACGCACCCTTCGGGTCATGGAGATGCGCCATTATAATGTTTCGTAATTAACGTGTCACGATACTAGTGATTGGTGAATGTATCAACATGGTTTGGTGCCTCACGGCTTTCTTCCGGTCACTGGTCACTGGTCACGGGTCACCGCTATTTTCGCATGACCTTTTCGGAGGCGGTGAGCGCGTCGATGAAGGCGGGCCGGCTGAACAGGCGCTCGGCGTACTTCATCAGCGGCGCGCACGCCTTGGGCAGCTGGATGCCGTAATGGTCGAGCCGCCACAGCAGCGGCGCGATCGCGACGTCGAGCATGGTGAACTCGTCGCCCAGCATGTGTTTCTGCTTGGTGAACACCGGCGCGATTTGCGTCAGGTTGTCGCGAATGATCGCGCGCCCCTTGTCCGCCTGCTTCTGCGTGCCCTTCTCGATCGCCTCGATGTGGCTGAACATCTCCTGCTCGAAGCGGAACAGGAACAAGCGCGCCCGCGCGCGCAATACCGGATCGGCCGGCATCAGCTGCGGGTGCGGGAAACGGTCGTCGATGTACTCGTTGATGATGTTGGATTCGTAGAGGATGAGATCGCGCTCGACCAGCACCGGCACCTGGTTGTACGGGTTCATCACCGCCAGGTCCTCGGGCTTGTTGTAGAGGTCGACATCCACGATCTGGAAGTCCATGCCCTTCTCGTAGAGCACAATGCGGCAACGCTGGCTGAACGGGCAAGTCGTGCCGGAATAAAGGGTCATCATAAGAAGCGGTAAGCAGTGGGCGGGTGGCGATGGGCGTTCAGCGGCGGCCAAGGGGCAGGTGAATGAGCATGATTTCCCCGCCGCTTACCGCTTCTTAATGCACGTCCTTCCAGTATTCCTTCTTCAACGCGTAGGCGAGCACCCACATGACGCCGAGGAACATGAGCACGTAGATCCCGATCTCGATGCGGGAGCTCTTCGCCGGCTCGCCCATGTAGACCAGGTAATTGACGAGATCGGCCACCAGGCGGTCGTACTCGAGCGGTGTCATCGTGCCGGGTTTTTCCAGCGCGAGCTTCTGCGCCTTCTCCTTCTTGCCGCCCGGAAGCGCGCGCTCCTCTGTCTTCAGCACCTGCTCGCCCTGCAGCTGCCACAGCACGTGCGGCATGGCGACGTCCTGGAATACCGTGTTGTTCCAGCCGGTGGGACGCACAGGATCGCGATAGAAACCGCGCAGATAGGCGTAGAGCCAGTCGGCGCCGCTGCCCGCGGTCGAAGCGCGCGCCCGCGCGATCACCGTGAGGTCCGGCGGCGGAGCGCCGAACCATTCCTTGGCGTCCTTCGGGTCCGTCGCGGTCTTCATGAGGTCGCCGACCTTGGCCCCGGTGAAGATCAGGTTGTCGCGGATCTGCTGGGCGGTGAGGCCGAGCTCCTCGAGCCGGTTGTAGCGCATGTAACCCGCGCTGTGGCAATTGAGGCAGTAGTTCACGAACACCTGAGCGCCGCGCTGCAGGGAGATGAGGTCGCCCTCGCTGATCGGCGCGCGGTCGAGCTTCACCTCCTCCGCCGCGAGGGCGAGGGCGGGAGCGGCGAGCAGGGCGGCGAGAAGTTTCCCGGCTCTGGTCATGTCAATGCGCTCCTTGCCACGTCACCCGCGCCGGCTCGGGCCGGGTCCTGTCCATCCGCGTGTACCAGGGCATCAGCAGGAAGAACGCGAAATAGATCAGCGTGCAGACCTGCGCCATGAGGGTCCGCCCCTCGGTCACGGTGACGGTGCCGAGATAGCCCAGAATGACGAAGGCCACCACGAACAGGGCGAGCGCGCCTTTCACGAGCGGCCCCTTGTAGCGGATCGACTTGACCGGGCTTTGGTCGAGCCACGGTAATCCGAAGAAGGCCAGCACCGCGGCTCCCATCAGCGCGACGCCCCACACCTTGGGTTCGATGGTGAAGAAGCCGATGAGGAGCACCACCCCGGTCGCCACGATTGCGATCCGCGCGCCGTTGCTCTTCACCGCCGCGACCAGCAGGATCGAATAGCCGATGAGCCCGGCCGCGAGCACCCACATGAAGTTCTCGGTGGCGGCGCGCAGGATCGAGTAGTAAGGCGTGAAATACCACACCGGCGCGATGTGCGGCGGCGTCTTGAGGGGATCGGCGGGGATGAAGTTGTTGTATTCGAGGAAGTAGCCCCCGAACTCCGGCAGGAAGAACATGATCGCGCAGAATACGATCAGGAACACCACCGCGCCGAGCGTGTCCTTCACCGTGTAGTACGGATGGAACGGAATGCCGTCCACCGGGTGACCGGTCCTCGGATCGATCGTTTTCTTGATCTCGACGCCGTCGGGGTTGTTCGAGCCCACCTCGTGCAGCGCCATGATGTGCGCGGCGACGAGCCCGAGCAGCAACAGCGGGATCGCGATCACGTGAAACGAGAAGAAGCGGTTGAGCGTCGCGTCCGAGACCACGTAGTCGCCCCGGATCCACAGCGCCAGATCGGGCCCGATCAGCGGGATCGCGTCGAACAGGTTGACGATCACCTGCGCGCCCCAGTACGACATCTGACCCCACGGCAGCAGATATCCGAAGAAGGCTTCGGCCATCAGGCTCAGGTAAATCAACATGCCGAAGATCCAGATGAGTTCCCGCGGCTGGCGATAGGATCCGTACAGCATCCCCCGGAACATGTGGAGGTAGACCACGATGAAGAACGCGGAAGCGCCGGTCGAATGCAGGTAGCGGATGAGCCATCCCCCCGGCACGTCGCGCATGATGTATTCGACCGAGGCGAACGCCTGCGTCGCGTCCGGCTTGTAGTGCATCGTGAGGAAGATGCCGGTGACGATCTGCAGCACGAGCACCAGCAGCGCGAGCGAGCCGAAGTAGTACCAGAAGTTGAAGTTCTTCGGCGCGTAGTACTCAGCGAGGTGCTCGCGCCACAACTGCACCAGCGGAAAGCGCTGGTCGATCCACGTGAGCAGGCCGTTGAACGGCCCCGCGCCGGTGACCGGCTGTTTTTCGGCGGCTGCCATCGGCTACGCCCCCTTGCTGTCTTCGCCGATCCGGATCCTGGTATCCGAGAGGTAGGTGTGCGGCGGAACCTCGAGGTTGTCCGGCGCCGGTTTGTTCTTGTAGACGCGGCCCGCGAGATCGAACAGCGAGCCGTGGCAGGGACAGTAGAAGCCGCCCTTCCAATCGGACTCGAACGGCTCGGCTTGCGCCTTGAACTTGTCCACCGGGGAACAGCCGAGGTGCGTGCAGATGCCGACCACGATCAGGTACTCGGGCTTGATCGAGCGGAGTTCGTTGCGCGCGTACTCGGGGGTGAGTTCTTTCTTGCGCTCGCTCCTGGGATCGGCGACCCGGCCGCTGCTCTGCTTGACCGACTCGAGCATCTCCGGGGTGCGGCGCACGACCCACACCGGTTTGCCTCGCCACTCCACGCGCGTCATTTCGCCCGGCGCGAGCTTGCCGATGTCGGCCTCCACCGGCGCACCCGCCGCCTTCGCACGCTCGGAAGGCAGCATGCTCGCAACCAGCGGCACGGCCGTGGCCACCGTGGCAATGCCCCCGGCGACACTGGTGGCGGCGATGAGAAAGCGCCGCTTTCCCGCGTCCAACTCTTTGTCTGCCATGTGATTATTCCCTGCGGCTCGCAAAAACTGGGATTCTACACAAAGGCTTCGCAAAACTTAAGCAAAACTTGAAAAACTGTATTATAATCAATGTGTTGCAGAACATCGCTCGCGGGCCAGTGTGTCGCGGTTCAGGCGCACGTTTAGCGGCGCTTCGCGTCCGTTCCGACGCGCGTGATTGAACCGCAGCCAAACTACCGGGTTTTGCGCGCGTTGAGCGGCGCTTCGCGCCCGTTCCGACGCGCCAATTAAACCGGAGCGAAGCTTCCGGGTTTAATGGATTTGGGCAATAATCGTGCTCTGCATGCGTAAGCTTTGGCTGGTATTCGCCCAGACCGCGACGATTTGCCTCGCGGCGCTGTTCGTCGTGTCCACGCTGCGCCCCGACCTGCTTTCCTGGAGCGTGCGCGGCAACGTGGTCGCCATCAAGGAGCCGCAACCGGACGCGCCGGCGCGCGCGTTCGCCTCCTTCAGCGACGCGGCGCGCAAGGCGATGCCGACGGTGGTCAACGTCTTCACGAGCCAGGAAGTGAAGCGGCCGCGGCATCCGTTCATGGACGACCCGGTGTTCCGCTATTTCTTCGGCGACCAGCTCGACTCCGGCCCGCAGCGCCGCGAGGGCTTGGGCTCAGGAGTCATCGTGAGCGACAAGGGCTACATCCTCACCAACCACCACGTCATCGAGTCGGTGGACCAGATCGAGGTCGCGCTCGCCGACGCGCGCAAGGTGCCGGCGCGCGTGGTCGGCAGCGACCCCGAGACCGATCTCGCGGTGCTCAAGATCGAGCTGCAGAAACTGCCCTCGATCACCTTCGGCCGCGCGGATCAGGTGCGCGTCGGCGATGTCGTGCTCGCCATCGGCAATCCGTTCGGAGTCGGACAGACCGTCACCTTCGGCATCGTGAGCGGGCTGGGCCGCAGCCATCTCGGCATCACCACCTTCGAGAACTTCATCCAGACCGACGCCGCGATCAACCCCGGCAATTCCGGCGGCGCGCTGGTGGACGCGAGCGGCAACCTGATCGGCATCAACACCGCGATCTACTCGCAGACCGGAGGGGCCATGGGCATCGGCTACGCCATTCCTGTCTCCATCGCGCGGCAGGTGATGGAGCAGATCATCCAGCAGGGATCGGTGACGCGGGGCTGGATCGGCGTGGGCGTGCAGGACGTCACCAGGGAACTGGCCGACACGTTCAAGCTGCCCCGCGCCGGCGGCGTGCTGATCTCGCAAGTCGAGCGCGCCAGCCCCGCCGAGAAGGCGGGCGTGAAGCTGGGCGACGTGCTGCTCGCGGTGAACGGCCAGCGGGTCACCGACACCACCGGCATGCTCAACCTGATCGCCGGGTTGCAGCCCGGCCAGCAGGCCCGGCTGAAGCTCGCGCGCAATCAGGCCGAGACCGAACTCGAAGTCACGGTCGGGCGCAGGCCCAAGTCGCAACGAAAATAACCGGCGCAGGGTTCAGCCGCCGCGGATCTTGTCCTCCTCGGCTTCGGCCTGGTGGTCGGGCGCGTCATCGCCGGCCGGCGGCGCCCTGGAAACGAAGCGCGCCACGAATATCCCCAGCTCGTAGAGCAGGCACATCGGGATCGCGAGCAGCAGCTGCGAGAGCACGTCGGGCGGCGTGATGATCGCCGCGATCACGAACGCGCCGACGATCACGTAGGAACGGACATCCTTCAGTTTTTCCACCGTGACGATGCCGGCGCGCACGAGCACGACCTGGATCAGCGGGATTTCGAAGGTGATCCCGAACGCCAGGAACATCGTAATCACGAAGCCGAGATACGCCTCGATGTCCGGGGCCGGGGTGATCGCCTGCGGAGCGAAATTATGTATCGCCCGGAAGATCAGCCCGAACACGACGAAATAGCAGTAAGCAACCCCGAGCAGGAACAGCACCGTGCCGCCCGCCACGAGCGGCAGCGCGATGCGCTTTTCCCTGGCGTAGAGTCCGGGCGCGACGAACGCCCAGGCCTGGTACAGCACGTACGGCAGCGCGATCATGAACGCGGCGAGCACCGTCACCTTGAGCGGGACGAGGATCGGCGAGATCACGCCGGTCGCGATCATCCTCGTGCCCTCGGGGAGCGACTGGATCATGGGCCACGCCAGCAGGTCGTAGACGCCCCCGATCCCCGGCCAGATCGTGAGCACGCAGGTCACGGCGAAAATCGCGACCAGCGAGCGCAGCAGCCGGTCGCGCAGCTCCATCAGGTGGGAAATGAAGGTGTCTTCGGTCACTAAACCTGCTTCTGCGCCGGTGTTTGCCGGTTCGTATCCAGCGCCAGGTCGAGTTGCCGTGAGTCGGGCCTGGCGGCATCGGCCGGGGCAGGCGGGGATTCCGGGCCCGGGTCGGGAGCGGGCCGGGCCTCCTGCGCGAGCTGGTTGAGCTCGCCCTCGGTCTCGCTCACGCCACTGGTCACCGTATCCTGCATCGAGCGCGCCGCGTCCTCCATGGACGAGCGGAATTTCTTCAGCTCCTCGAGCTCCATCTCGCGCGTGATGTCGGCCTTGACGTCGTTCACGTAGCGCTGCATGCGGCCGAACAGGTGCCCCAGCGTGCGCGCGACCTTGGGCAGCCGCTCGGGGCCGATCACGATCAGCGCCACGACCGCGATTACCAGCAGCTCGGAGAACCCGATGTCGAACATGCGTGGACCCGTGAGGCGTGAAGGCGTGAGCGCGGGAGATGGAAGACACGCCCGGGCAGAGTCACGCCC
>JACPEF010000261.1 GCA_016183675.1 Betaproteobacteria bacterium
CATGCTGTGAATCATCGAAAACCCGTGAGTCGTGAATCGTGAGTCGTGAGTCGAGTAGAGCGGTACGACGCTGCGCCCGATTTACCGCTCACCGTTTACCGTTTACCATTCCCGCTGTCGTTGTTTCGGAAAGATAGCATACTCATGCGACCGAGCGGCAGAAGACCCGATCAGCTGCGCGCAGTGCGCATCACGCGCCGCTACACGCGGCACGCCGAGGGATCGGTGCTGATCGAGTTCGGCGACACCCGCGTGATCTGCACGGCGAGCGTGCTGGATCAGCGGCCGCCCCATCTCAAAGGGCTTACGCAGGGCTGGATCACGGCGGAGTACGGCATGCTGCCGCGCTCGACGGGAACCCGCACCGACCGCGAGGCCGCGCGCGGCAGGCAGTCCAGCCGCACGCAGGAGATCCAGCGTCTCATCGGGCGCGCCCTGCGCTCGGTGGTGGACCTGGAGAAAATCGGCGAACGCACCATCCACCTCGATTGCGACGTGGTTCAGGCCGACGGCGGCACGCGGACGGCGAGCATCACCGGCGCGTTCGTCGCGCTCCACGAGGCGGTGGACTTCCTGTTGAAGCAGCAGCTGATCGGCGCATCGCCGATCCGCGATTTCGTGGCCGCGGTGTCGGTCGGCGTGTTCGAGGGCGTGCCGGTGCTCGATCTCGACTACGCCGAGGACTCGCGCTGCGGCACCGACATGAACGTCGTCATGACCGGCAGCGGGGGACTCGTCGAAGTGCAGGCAACTGCGGAAGGGGCGGCTTTTTCGCGCAAGGAGATGGGCGCGATGGTCGATCTCGCCGAGCGCGGCATCCGCGAGCTCGTCGCCGCCCAGAAAGCGGCGTTAGAAAAATAGCCGCCAAGGCGCCAAGACGCCAAGGAGATCAAACACAAAAGTGAAATCAGAAAACCAAACTCAATTTCGCTTCGCTCAACCCGAGGTTCATTCCTTGATTTTCTTGGCGGCCCTGGCGCTCTTGGGGGTTCAATTATTGTCTTTGCTTTTCTTGGCGCCTTGGCGTCTTGGCGGCTAATTCATGAGGAGACTGGTTCTGGCAAGCAGCAACGCGGGGAAGCTGCGCGAGTTCCGGCAGATGCTGGCACCGCTCGGCATCGAGGTCGTTCCCCAATCCGCGCTCTGCGTTCCCGAAGCCGACGAGCCGCACGACACTTTCATCGAGAATGCGCTCGCTAAGGCGCGCCACGCGAGCGGCCGCTCCGGCCTGCCGGCATTCGCCGATGATTCCGGCATCTGCGTTGACGCGCTGAACGGTGCCCCGGGCGTGCTCTCCGCGCGCTACGCGGGCGAACCCCCGGCGGGTTTGCCCGCCGCGCGCGAAGACCAGGACCGGCGCAACAACGAGAAGCTCGTCTCCGCGCTCCGGGGCAAGGACGACCGCCGGGCGCATTACTACTGCGTGATCGTGCTGGTGCGCCACGCCGAAGATCCCGAGCCGCTGATCGCGGAGGGCCGCTGGCACGGGAAGCTCATCGCGACCCCGCGCGGCGCGAACGGCTTTGGCTACGATCCGTATTTTCTGCTGCCGGATCTCGGCAAGACCGCGGCCGAGCTCGCGCCCGAGGAGAAGAACGCGATCAGCCACCGCGGACGCGCACTTGCGCAGCTCGTTGCGCAACTGCGCGTAATGGGAAATGCGGAATGATGACTGCGAAATGACCAGCGAGAAGCCGCCGTGGGCCTTGACTCATCACCCATCACTCACCCCGTTAGAGGCGCAGCCTCTAACGGGGTTCATCGTTCATCGTTGCGGTTCGGCGCGCTTCCACCCTTGTCTCTTTATATTCATATTCCTTGGTGCGCCCGAAAATGCCCCTACTGCGACTTCAACTCGCACGAGGCGCGGGGAGAGGTTCCGGAAAACCGCTACGTCGCCGCCCTGATTGCCGACCTGGAGCACGCCCTGCCGCCGGTGCGGGGGCGGCGCGTTGTGAGCGTGTTTTTCGGCGGCGGCACGCCGAGCCTGCTCTCGGCGAGCGCAATCGAGCGGATTCTCGCAGCGGTGCGCGCGAGGCTGCCCCTCGTGCCGGACGCCGAAATCACGCTCGAGGCCAACCCCGGGACGATGGAGGCGGAAAGGTTCCGCGAGTTCCGGGCGGCGGGCGTTAACCGGCTCTCGATCGGCGTCCAGAGCTTCAACCGCGCGCATCTGAAGGCGCTCGGCCGCATCCATGACGAGCGCGAAGCGCGGCGCGCAATCGAAATGGCCCAGCGCCATTTCGATAATGTGAATCTCGATGTCATGTATGGGCTCCCGGCGCAGACGGTTGAGAATGCGCTGGCCGACATCGAAACGGCGATGTCGTTCTCGCCGCAGCATGTCTCTGCGTATCACCTCACGATCGAGCCCAACACGTATTTCCACCGCTTTCCCCCGAAATTGCCGGACGAAGACACGGCCGCGGCGATGCAGGAAGCGATCGAGGCCGCGCTCGCCGCCAATGGCTACGAGCACTACGAGATTTCCGCCTACGCGAAACGTAGCAGCAGCGCGGCTGCTCCAGAACGTTCGGGCGGGAACCTCATCCCTGGTCTTCGACCCCGGCCCGATGCGCTGCATCGCATCGGGCGTTCGCCGGCTCCGACGTGCGCAGGCACGTCTTTCGAAACCCCGGCTCACCCCTCATCCCTCATCCCTGCGCAAGGCGCCCGCTGCGCGCATAACCTCAACTACTGGACGTTCGGCGACTACCTCGGCATCGGCGCCGGCGCCCACGGCAAGCTCTCGTCTCCCGGCCGCATCGTGCGCGAGATGCGCGTGAAGCACCCCGGCCGCTACATGGAGGCCGCCGAAAGCGGCGCACCGGTCCAGGAAGAGCACGAAGTGGGTGCCGGCGAAGCGGCCTTCGAGTTCATGATGAACGCGCTGCGCCTGACGGACGGATTCCCGGCGAGCCTGTTCGAGGAGCGCGCCGGCCTGCCGCTGACCGCCATCCTGCGCGAGCTGGAAAACGCCGAGCGCCGCGGCTTGATCGAGCGCGACCATGCGCGCATCGCGCCGACGCCGCTCGGCCGGCGCTTCCTCAACGACTTACTACAGATCTTCTTGCGGAAACCGGAGCGGGAAAAGCTTTAGGGTTCACGCCCGCCGGCGCGCGACGATTTTCCGTGTGACTGGGTAGAGCGGGTTGTCAGATCTTATTCAGGACGCTGCGGCATCGCGTGTAATGCTTCAATGGATCGAAGAACCAGTGGTACTGGTCGAGGAAGGTATCTCCCTCGTACCGACTCAGAGCTGGAACCAATGCGTCACGGCCTCGCGGATCGAGAGTGTACGCTGGCTGGAAGTCCAGGTGAAGCATGAATCCTCCACCGAGCTTCCCAAGCTCAACCAAAAGCTCCGCTCCCTCCTCGGGCTGGTAACTGCCGAGCATATCCACCGTGGGTTCATCATGGTGCCAGGGACGAAGGACAGGCTTCCCTGCGGGAGCTGCGAAAAAGGAAACGAAGGCGGTCTTGTCGTCGACCTTACGAATACTGAGTCGGTTTCCTCTTTCGTCTTCCCATTCACCCAGGTAGTTGTGGATATAGGCATCCACGAGCGTCTTTCGATGAGGCAATGCTAACGTTCCCGGCAACCGGCGCGCGCCCACTGACTTTTGCAAGGTGCGGCGCTCGCGCGCGCGTCCGGGTTGGCCGGGGGGTTAGATTGCATTGCCGCTGCCTAGCCCTAGCAGATGCCAAGCGCTGAGATATTTGTTGGACGGATCTTTGAATGAACGCATGTCCGTGTCCTTTCGCGCAGAACCGTCGCGTTTCGATCCAGCCAACCACTCTCGATGGGACTCCGAGCAGAACTTTGCCACCAGCGCGGACGGCACTACGTGAAAGGACGGTTGCTTCTCGGCGCCATTGAGGTTCACGAAGACGTAGAAGAAGTTCTCTTTCGCGTGCGTTTCGGCCTTCTTGTCCAATACCCAGGACTTTCCGCTGTCCTGGCTGGTTTTGACCTGAATTCCGACGGTTTTCAAGCCATCGGGGCGCGACGCCAAGACGTCGAGATTTTCTGTGTTCTTCAGCGTGATCGTCGCGATATATCCGCGGCGCGACAGTTCAGCGGCGACAAAATACTCACCTGCGACTCCGGTAAGCCCGGTGCTCAACCTTTGCTTGTTCGCCCCGGTGCCCATTGATGCAATCTAACGTGGAGCCCACCGGCGCGCCGACCACCACGCTTCATGACGGCACAACGCTTCCGGCGCGTCCGCGTGGGGCGCAAAGTTAGAACGCATCGCTTGATGGAAGTGCGCCATGAGCCTTGTGCACCCCGCTACGCGCGCCCGAAAAGCAACCCAAGAATGGTGACCACAACCGCGCCGATTATGGCTGCAAGAATAGGGACGGGGTTTCTGTATATCGCGGCCCCGATGTACGAACAGAACCGCGCAAGCAAGGGTTGTTCGTAATGACCATCTGCCTCGCCGTTTCCAAGAATACTTTCAAGGCTTGCCGGCCTATACTCGCCGCGCCACCAGTTCCGGATTCGAGTAA
>JACPEF010000268.1 GCA_016183675.1 Betaproteobacteria bacterium
GCCGCGCGGCACGCCGCCGGCGGTCATCGCGGCCGTGAGCGCCGCGCTGGAGAAAGTGGCGAGGAACCGGGAGTTCGTCGAGCAGATGAACAAACTGCTGCTCGGCGTTCACTACCTTGGTTCCCAGAACTTCGCGCGCTTCTTCGCCGGGGAGGATGATGTCTTCCAGGCGCTCATCGAAAAACTGGGTCTTCACGTCGCTCCCAGGACTACGCGCTAGAGGAGATTGGCATGACCACGGAGCAGGTTCTCGACCTCAAGCAGCGGCTGGCCAAGGTTCACCGGATCATGACGGCAGGCGGGCTGTGGCCGCTCACCAAGGGTCACGTCAGCGCGCGCATCCCCGGAACCGACCGCGTACTGATCCTCGGCCACATCCACTCCGAGGGGCGCAATCTGGCCGACACCGATGTCGACGATATCTGCACCATCGACATCGATGGCAAACCGATCGAAGGTCGCATCGAGCCGGTGGACGAGCGCTACGCGCACACGGCGGTCTTGAAGGCGCGGGCCGACGTGCAGTCGGTCGTCCATTGCCACGCCACGTACGCCACCGCCTTCGGGATCGCCGGCGTGCCTATCATTCCGGTCGGCAACCGCGGCGGCATCTTTGCGCCCAAGGTGCCGATCCTGGACTTCGACCGCCAGATCGACACCCCGGAACGCGGCAATCTGGTGCGCGACGCGATCGGCGACGGCTACGCGGTCGTGCTGAAGAACCACGGCGTCGTCTGCTGTGGAGACAGCATAGAGAACGCCTGCATCGTCGCCTTCGCCCTCGAAGAGACCGCCCAGCTTCAGTGGCTCGCCACCGCGCTCGGTAAGCCGCAGCCGATCTCCTCGGGCGAAGTGCGCCGCGTGATGACGGGCAAGAGTCATGAGGAATACTTCAGCCACGTCTGGGGTCATTACGCGGCAATGGATCCTTGGGACAAGAAGAAGTAAGCCCGGCGCGCCGATGAACACCGATCGCGTGAGCGGCGGGGTGCTGTTGCTCTTCGCCGCCGCCGTCGGCTGGGAAGCGTGGAAGCTCCCGTTCGGAACCATCAACGCGCCGGACTCCGGCTTTTTTCCGCTCTCCCTCGCCGTGGCGCTCGCCTTGCTCTCGGCGCTGATCGTGCTCGCTACCTGGCTGTCGGGGTCGCGCGCCACGACACCGCCCTCGTGGCAAGGTGGCAATCGAGTGGCGCTGCTGGTGGTGGCCCTGGTGGCGTACGTTGCCGTGCTGAACCCGCTCGGGTACCTGCTTGCCACGGCGCTCGTCATGCTGCTCTACCTGCGCGGGCTGGAACGGGTGAGGTGGCGCGTGAGCCTGACGGTTGCAGTCGTTTCGGTCGTCGCCTCCGATCTCTTATTCCGTCGGTTGGGCGTGCCATTGCCTGCGGGCATCCTGCCGTTCTGAGGCCCGCTGATGGCGGAGACCTTGCAAAACCTTTTGCTGGGCTTCTCCGTCTCACTCGCCCCGGCCAATCTGCTCTACTGCTTCGCCGGCGTACTCCTCGGCACCGTCGTCGGCGTGCTGCCGGGCCTCGGCTCTGCGGCCACCATCGCGTTGCTGCTGCCCATCACCTTCCACATCCCCGCCACGCCGGCGATCATCATGCTGGCAGGGATCTGGTATGGCTCGATGTATGGCGGCTCGATCACGTCGATCCTCCTGCGCGTGCCCGGGGAGGCGGCATCGGTAATGACCTGTGTGGACGGCTTCGAGATGGCGCGCCAAGGCCGCGCGGGTGCCGCGCTCGGCATCGCCGCCTTCGCCTCGTTCATCGCCGGGACGGCGGGCGTCATCGGACTGATGTTTCTGGCGCCGCCGCTGGCCGAGTTCGCCCTCGAATTCGGGCCGCCCGAGTACTTCGCGCTCGCGACGCTGGGACTTACCCTGGTGAGCTACCTCGGCAGCAAGTCGGTGCCGAAGGCCCTCAGCATGGCGGTGGTGGGGCTCCTCCTCGGCACTGTCGGGCTCGACCCGGTGCGCAGCGCCGAGCGGTTCACCTTCGGCAGCCTGAGCCTGCAAAGCGGCATCGAACTGGTGCCGATGGTCATCGGGCTGTTCGGGCTGGCCGAGGTTCTCCTGATGCTGGAACGGCGACCGGGTGTGGAACATCTGCCCCGGGCCCCCACGGGGCTCGTCGATCTGCTGCCGACGCGGCAGGATTGGCGCGACTCGGCGGGCGCGATCACGCGTGGCACTCTTGTCGGTTTCCTGGTCGGTACTCTGCCGGGCGCGGGCGCCACCATTTCGTCCTTCGTCGCGTATGCGCTGGAGAAGCAACGCTCCCCGCGTCCGGAACGGTTCGGGGCCGGGGCGATCGAGGGCGTAGCCGCCCCGGAGGCGGCCAACAACTCCGCCACCGCCGGCGGCTTCATCCCGCTCCTCACGCTCGGAATCCCGGGAAACGTGGTAACCGCGCTGATGCTCGGTGCCTTTCTGCTCCACGGGATCACGCCAGGGCCCACGCTGCTCACCCAGAAGCCAGAGATGTTCTGGGGTGTGGTCACCAGCATGTACGTCGGCAACCTGATGCTGCTGGTCCTGAACGTCCCCCTGATCGGTCTGTTCACGCGGATTGCCCGCGTTCCCGCCTCCATCCTGGGCCCCCTGATCGTTCTC
The DNA here is from genome assembly GCA_016183675.1 of Betaproteobacteria bacterium. Classification (GTDB taxonomy): domain Bacteria; phylum Pseudomonadota; class Gammaproteobacteria; order Burkholderiales; family SG8-41; genus SG8-41. The sequence continues at coordinate 2,618 of JACPEF010000268.1, forward strand.
GTCTGTCTGGCGGGCACCTACGGCGTCAACAACAATCCGATCGATATCCTGGTCATGGCGGCATTCGGCGTCGCCGGCTACCTCATGACGAAGTTCAGTTACGACCCGGCCCCCCTGGTTCTCGGTTTCGTGCTGGGACCGATAGTCGAGACCTCGCTGCGCCAGTCGCTCATCCTCTCCCAGGGGAGCTTCCTCATCTTTTTCGGCCGGCCCATTGCCGGCCTACTGCTCGGACTCGCGCTGTTCATGGTCATGAGCCGGCTCTTCCAGACGGCCGCCAAGGCAGTGCGCTCCCGGTAAAAAATGAGTCCAACATTGTTCGAACCTGTCCGCGGCGGACGTCTTCCGGCGGCCATCGCGGAGCAAATCCGCAAGGCGATCTTCGCGGGTCGCCTGGTCCCTGGCGAGCGGCTACCCTCGGAGCGGGATTTCGCCAAGATATTCGGTGCGAGCGCCGTGGTGGTTCGGGAGGCGCTGCACACGCTTGAGGCGGCCGGGCTCCTCGAGATCCGCTACGGCACCACTGGAGGCGCCTTCGTCGCGGAGCTGACGCATCGGCCGCTGACGGAATCGCTGTCCACTTTGCTCCGTGCCGGCAAAACCACCATCGCCCAGATCACCGAAGCCCGTCTCGTCATCGAGCCGGAGGTGGCCGGCTTGGCCGCTATCCGTCGCCGTACGAAGCGCCTCGCTCCGCTTGAGCGCAACCTGGAGGAGACCGCAACCCTGCTCGACCGCATTCGCGAGGCGCGCCTCCTGAATCTCGAGTACCACAAGCTCCTGGTCGAGATCACGGGCAACCCGTTCTTCATCGCCTGCCTGTGCTCGCTCATCGAGAATCTCGAGGGCAACACGGTCTACATGGACCTCGATATGGGGGCTGTGACCGATACGCTTGAGTACCACGAGCGGATCTTTCAGGCGGTGAAGCGCGGCGACGCGGCGGAGGCGGCGGGGCAGATGCGCCGGCATATCCTCCACATCCACCGCCGCATGGCGCGCGCCGGGCGCGCGCGGGCGCTATGACCGGCCGGCCGGCCGCGGCGCGGGCAGCGCTTCGAGCTTGCGCTGCAGCGCGGTGAGCCTGGCCCACGCCTGAGCGATCGCGCCGCCCTCGCGATAGGGCTTGGGTACCGACTGCACGGCCTGCTTGAGCCTTGCTTCATCCAGTTCGGCAATAATACCCAGAGCCTCGAGCAGCGCGCGCAGCAGCGGCGCCGCGGATTCGCGCCAGTGTTGCCCCGAGCAGCCGCACAGCAGGCCGAGCGCGCCGTGGCGTCGCGCCCAGGCCTGTTCCGCCGCGCGTACCGACAGCAGGTCGCTGCAATACAGGATCAACCGCGCCGGGGCGCAGTGCGCGTTTTTCCAGGCGCAGAAAGCCGAGACAGGGGTCGCGAGCTGGGCCAGCACCGCCAGATCGAGCACGACGAGAGGGGGCTCCGCGGCGCCGTGCATGGCCTGCATCACTTCGGTTTCGAGATGGGCTGCGAGCGGAACCGTGGCAATGGACACGCCCTGCGATTCAAGCGCGGCGCGCAGCAGCGCTTCCTGCCCTTGAGAGGCGATGGCCAGCAGCGCGCGCTTGCTCACGTACACGTCCTTCGCTGCGGGCAGGCTTTGCGTTCGCGGCGCGCAAAGCCATCCCTGCGCATGGCTACGGAACTCCAGGGTGGTGTCGGCGCGTCAGTCGGTAACCGCGCCGCAGCTCGCCGATGACACCTGCGCGGCGTACTTGGCCATGATGCCGCGCGTGTAGCGCGGCGGCCGCGGCTTCCATGCCGCGCGGCGCCGCGCCAATTCCTCGTCGGAAACGTTGACCTGCAGCAGGCGGCGGCCTGCGTCGATCGTGATCGAGTCGCCCTCCTCGATGAGCGCGATCGGGCCGCCCACCGCGGCTTCCGGCGCAACGTGCCCCACTACCATTCCCCAAGTGCCGCCGGAGAAGCGGCCGTCGGTGATGAGTCCGACGGATTCGCCCAGCCCGGCGCCGATGATGGCCGAGGTGGGTGCCAGCATCTCGCGCATGCCGGGGCCGCCCCTCGGCCCTTCGTAGCGGATCACCAGCACGTCACCGGACTTGATCTTTCCGGCGAGAATCGCGGTCAGGCAATCTTCCTCGGACTCGAAAATGCGCGCCGGTCCCGTGATGGATTTCCTTTTGAGTCCGGTAATTTTGGCTACCGCGCCCTCCGGCGCGAGGTTGCCCTTCAGGATGGCGAGATGCCCGTGAGGGTACACCGGGTTCTCCCACTGCCGGATCACATCCTGGTCCTTGCGCGGGCGCGCCGGCACTTTCCTCAAGACCTCGCCAATGGTCTTGCCGCTGACCGTGAGGCAGTCGTCGTGCAGCAGATCGTGCTCGAGGAGCATCTTCATCACCTGCGGGATCCCGCCCGCTTTGTGCAAGTCCGTCGCCACGTAGTGCCCCGAGGGCTTGAGGTCGCACAGCACCGGGACGCGAGCCCGGATCGTCTCGAAGTCGTCGATTGCGAGCGGCACTTCCGCGGCGTGCGCGATCGCAAGCAGGTGCAGCACGGCGTTGGTCGAGCCGCCGACCGCCATCACCACCGAGATCGCGTTCTCGAATGCCTTGCGGGTCATGATCGCGCGCGGAAGGAGGTCCTTCCTGATCGCGTTCACCAGCACCTGCGCTGATGCGGCGGCGCTGTCGTGCTTCTCCCTGTCTTCGGCCGCCATGGTCGAGGAGTGCGGCAGGCTCATGCCCATCGCTTCGATCGCCGAGGACATGGTGTTGGCGGTGAACATGCCGCCGCAGGAGCCCGCGCCGGGACAGGCGCGGCGCTCCACCCCCATCAGCTCCTCCTTGCTGATCTTGCCCGCGGTGTATTCGCCGACGGCCTCGAATGAGCTCACGACGGTGAGGTCGCGCCCCTTGTAATGGCCGGGCTTGATGGTGCCGCCGTAAACGAAGATCGAGGGGATGTTCATGCGCCCGATCGCGATCATCGCGCCGGGCATGTTCTTGTCGCAGCCGCCGATCGCGACGAGCCCGTCCATGCGCTGTGCCTGCACCGCGGTTTCGATCGAGTCCGCGATCACCTCACGCGACACGAGCGAGAACTTCATGCCCTCGGTGCCCATCGAGATGCCGTCGGAGACCGTGATGGTGCCGAAAGTCTGCGGCATCGCGCCCGACTTGCGCGCGGCGGCCTCGGCCCGCGCGGTGAGATCGTTGAGACCCATGTTGCAGGGCGTGATGGTGGAGTACCCGTTGGCGATGCCGATGATCGGCTTCGCGAAGTCGGCGTCCTTGAAGCCGACCGCGCGCAGCATGGCGCGGTTGGGCGAGCGTTGCACGCCCTGGGTGATGAGTTGGCTGCGTTTGTTGTAGGACATGATGGTTTCCCGTGGGCGGTGTGTCGATTACGGCGGCGAAGGCAGGCAATTGTAAACCATAGGCTGCGGCCGGCGTCGGCGGTGCCGGATCGGGCTCAATCGGCTATTTCCGGTGAAGACCGAGCCACATTTCCATGGCCCTGGCTGCGGCCTTCTTTTCTCCGAGAAAGCGCACGAAGGTGTGGCGGCATTTCCCGCATCTTGCCCAGGCGACGCTGGCCACCCCCTCGTGCATTTCGTAAACTTCTTTCCCGATCACGCGGCGTTTTGCGCCGCATCCGTGGCAGGCGATACGTTGCGGGAACGGAAAATCCATGGTTCCGGCTTGCGAGAGTGGCTGCCCATGGCTACGAGCGCAGTGTCGCCGTCAAGCGCAGCGGATGGACGAGCAGGTCGAGCGCGTCGAGTATGCTGTGGCACACGATGTCGGCGGCGCGCAGCGCTTCGGCTGCCGCGCCTTCCCGCTGCACGACCGCGATGCCGAGCGCCGCAGCTTCCAGCATCAGCCGGTCGTTGCGCCCGTTGCCGATCGCCACCACGCGCTCGCAACCCAGGCGCTGGACGTAAACCAGCTTGGCCTGGTCCTGGCCTTCCGCCGGCAGAACTTCAAGCTGGCACGGCATTCTGGTGAGCGCCGAACGCGCCTTGCCGAAAGTGTCGGCGGTGATCACGTGTATGCGCAGGTCGCGTGCCAGACGCGACAGGCGCCGGCTCACTCCCTGGACCAGCTCGCCATCGCACGCGAGCGTGCCGTTGTAATCAAGCACCAGGTGCTCGAGCGCGAGCGTGCGGTAACCGGGGATTGCGACGGCGAACATGAGTGCACAGCGTGCGTCAGCGCACCACCGTCACCGCGCAGTTCGCGTAGTGGATCACCTGCTTCGACACCGAGCCGAGGCGCAGGCGCTCGAAGAAGGTCTTCCC
>JACPEF010000266.1:0-546 GCA_016183675.1 Betaproteobacteria bacterium
GGCCCCCTGCATAGGGAACGGCGTCCTTCCTGTCTTCGATATGGCAGACGACGCAGCCGCCGGCCTTCGCAAGATATTCTCCGCGCTTCGCGTCGCCCTGCGCTGATGCGGGCGCGATCCAGGCGCCGAACACCAGGGCGAGCGAAGCTGACTGAATGATCCGTCGTACGTGGTGCCTCACGAGCTCAGCGTCCCAGGAGTTTACGGACTCCGCTCCGACAGGCTGCAATAAGCGAAAACACCGCCGCAGCGGGGCCGTTTAAAAGAAGGCGGTCGGTTACTGCTTCTCGCGGAACGTCTCGTGGCAGCCGTTGCAGACCTTGTTGACCGCGAGGATCTGCGCCTTCACGGCGTCCTCATCGCCGCTCTCGCTGATGGCAACGAGCCTGGTGATCTCGTTTCGCAAACGGTCCTGCCCCTCCTTAAACTTGGCCGTGTCCGTGTAGACCGCAGGCAGCGCGCCGCTCTTCACGTCTCTGGTGCTGGGGGCGAAGCCGTCCCAAGGCATCTGGGTCAATGCGTCGAGAAAAACCGCATTGCGCGCGA
>JACPEF010000266.1:557-9492 GCA_016183675.1 Betaproteobacteria bacterium
CCACGTTCGTGTCGTACGGAGTCTTGCCCTGGGCCATGGGGCGCAACTGACTGAAGAAATATTTGCCCTGCAGCGTCAACGCCGCCTGGCGTTGCTTGACCAATACCTCGGGCTTCACCTGCGCGAGGACGGTGAGCGCGGAGCCCGTGCCCAGGACCAGGGCAAGACCGGCTGAAAAGAGCTTCTTGTTCATGCAATTCTCCTCATTGAAGTTGGCATGCGAGCAATCATGCAACGAAATCCGCCGCGCCAAGGTTAAACAAAGTCCGGTGCCGGATTATTCCCGGCGTACCGTGACGCTGGCGCAGTGTGGGAGGAGACGCGAGCGGGCGTCCATTCGGGCCCTGTATTCCATCAAATGAAATCGAGTCTGCCGCTGCGGTAACGCTTGACGTCCCCGCGCCGGCGCTTGGCTTCGAGGCGACGCTGCCGGGAGGCGCGAGTGGGGCGCGTCGGCTTGCGCGCCTTTGGCGGCTGCGCCGCCGCGCGCACCAGCGCGATCAGCCGGTCAAGCGCGTCGCGGCGATTTTGGTCCTGGCTGCGGAAACGCTGCGCGGTGAGGACGAGCACCCCGTCGCTACTCACCCGCCTGCCAGCGAGCCTGGTGAGCCGCTCGCGCACCGCAAGGGGCAAGCTGCGGGAACGTGCGACATCAAAGCGCAACTGCACCGCGGTCGCCACCTTGTTGACATTCTGCCCCCCGGGACCCGAGGCACGGATGAAGCTAAGCGCGATTTCATCCTCGGCGAGCGCGATGCCGGGCGCGATCCTGAGCATGGCCCGAGTGTACGGTGGCGGGGCGCAGCAAACAACCGATGCCACCACCCGGGTTTCGGTACAATCTGTGCTGGCGGGAGGACGCCGCCGGCTGGAGATCTCAAGGAAGGTCTATGTTACGGATAACGCCACGGCTCGGCTACCTGTTGGGTTTCCTGGTCTGCGCCGGGCTGATCGGCTTTGCGCTCTACCTGCAGTATTTCGAGTACCAGGATCCCTGCCCGCTGTGCATCCTGCAGCGCGTCGCCTTCATGGTGCTGATGGTGATCTTTCTCGTCGCTGCGCTGCACGGCCCCGGGCGGATCGGCGCCATCCTCTACGGAGGACTGCTCGTCACGGTGGCGAGCATCGGCGCGGCGATCGCGGCGCGCCACGTCTGGTTGCAGCACCTGCCGAGAAACCAGGTGCCGGAGTGCGGCCCGGGACTGGAATTCATGCTGAAGAAGTATCCACTGACGCAGGCGCTCGGCAAAGTGTTCTCCGGCAGCGGCGAGTGCGCCGAAACCGGCTGGACATTTCTGGGCCTGTCGATCGCCGGCTGGTCGCTGGCGTGGTTCATCCTGCTCGGAGTGTTTTCGGTCTTTCTGGCGGTGCTCGCCATGAGGCGCGCATGACACGCACCGCTCCAGGTTCGAGGTTCAAAGTTCAGGGTTCAGAGTTCAGGGTTAAAAGTTCGCGGCTTTTTGGAATCAGGAGCGAACACGGAGCGCGGAACCCCGAACCCGGAACCTTGAACTTGGAACGCGGAACGCCGCTAGTGCCGTTCCAACTATTTGTGGATAGTCGAATCGGTCCTGCAGGCCCTAGTATCCCTGTCAGGAGAGCTGCTCAAACTTGGCGAAACAAGTTGGAACGGCACTAGGCGGGAATGTCGGGCTCGAGCTGGCGCTCGAGCATGGCGATCTGGTCCTTGAGGAAGAGCTTGCGTTTCTTGAGTCGTTGCAACTGGATCTGGTCCTGGGCGGGGCTTTGCGATAACTGTAAGATCACGTCGTCGAGGTCTCGGTGCTCTATTTGCAACTGGTGGATCCTTTGCTTGAGAGCATCGACGTCGGTGGTATGTATCATGGGCGGAATCCTCCCTCCCAACGCGGGCACGGTTCAAGTATAGACCCAAAGATTTCAAAAAACGAGCCCGCAGCCGGACGCGCACAGCCGCGCGCGTGCGGCGCAACGAGGACAAATAACCTGCTGTTTTTCTTTGATAAGCCCGTGGACGAGCGGGATGCGTGCGGGCAAGGGAGGAGAGAGTGGCCATCACGCTGATAATCAACGGGGCCGAACACGGCGTGACGGCAGAGACCGAAACGCCGCTGCTGTACGTGCTGCGTAACGAGTTGAAGCTCAAGGGCACCCGCTTCGGCTGCGGACGGGGCCAGTGCGGGGCGTGTACCGTGCTGGTGGACGGCAAGGCGGTGCAGTCGTGCGATTTTCCGGTCTCGGCCGCGGCGGGCAAATCGATCACAACCATCGAGGGGATCGCCACGGACGGACGGCTGCACCCTCTGCAGCAGGCCTTCATCGCGGAGCAGGCGGCGCAATGCGGCTACTGCGTGAGCGGCATCATCATGGCCGCCAAGGCGCTGCTGGACGCGAAACCCAGGGCGAGCGAGTGCGAGATCCGGGCCGCGCTCAAGGGCAACCTGTGCCGTTGCGGCACCCACCACAGGATCCTGCGCGCGATCCGGCGCGCCGCGGAGGAAATGAACCGATGAGCCAGAGATCCGATTCCGCCCAGCCGCGGCAACTGCCGGGCAGCCTCAACACCAACCGGCGGCTGGACCGCTGGCTCAAGATCGACCGCGACGGCACCGTTACCGTCTTTCCCGGCAAGGTCGAAATCGGCCAGGGCATCCTGACGGCGCTCGCCCAGATCGCCGCCGAGGAGCTCGACGTCGCGCTCGAGCGCATCCGGCTCGCGCCGGCCGCCACGTCCTACAGTCCTGACGAGGGGGTGACCTCCGGCAGCCGGTCGATCCAGGAGGGGGGAATGGCGCTGCGCCAAGCGGCGGCCGAGGCGCGCGACCTGCTGCTCCAACGCGCGGCTGCCCGGCTCGACGTGTCGCTCGAGCAGCTCACCGTGGCGGACGGGCAGGTGACGGCGCGCTCCGGCGGGAGCGTCACCTACTGGGAGCTGACGAGCGACGACTTGCTGGCGCGTGATGCGACCGGCGACGTTGCCCCCAAGCCGCTGGCGCAGCATGCGGTGATCGGCACGTCGGTTCCTCGCCGGGACATTCCGGCCAAAGTGACCGGCGCGCCGAGCTACGTCCACGACCTGGATCTGCCGGACATGCTGCACGGCCGGATCGTGCGCCCGCCAAGCCCCGGCGCGCAGCTCACCGCGCTCGACGAAGCGCAGGTGCGGGAGATACCGGGCGTCGTCGCGGTGGTGCGTGACGGGAGTTTCCTCGGCGTCATCGCAGAACGCGAGGAACAGGCCATACGGGCGCTCAACCGCTGCCAGCGCATCGCGCAGTGGCGGGAGACGGCCGCGCTGCCGGAGCCCGATCCACGCTACCTGCTGCGCGCCGACGCGAATTCCGAAGTCATCAGCGAAAAGAGCGGCGACGCGGAGCGCGCGACGACCACCCTCGAAGCGGAGTACGCGCGCCCCTTCGTCGCCCACGCATCGCTCGGCCCGTCGTGCGCGGTCGCCCGGTTCAGCGACGGCCGATACACGGTATGGACGCACAGCCAGAGCATCTACCCGCTGCGGCACGACATGTCGAAAGTGCTCGGCGTGGCGCAGGAGCATATCGTCATCACCCACGTCGAGGGCGCAGGCTGCTACGGCCACAATGGGGCCGACGACGTCGCGCTCGACGCCGCGCTGCTCGCGCGGGGGGTTCCGGGCCGACCCGTCAGGGTCCAATGGATGCGCGAGGACGAATTCGGGTGGGAGCCATTTGGCTCCGCGATGGTGGTGCGGATGAGCGCGCAGCTCGACGGTGAAGGACGTATCGCCAACTGGACGCACGACCTTTGGAGCCACGGGCACAGCACGCGCCCCGCCGGCAAGGACGGCGTCAACCTCCTCGGGGCCTGGTATCTCGAGCGCCCGGTGGCGGCGGCCACGCCGGGCAACCCGGCGCTGCCAGCGGGCGGCAGCCACCGCAATGCGATCCCGCTCTACGATTTTCCGAACCAGCGGATCACGAACCACCTCGTGCTGAAGGCGCCGCTGCGGACTTCGGCCTTGCGCTCGCTCGGCGGCCATGTGAACGTGTTCGCGATCGAGTCCTTCATGGACGAGCTCGCCGCAACGGCGCGCGCCGATCCTGTCGAATTCCGCCTGCGCCACCTCAAGGACGCGCGCGCGCGCGCCGTGATCGAGGCGGTGGCGGCCAAAGCCGGCTGGCGCAGAGGCGAGAAGGGCGACGGCGCGCGCGGGCGCGGCATCGGGTTCGCACGCTACAAGAACCTCGGCTGCTACGTGGCGGTGATCGCCGACGTCGAGATGGGACGTGAGATCGCGGTCAGGCGCGCCTGGGCGGCGGTGGATGCCGGGCTCGCGATCAACCCGGACGGCGTCATCAACCAGATCGAAGGCGGCATGATCCAGAGCGTGAGCTGGACGCTCAAGGAGCGCGTGCAGTACGACCGCGAGCGCGTCGTAAGCCGCAACTGGGAGGACTACCCGATCCTCACCTTTGAAGAAGCGCCGGAAGTGGAGGTGGTGTTGATCAATCGTCCCGATCAGCCCCCGCTTGGGACGGGCGAAGGGGCGCAGGGACCGACTGCAGCGGCGGTCGCCAACGCGATCTACAACGCGATGGGGGTGCGGCTGCGGGACATGCCTTTTACGCGGGATCGCGTTCTAGCCGCTCTCGCCTGACAAAGCTGAGCCGCAGCAAGGCGGCGTTCTTGTTGTCCACGCTGACGCGTGAATGGCCGGGGGCGGCCCCGGTTCGCCGCCGCCACCTCGTGCGGTCCCCTGCGCTGCTCGACCAGGTAAGGCGGCTGCGCAACTCTCGCACGCTCTTCGATATTGCTCACGACATCCGGCGGGACTCCTCGGAGATATAGCACGCTTACTCGAAACTCGCCCAGTGCTCGCCGACTCCAGCACCTGGGGCGCTGGGCACCCGCAGCGGCCGAGCAGCGCCGCGATCGGGGGGGCGCGCCGGAAAACGCGGGCTCGATTTTCCTATCGGACCGTGGACATGGTTGCTCGCAGAAGGCGCTCAAGGCGAACGCCGGGATGCGACGGGTTGCTACACCGACGACTCGATGCCGCCTATGGACGCTAAGCCCAGTTCCGCCTCTCGACGAACGTGCGCGGCTCGAGCGGCCGCCCGTACGGGTAAGCCGCCACCTCACGGCGCGCCGACCACAGCAGTAGCGGTCCGACGACGCGGTCGAGGACGCGCGAGACGACACCGAACTCGTCTTCCATCTGCTTGCGCAGCTCCGCGATCCGCTGGCTGATGGCCTCGTTCGAGCTGCGCAAATATCGCTCCATTGCCCACAGCGCCGCGCCGTAGCCCCGCCGCAGGTTCGTGGCTTCGAATATGAAGCGCGCGCGCACGCGCGCATCGCCGTCCTGCCCGTAGCGTTTCCAGCCGTCATACATCGTTCGCATGATGCGGTAGAGGCTGGGGCCGTTCACGTCGTAGTCATGTTGAAAGGCGAAGTCGAGCCAGGACTTCGAATCGTCGTAGCCGATATGCTCGTGCTGGAAATTGAATTTGTACTGGCCGTGGATGTCCGCCATGACCACTTCCTTCGATATCCGGCCCTGCTTTTCCATCTCCGCGTACAGCGGCGTGCCGGGGAGCGGCGTATACAGCATGAACTGGTGGCAGTCGGCGTCGTGGGCCACGGCGTACTCGATCTCCCGGCGCATGTTCTCGGGCGTGTGATGCTCCATGCCGACGATCGTCGAGCCTTGGACCCGGATGCCGTGCGACTGCAGGTCACGCGTGAGCGCGATCGTGTCGGCGTTCTTCAGCTTCGTGTAGCCGGCCTGGCGCGACTCAAAGCCCATCCATACCCACGACACCCCCAGCTCGACAAGTTGCCGCATGTCGTACTTGCGAAGGGCGTTGGCCGACGAGAAGACGTACATCGACCAGGCTTTCCCGTGTTTTTTCATGTGGTCGAGCAACTCGAGCGCGCGCTTCCTGTACAGCAGGAAATTCTCATCCATCATGAAGAACGTGCGGACGTTCAGCCGCTGTTCGACCTTGCACATGACGTCGAAAAGCTGCTTTCCGGTTTCGTAAAAATTGACGAACCGGCCCTTGCCGCCGAAGAAAGCCGATGTCGCGCAGAAGTTGCAGCCCATCGGACAGCCGACCGAGGGGATGATCGTTGCGGCCGGATCGCCTCCGCCCGGTGGCGCCCGGAGGCCCATCAGCCGGAAGCCGAACGCCGAGCGCACCACCGGGTGCGAGATCGGCGCGTCGACCGGCTCGCCGAGGATCTCACGGAACCAGCGGATACCCTCGCCCTTGACGATGTGATCGGCGTCGAGCATCCGCTCGAGACCGGGAATGGCCGCCACGTGACCGCCCACGACGACGATCGATTTGGGCGAGTGCTCGCGCACGAGGCGGCACATTTCGCGCACCTTGCCGACGTTCACGATGATGCCGGAAATGCCGACGATGTCGTACTGATGCGTCTTCAGCTCTTGGATGAACCGCTCGCGCGTGGGGAAATCGAGTAGCGTCGATGGAACGGAGATATTTTCCTGGATCATCATGATGCCCCAGGAGCGGTGGTGCATGCGCAACGAGAAAGGTCCCTGCGCCCGCGTGACCTGATTGTGATAGAGCTCGAGCGGGTTGATCGCACGGCTCCCGAACTCATCGTCGCGCGCGAACGGGCGGAACACTGACGTGAGGAGCACGCCGCGATCGGCAGCCAGATTCGCCGCAAGTCGCTGCCGGACGCCGGTATCGCTCAACACTCCCTCTCCGCGAGGTTTGAGGATTCATACTAATCCTTTTTGGAGCCTAAGTGCTGGACACGGGGGAAACAGTCCTTGAATGACCGCTTCTGGCCGTTCGGGGCCCCTGTTCGCCGCCGAGCAGCCCTAACTGCAAGGCAGAAGGGTGAGCCGGGGTTTCCATCCTCACTACATTCTGTTCTCCATTGACGAGAACGGAATCTCAAATCTCCCCTCGCCCGATTCCGGGAGAGGGGCGGGGGTGAGGGGTGAGCCGGCGAACGCCCGACGCGATGCAGCGCGTTGGACCGGGGGAAGGCAGAAGGATTCCTGATTAGTTCTTCTTGGCGTCCTTGGCGGTTCTCAAGACCCGTGAGTCGTGAAGTCGGGAGGTCGTGAATCGAAAGGCAATTCCGCCTCCCTCTCGCGCTCTGACGCCCTCACGCTCTCTCGGCTTGTCTCCCTCTGCGTCCTCCGCGTCCTCAGCGGTGAGAGGTTCGGGTGGTTGGGAGAATTCGGGCAAAAAAAGCGGGCCGGCCACAAGGGCACGGCCCGCCTCCGGGGGAGACTGGTGGTCTAGACCTGGCTCGCGAGCGCGTAGACTCGGTCGAGGAAGGCTGCGACGTCGATGTTCGAGAAGTCCTCGGGCAGATCCGGGCTCAGTTCCTGTTCGGTCTGGTAGCAGGACATGGCAATCACTCCTATCGCCGGGTTCCAGTTCACGCACAGCAGCTCTTCGTCGTAGCGTCGAAGCTCGGCGGTGCGCTTCGCCGCTTTCGCGTTCCGGTATTCGTCCATGTAGATGACCATGGCGTTCTCCACATTCATCATCGGGTTCCTGCCCAACCTTCTGCAGATTCCATGCCAAGCGTCGAGAGCCGCCAATCCGATTCTGCAACTGTATATTTCTAAAGGAGTTGTGGTATTCCCTGGCATGCGGGATGCCAACTGCTTCTCACCCCGCCAGGGGCCCAGCGGCGAATGGTGGTCGGTGCGTCCGACGACGGGCCATCGAATTTTCGACAGCGCCGGCGCGACCGGCGTGAACTATCTCACAGCGGATGACCGAGACGAGTCTCTCGCGGCCTGTGCTATGGTTCGCGGGGGGCCTGGCCACCGCCGTGCTCGCCCGGCCTCGGCGCGCGGCGACTGGCATGTGGCGCGCCACGAGGACGGTTGCCTGATCGATCATCATCGCTGTCAAGCCGTGCAGATACCGACCCAGGAAAACGCGGCGCAAACGTTGCCGGTCACCTACGACGACGTGGCATCCGCCGCGCGCATGCTCGCGGGCCGCTGCCACCGCACGCCGGTGATCACCTCACACACGATGGACGAGCGCTGCGGCGCGCGCGTGTTCTTCAAGTGCGAGAACCTGCAGCGCGCCGGTGCATTCAAGTTCCGCGGCGCCTATAACGCGCTCATGCGCCTCCCCGCGGAGCAGAAGCGACGCGGCGTGGTTGCCTATTCGTCCGGCAATCACGCGCAGGCGGTAGCGCTGGCGGGGCAGCTGCTGCGGATCCCCGCGCTGATCGTGATGCCGCGGGACGCGCCGCCGGTGAAAGCCGAGGCGACTCGCGGATACGGCGCGGAAATCCTGTTTTACGAACGCGGCGGCGAATCGCGGGAGGCGATCGCCGAGCGGCTGGCGGAGGAGCGCGGCCTCGCCGTAATCCCCTCCTTCGACCACCCCCATATCGTGGCCGGACAGGGCACCGCCGCAAAGGAACTGATCGAGGAGGCCGGCCCCCTCGACTTCCTGTTCGTGCCGTGCGGCGGCGGCGGGCTGCTCTCGGGCAGCGCGATCGCCACGCGCCGGCTGGCACCGGACGCCAAGGTAATCGGGGTGGAACCTGCGGCGGGCGACGACGCCACGCGCTCGTTTCACACCCGCGTGCTGCATGCCGTCAAGGATCCCGACACCATCGCCGACGGCGCGCGCACCTCCTCGCTCGGCAGGATCACTTTCCCCCTGGTCCTCCAGTACGTGAACGACATGGTGACGGTCACCGATCAGGAACTTCTGTCCGCGATGTTTTACATCTGGGAGCGGCTCAAGCTGGTGGTGGAGCCGACCGGCGCGCTCGGCGCGGCGGGCCTCTTCGAGCGCAAGGCCGACGTGCGCGGCGCGCGCGTCGGGGTCATCCTCTCCGGCGGCAACGCCGATTTGAGGCAGCTCGCCCGTATCGAAAGACAGTAGTTTCATCTGCGGTTCCATTCGGCTTTTTTCGACACCGGTTCCATTGATCGTTGCGGAAATGG
>JACPEF010000267.1 GCA_016183675.1 Betaproteobacteria bacterium
GCACGCGTGAACTTGGTGACGTCGTAGGGGATGAAGTCCACCTGCGCGCGCCCCGCGTTGGGGAAGCCAGTGAACGCGAGCAGGTTGACGCCGTGAGCGGCGAGCCCGTTGAGCAGTCTCGCACCCTGGCCGGAACGGGTCGGGGTTCTCATGCTGAAGTAGGCGGTCTTGCGGATGTTCGTAGCCATGGTGGCCTCCTTTGGAAATCCAAGTGACGGTCCGGTCCCCGGCGTCCGGATTGAAACACCAATATCGACCGCCGGTTGAACGGCAGCCCGCTGTCCGGTTCCAACCGGCGGACTTAATCCGGCGCAAAGCGTCCGGAGTAAGGATAAATATACGCCCGTCGGCCGGCGCGCGCACGCCGCTTGCCGCGCGGGGCCCTCGGCATTAGCATGGGCAAGATCCAAGGAGCGGGTTCATGGACGTAGCAGGAGCGAAGCGCGTCACCGTCATCCCCACGGGGGCCGCCCTGGGCGCCGACGTCGTAGGCGTGGACCTCCTGCAGCGGCTCGACGAGGCGACCTTCAAGGCGGTCGAGGCGGCGTGGCATGAGCACCTCGTGTTGCGCTTCCGCGGCCAGCGGCTCGACGATCCCGGTCTGCTCGCTTTCGCCCGCCGCTTCGGCGAGCTCGACAAGGCGCCGGTCCACGCCGGTCCGGAGGTCGAAGACCCCTATCCGGAAATCACCGTGATGTCGAACATCAAGGTGGGCGGCAGGCCGATCGGCAACCTCGGCCATTACGAGGCGGAATGGCACACGGACATGTCGTACAACGAGAAGTGTCCAATCGGGAGCCTGCTCTACGCGCTCGAGGTGCCGCTCGAAGGCGGGGACACCGGCTTTTCCAACATGTACGCCGCGCTCGAGACGCTGCCGGCGGAGCTCAAGCGCGCCATCATCGGCAAGCAGTGCAAGCACGACTCGAGCCGCAACAGCGCCGGAGAGCTGCGCAAGGGCTTCCAGGACGTGACCGACCCGCGCGAAGCGCCGGGCGCGGTTCATCCCATCATCCGCACCCATCCAGCGACGCGCAGGAACGCGCTTTTCCTCGGGCGCCGGCGCAACGCTTACATCGTCGGGCTGCCGCTCAAGGAGAGCGAGGATTTGCTGAACAAGCTATGGGCGCACGCTTCGAATCCCGGGTTCGCCTGGTACCAGAAGTGGAAGGTGGGCGACCTCGTCATGTGGGACAACCGATGCACGATGCACCGCCGCGACGCGTTTGATCCGGCGGCGCGGCGGTTGATGCATCGTACCCAGATCAAAGGCGACAAACCCTACTTCGACCCCGCATCGGTTGCGGCGTAGGCTAATGCGGCGCTTGGCGACGCGTTAGCCGAAGCCACAATTCCCAACGATGCACCGCCGCGACGCGTTTGATCCGGCGGCGCGGCGGTTGATGCATCGTACCCAGATCCAGGGTGACAGGCCCTTCTGCGATCCCGCGACGCTGGGCGGCTAGTGCCGTTCCAACTTGTCTCCCCGAAATTCCCGCGGCTTCCCTGCCGGTGATAATCGGCCTCAGACGAGTTGCACGAATTGGCACAAATAGTTGGAACGGCACTAGCGGGACGGGCAGTTTCGGCGACGGCCGGAGCGTGCTCCGGCCGTTTTAGTTCCCGTTATTTCTTTTCCCCGGGCCTGGGCGAGCCCGCGGTGAGCGATTCGAGCGCCGCTTTCTGCATTTCCAGCGTCTGGATCGTCATCTGCACGAAGCCGACGTTCATGGTGAGCCAGGTCTCCACCGTCTTCAACTCGCCGATCTTCTTCTCGATCTCCTCGATATTGACGGTGGGCATCGCCATGCCGGGGATGGGGAACGACATCGGGTTCCACATCTTCTGCATGAACTCGAGCCAGTCCTTGGGCAGTTCGGGCTGTTGTGCCATGGCGTCCTCCGACCGCGCGGGTGACCGCGGCTTTTGACGCGTCTATTATAGGGTTAAAGCGGACGGCAAAGCCGCCGCTTCAACTGCGCGAGTTCGAACGGACGATTGCGTCGCCGTTCAACTCGCGCTTGTGAGGGCGTCCGTGCGGAACACGCGATGAAATTCCTGAAAGCCGTGCGGCTCGATGATTCCGACGACCGCATCCTCGCGGACGAGGGCGGCGCCGCCGAGGATGGCGAGTGGCTGGTCTCCGGCGGCTTTGCGGTGTGCGATCTCGCACAGGGACACCGGCGTCCGCGCTGCCACTGTGATACCACTTTCATCTCCGCAGCCGCGCCGCGCCGCTGCACGCTCGCCGAGGTCTCGGAGATCGACCAGGCGACCTACGAGCAGCTCAAGGAATCGCTGGCGCAGCACCTGTTGAACGAGATGGGCGCGCCCTCGATCGAGGCGGCGCGCGCCGCGGCGGAGGACGAGTGCGCGTATACCGCCGATCTCGCCGCAGGCTTCCCGGCCGAAATCTGGATCACGGTCAAGCGCGAGCCGACCGAGGTCGGCGTGGGCGAGCGCTATTCGGTCTTCCAGCGCCTGATGATCGGCGCCCACAAACTCAGATGATCACCACAGAGGCACAGAGAGCACGGAGAAATTCGCGTATTTGCGGAAAAACATGGGCGTTGGACGGAATGCGCTTGGTGCGGGGGTTTGATATGGCGCTTTCCTCTATGGCCTCTGTGTCTCTGTGGTACATGAGCGTAATTTGGTGATTCCGTGCTATGTCAGCGGCGCCGGCATTTTCGCTGGGGAGGCGACCTGCGGTTTCAAGACGCTGGTGATCGGGTGGCTCGAGACGTCGGGCCTGGGCTGCGACACGCGCTACCGCTATTACCGCGCGCGGTTTCCGGAACTCGCCGCCGAGCGGCTCGCGCGGCTCGTCTGCGACCCCATCGAGCACTACGACAGGGACTGGCCGGCCTACCGCGCCGGCGCCGGGCTGCCGGAGGCGGCGGCGCTCGCCCGCTTCGTGGCGGAGCGCGATGCCCGCTTTCGCGGCGAGGCGGCGGTCGCGATCTACTGCTTTGACGAAGCCGGCATCGGTTCTGGCATCAATGTGATGCGGTTCCTCCAGGCGGGGAAGCCGGTGCTCGGGTTCTACTCGGCGGATCCGCGCAAGCGCCGGGTCAACCTGACTAACGTGCTGCAGCTCGCGCTGGAATTCCCGGAAAAGGTGAAGCTCTCGGCTTACGGCGCGCCCGCGGAAATCACTGAACGGCTCGCACAGTGGCTCGGCGAGTTGACGCGACGCGAACGCTGAGGGTCGATCGATTACCGGTCACGAGTCACCGGTCACGGGTCACGCTTTATCGGGGATGAGCTCGACCCGGATGCGGGCGCCGTCCTTTACCTTCTTGAGCTCTCGCGGATCTCCGGTGATTTTGCCCACCACGTTGCAGCGGGTGACCAGGCGGCACTCGTCGCCCTTGGAAACCGGGGTGGGCCCGAAGGGGAGCGCAAGGGAACTCCCCTGGACCCAGAAGCACACGGTGCCGGGGTCCACCACCTGCTGCGCGTCCGACTCGAGGGCGGCTTTGACCGGCAGCTCGAAATACACTTCTTCGCCCCAGGTGCTGGCGTTCGCCTCGCATGGCAGTGCGGCGAGCAGGTGCTTGGCGGTGGGGGTTTCGCGCAAGACAGCGGTCACTTCGCCGCCCTTCCAAGCTATGCGCATCCGTGCCACGGGCGGCGCGCCGCGAGGCTGAGTCGATAAGCTAGTGCCGTTCCAACTTGTTTCTCCAAAGGTCGGCAGCTCGCCTGCCGCGGACAGTCGGCCCGTGGAGAAATAGTTGGCTTGGCGCAAATAGTTGGAACGGCACTAGTAGGAAACGGTGCGCGCGGATGCGGTCTTGGCGGCAGCGCTGCGGATGAGCGTTTGTGACAGCACCTGCTGCAGGCGCCGTTTCTCGTTCATCACCTTGTTGGTGTACTGGTCCTCGTAGTCCCCGAGGGCGCCGGCGTACATCTGCAGAGCGATGCCCAGGTTGCCGGTGCGCCGGAGGTATTCCTCGAGGATCTGCGCCCCGACCACGACGTTCGCCGCCGGGTCGAATACCGCTTTCTCACCACCAAACTGATGGAGCTTGTCGGTGTGGTACTTGGGAATCACCTGCATCAGGCCCTTGGCGCCGGCCACGCTCTCGGCGATCGGGTTGAAGCCGGATTCGACCGCGATGACCGCGATAATGAGCAGCGGGTCAAGCCCGAGCTGCTGCCCCACGGTGTGCGCCAGGCTCACCAGGTCAAAGGTGACGTCCTGGGACACCCGGTAGCGCTTCGCGAGGAACGCCGCGAGGGTGCGGTAGCGGTTCTCCTCCACGTCGGAGAGCAGGCTCAAGTCGTGGCCCGACTGTGCGGAATCCCCGGGCGGCGTCAGCGTTTCCAGGGGAAGCGCGCGCTGCAGCGACTCGCCGATCCCAAGCGGTCCATAATGGTTATTCACGATCAGGGCCAGCGCCATGAGGCTCGCGGCCAGCACCAGCAGGGATGCCAGGTTGCGGGCCCAGCGCGCCAGCCGGGCCGGACTGAAAACATCAAGAACTAGGGTGGATTTTGCAAACATTGCAAAACCTCCTTTCTTTGTCTCCGGCCCGTACCGGCGCCAGTCTGCGCTAGCTTGGCGGGGTAACGCCCCCTGCCCGTCACTTAACCAACGCCAACCACAATACGTTGGGTATTGTTTCAAAAAACTGGCTAATTCTAGTGGGTCAGGCCAGCGGCTGCAATCCTTGTGTAAAACGCAGCCACGACCCTTATCCCCGCGCGGGGGAAGTTG
This sequence comes from Betaproteobacteria bacterium, assembly GCA_016183675.1. Taxonomy (GTDB): domain Bacteria; phylum Pseudomonadota; class Gammaproteobacteria; order Burkholderiales; family SG8-41; genus SG8-41. The sequence goes on from JACPEF010000267.1 coordinate 4,724, forward strand.
ATGCAGAGCAATAGCGGAAATTATCTTGTTTTTCAGCCGGTTTGTCAAATACAGCGACAAATTTTCGGGTTGCTATGCTGCATCGCGGTATTCAAGCCAGCCCTGCTATCGGCAGGATTCGACCAGAGCGCTCCACGATGGCTTCAGCCGCATCAATTTACCTTTTAAAAACAATTTATTGGAGACAAGACACGGAGTCAGCCCTCGGCCTCCTTGTCAGCCGATTCGGGATGCTGCAGCTGCCAGAGCCGGAGCGCCTTGCGGTAGCGATCCAGAGCCTCGTAATGACGGTCGAAAACGCAGGGGTCGCAGCCCCCCTTGCAGCACTCCTCCAGAGCGGGCTCTCGGGGGGGGTTCCGGTCGGGGGTCGCCGGACAGGCCGTCCCGGCTCACGTGCCTAGCGCAACCCGGCCGGCAACGGGTGGTTGGGGAAGCGTCGCTTGAATTCGGCCAGCACTTCCCCGGCCACCGCGGCCTCGCCTTGCCGGCGCAGCTCCTCGATTCGCTCCAGCCACTTTTCGGGCGGCTCGCGCTCGAGTTCGCTTAGCAGCGCGGATTTCTGAAGGCCTCCTGCCAGCGGGCGATCACTTCTGAGCGCCCCGGCCTCGCTCCGGGCACGGGCCGCTTCGGCCGGGGCTGCCGCGGGCGGGGGCGCCCTCAACGCGCGGGCCGGGGCCGGTGGGGCGCTTTCGCGGTCGGCACGAGGCGCCGACGCCGGCTCGGGTTGAGGCAGCGCCCGGCGACCCGCCGCGTCATCGGCTTGCCGCTGCTCCTGCGCCGCACTCGGGAACGGCGCGGCGGTCTTGGCGGGCGCAGGTGCCGGCGCCCCGGGTTCCTTCGATTCCAGGCCGCGGCTACCCGGTACGGATACCCGCGGCGCCGGGGCGGGCTCAGGCTTCGCGACAGGAGGCTGCGCTACGGCGGCGCGCTCCTTGGACGGCGCATCCCTCAACTCCTTCACCGCGTCGGCGGATGGCGGGACCGGCGCCTCTGCGGCAGGCGGCGCTACCGGCGGCGGGGCCTCGCTAATGGGATCGCGACCCTCCTCCATCATCAGCGTCACGAGACTCACGCTCAAGACGATCACGGCCGCGATCGCAACCGGCATGCGCCAGGCGCGCAGGAAGGAACCCACAGCGCGGGGCCGTGAACCGACTTCCCGCCGGGCCGCGGCGAGGATGGCGGCGTCAAGGCGCGCCGGCGGCTCCTCGCCGGAAGCGGCGCGGTAGAGCCGGGTGAGCCGGGGGTCGCGATGCTCTTGCGGCGGCCCGCCACCCCGCATCGGATCCTTCAGCGCCATTCGCCCATCCCCTGTCTCAATTTGGCCATCGCGTAACGCAGGCGGCTCTTCGCGGTCTCACGCGTAACGCCGGTGGCCTGCGCGATCTCCTCGACGCTCATGCCCCCCTCCTGCTGCAGCAGGAACGCCTCACGCTGCGCGTCGGGCAGCTCGGCGACCAGCGCGAGCAGGCGTTCCGCCTGCCGCTTTGCGTCCAGCGCGGCATCCGGCGGCCGCTCGCGCTGCTCGGGCAGGCTCTCGAGCTCCTCGCAATCCTCGTCGTCGAATGAGGCCACCGCGGCGTGGGCGTGCTTGCGGTAATGGTCGATCAGCCGGTTGTGCGCGACCCGGTAAAGGTAGGTCGTGAATTTGGCCGTCACGGCGTAGCCCGAGCGCGCGCGGATGAGATTCATCCACACGTCCTGGAACAGCTCCTCCGCCACCCCGGCGTCGCGGCACTGGCGCAGGAGATAGCGGTAGAGGCCCCCCCTGTGGCGCCGGTAGAGGGCGTCGAACGCCCCGGCATCGCCGTCGCGATAGCAGAGCATGAGCTCTTCATCGCTCGAATCCGCGTCCCAGGACATGACCGGTTGCCAGTATGCGGGAGCTCCCGCAGACCAGCAACCGGGGCTCGATCGCCGCCAAGGCGCCGAGGCGCCAAGGACTTCATGATTCGTCACCGAAAAATCTCGCGTCCAGGCAATTCTGAATTCCGCCGGCGATGTCTTGACTTCACTGTCTTGCTCGTTCGGACTCTCTTGGCGTCATGGCGCCTTGGCGGCTGTTTCGAAGATTCAACGCGGGTCCGGGACGAACTGTCCCGGGAACGGCGTTGCGATCCGCGGGGCCCTGATCACCCCCATGGCGACCAAATTGTTGTACGTGTCGTAATGGAGGGCGACCACTTCCTCGGGGTTCACCGTCGCCCGCTCGAACGAGGTGTAACGCGCATGCGAGGTTTCACTGCGACCGTGCCCGGTGCCGAGGGAGGAGGATTTCTGTGCCGGATATGGCGACGGTGCGTGGCGACCTTCCGCGGCGCTCTCAGGGGAAGCCCCCCGCGCGCCGACACCCGGCCCGCTCGCCGCATCGGACGCGCGCGGGAACGGGCTGTCTTCCGCGGCGCCGGAGGACTCCCGCCGCGGCGGCGTCTGGTTAATCTGCGCTTCCGGCTCGGCCTTCTTGCGGAAGAGCGCGATCCCGATCACCCCGACGTTGTCCGGCCGGGCGGTGCGCGCCGCGTACGAGTTCTGGTGCTCGGTAAAGAAGAACGCCGCGACCCGCGCGAGGCTCTTGCGCCAGCCCCTGACCTCCAGCGTGCGGTGCGGCGCGAGCACGTAGCCGGTCTGGTGCCAGTTCGCGGTCTCGCCGCTCACCGCGTTGACCCCGTCCACCGAGACTACCGTGAGGATCTCTTCCCCGGTGCGGTTTCGCACGCGGATCTGGTATTCGTTGCCGGGCTTGCCCACGACGTAAAAGCGGCCCTGGTGGTGATAGACCGGCAGCGCGCGGTTCTCCGCGCGGTCGTGGATCGTCACGTCCGCGATGTTGCCGACCGCGGCGGCCGCGCCGGCGAGGCTCCACAAGACAACCAGCGCTGCGATGGATTTCAGCTTCATGTCGTCTCCTTACAGGCATCCAGGCGATGCTGGCCCTATAAACGGAAACCCGGTTAGAACGGGGTTAACCTTGAACGGCCGCCTCGCGCCCGGCTATACTGGGCTAACCCCCTAGCAGCCTGTCGGACTTGGCGTTCCGGCAGGCTGCTATAAGCAAAACCGCCTCACGAACCGAGCCGAATTCGGACAGAACCACCCGATTTATGCCTCCCCAACGTGAAAGGAGCGACCAAACGCCCAGTGTCGAGGTGTATTCTCGCGGCAATGTCTGGAGGCGGTTTTGCCAAAGGAGCTTGTCGGACCAAAGTCCGACAAGCTCCTAGTCACTCCAGCGGAAAAAGGGTCCGAGGAATCCGCCATGCCCAGGTTTTCCCCCGAAGCCATCCGTGCCATCGCGCTCGTCGGTCACGGCGGCGCCGGCAAGACCACGCTCACC
>JACPEF010000260.1 GCA_016183675.1 Betaproteobacteria bacterium
AGCTGGACCTCGTCGCCCTTCTTCGTCAGTGTGTTCGCGGAGACGTTGATCTCGCCCTGCCCGCCGGTCGCGACCTCGTGGTGATGCACCTCGACCTGGATCCCGGCATCCATCAGCGCCAGCATGATCTGCGAGCGGATGTCCTGCAGGGTATCGTGCGGGGGCACCGGAAAGTAGCCTTCCTTGTAGCGCGGCTTGTAGCCGAGGTTGCCCCCGCCGAACGCGCCTTCATCCCGGCCGGAGTTCCATTCGCCCTCGGCGGCCTCGACATAGTAGTAGCCGCAGTGCTGGTTCTGCTCGAACCGTATCGAGTCGAAAATGAAGAACTCGAGCTCCGGACCGAAGTAGCAGGTATCCGCGATGCCGGTCTGCCTCAGGTACGCTTCCGCCTTCTTCGCGATGTAGCGCGGATCGCGTGAATAGGGCCGCCTCAACACCGGATCGACCACGTCGCAGATCATCACCAGCGTCGGCACCTCACACATCGGATCCAAAAAGGCGGTCGTCGGATCCGGCTTGAGCAGCATGTCGGACTCGTGGATCTCCTGGAAGCCGCGAATCGAGGAGCCGTCGAAGCCGATGCCCTCCTCGAACAGATCCTTGTGCAGCTCGGGCAAGCCGATCGAGAAGTGCTGCCACAATCCCGGCACGTCGATGAACCGGAGATCAACAATCTGGATGTCGTTCTTCTTTGCCAGCTCCATCACCTCGTCGCCGCTGGCCGGCCGCTGCACGCGGAACGACCCCGGTTCAACCTGGACAAACGCGCGTCGCTGCTGGGATGACATGGCTCTCTCCTTTTTCTCCCAAACTTCGTCAAAAATCTAGAACGGACTGGACTTTTTTTGACCGGCAACCGGCGAGCGACCATCGTTCACGCCTCTTCAGCCGGGCCGTTGCGCTTCTCAAGATAGCTCGCGCAGGGAGAAAATCAAGCGGGAGCCGCAGTCCGCAAATAAGGCGTTGATACAAAGGCAATCTGTACGGGCCGAGAGAGCTGACCGCGCTCGCGCCCCGGGGCCCCCGCGCAAACCAGAGCCGCGGCGCAACGGCCCGCAGAATTCCGAGAGTAAAAGGCGGTCTGCGGCGCGCGGCGCCGGCCAGACGCTCGAGTGCCTCAGGTGCCCTCGTGTGCGGCGTCGGTCGCGGCGCCTCCCGACCGGTGCCTGACCAGGCGATAGACGGTGATCTCGCCTTTGCCCTTGACCTGGAGGCCCTGCGGGCCCTCGAAATGGTAGTGGTTGCGCACGCGCCGGTAAGTGGTGGTGTCGACCAGTATGGTGCTGGGGCCCGCCTGCTCCGTGACGCGGCTTGCGATGTTGACGGTGTCGCCCCAGAGATCGTAGATGAATTTCTTCATCCCGATCACCCCGGCCACCACCGGCCCGGTGCCGATGCCGACGTGGATCTGCAGGCGCGCCTTCTTGATGCCCGAGAGCGCCTCCATGTAGTCGCGCATCTCGATCGCCATGCCGCAGATCGCGCCGCAGTAGTCCTGGTCCGAATCCTTCGCTTTGCCGGACCGGTGGTGCTCGTCGAGGCCGCCCGCCACCATGTAGGCGTCCCCGATGGTCTTGATCTTCTCCAGCCCGAATTTCTCCGCGAGCTGGTCGAAGTGCGAGAACACCTCGTTCAGCAGCGTCACCATGAGCTTGGGCGGCATCTCCTCCGAGAGCCGCGTGAAATTGATGATGTCGGCGAACATCACGGTGACGTCGGAAAACCCGTCGGCGATGGTGGTGTGCTGTTGCTTGAGGCGCTCCGCGATCGGGCCCGGCAGGATGTTGAGCAGCAGGCGCTCGGATTTCTCCTGCTCCTCCTGGAGCAGCTTGTACTGCTCGTCGAGCTTCACCTGCAGCTTGTCGCGCTGGCGCACAAAGTAGCTGATAAGCAGGTAGACGATGGTGGACACCGCCGCAAAGTTGAGCGCGAAGAAGACCGCGATGCTCTGTGCCGTGACACCCGACTCCATCCCCTCCGTAAGGAAGTAATCGAAGAACCCCGACACCGCGGTCATCACGAGATAGGCGACGAACCACGGCAGGGACTCGCGCGGTCCCTGGAACATCATCACGCCGATCGGCGCGAGCAGCGCCCACAGCATGACGCCCGAGGAGCTGACGTAGCTGCCGATGCTCCATTGCATGATGAACGGCACGAACAGGAAGAGACTCGTCTGAATGAAGCGGAACAGCGCGAAATTGCGGTTCCACAGGAACAGCGCGAGCGCGCCCGCCGAGATCGCGAGGTAGGTGAAAGGCACCGTGGCGGAGAACTTGATGCCCATCGCCTGGTAGATGACGAGCCACAGCATCGCGCCGAAGCCCATCAGGCCGGAGGCGAAGATCGCGAGCGTCTTGTTCAGCTTTTCCTGCTCGCTGTCCGTGTCGCTGATGACGCGTTCGCCTAACTCTTTCAGCCACAAGCGCAGATTGCGCGCCATGAACTCTCCCTGGGATTCCGCAACCCGTCCGGAAAGCGACGGCGGGGGTTGCGAATGAATGGGCCATTTTACTCAGTGCGCAGGGAGTTTGCCACCGACAGCCCCCGGCATGTTCCGGGTTCCCTGTTTCACGTTCAATGTTCTATGTTCCGGGTTCAAGGTTAAACCCTGACCCTAAACCTTGAACTCTGAACCGCGAACTTTGAACCCTGAACCTTGAACCCGAAACCCCGGCACCGGGGGTGACATGCGCTAAAATGGCGTTTTTGCTCGATGGGTTCCCCGATGTCGTCAATGGCCGATCGCGACGGGCACATCTGGTACGACGGCAAGCTCGTGCCCTGGCGTAACGCCACCACTCACGTCCTGACCCACACCCTGCACTACGGCATGGGCGTGTTCGAGGGAGTCCGCGCCTACCAGACGCTGAACGGCACCGCGATCTTCCGGCTGCGCGAGCACACCGACCGCCTCTTCCGCTCCGCGCACATCAACGGGATGGGAATCCCCTTCGACAAGGCCACGCTGATCGAGGCGCAGAAGGAGGTGGTGCGCGCCAACAAGCTCGAGGCGTGCTACATCCGCCCGATCGCGTTCTACGGCTCGGAGGCGATGGGCATCTCGGCCCAGAACGTGAGCGTGCACGTGGCGATTGCCGCCTGGCCGTGGGGGACCTATCTGGGGCCGGAGGCGCTCGAGCGCGGCATCCGGGTGAAGACTTCGTCCTACGTGCGCCATCACGTCAACGTCACCATGTGCCGCGCGAAATCGGTCGGGACCTACATGAATTCGATCCTCGCGCACCACGAGGTGGCGCGCGACGGGTACGACGAGGCGCTGCTGCTCGACGTCGACGGCTTCGTCGCCGAAGGCTCCGGCGAAAACATCTTCATCGTCCGCGACGGCACGCTCTACGAGCCCGAGCTCACCTCCGCGCTCGAGGGCATCACGCGCGACGCGGTGATACGCATCGCCCAGGACTTCGGCATAACCGTGGTCGCGAAGCGCATCACGCGCGACGAGGTCTACTGCGCGGACGAGGCGTTCTTCACCGGCACCGCGGCGGAAGTCACCCCGATACGGGAGCTCGACAACCGCGTAATCGGCGAAGGCAGGCGCGGGCCGGTCACGGCGAGGCTGCAGAAGGCGTTTTTCGACTGCGTCACCGGCAGGTCGGAAAAATATCGCGACTGGCTCACTCCCGTCGCCGGGTAAGCAGAACATGTCCGTAAAGCGCGTTTTCCGCCGCCGATGGACGCCGATAACAGGATGCGAGATACGAGATGCGAGGTACGAGGCGGAAGCTGAATTGGATCGCGAATCCCGCATCGCGCATCACGGATCACGATTCACGGGATAAATCTGCGTTTATCTGCGTTTATCTGCGGCTAAATTCTGTTCTTGATTTTTGAGAAGGCTTCATGGCCGAGCAGACCGTCAACCAGGCGCGCCACATCGAGGTGACGACGAACGACCTGCCGCTGCACTGCCCCATGCCGTCCATGATGCTGTGGAACGCGCACCCGCGCGTGTTCCTGCCGATCGAGAAGACCGGCGAGGCGCTGTGCCCCTATTGCGGCACGCAGTACACGCTGAAGGGCGGCGCCACCGGCGGCCACTAGCCGCCGAGTGTTGAATGTTGAGTGATGAGTGTTGAATTGAGGGTCGGATCTTGGCTTTTAACTCAACACTCAAAACTTAAAATTCAACACTCGACGGGCCTGGCGCGAGTTACGTGACAAAGATCCTTGTCATAGGCCCGTCGTGGGTCGGCGACACGGTGCTCGCGCAGCCGATGTTGAAGCTCCTGCGCGCACGCCACGCCGCCCCCGCGCTCGACGTGCTGGCGCCGCGCTGGACGCTGCCGCTGCTCGAGCGCATGCCGGAAGTGCGGCGCGCGATCGAAAGCCCGTTCGCCCACGGGGAGCTCAGGCTCGCCGAGCGCTGGCGGCTGGCGCGCGAGCTCGCCGCGGAGGACTACGATCAGGCGATCGTCCTGCCCAATTCGTTCAAATCCGCGCTGGTCCCGTTCCTCGCCGGCATCCCGCGGCGCACCGGCTATGTCGGGGAGCTGCGCCTGGGCCTGCTGAACGACGCACGACGGCTGGAGCAGCGGCGGCTGCCGCAGATCGCGCAGCGCTACGCCGCGCTCGGCCTGCCGCGCTGGGAAGCGCCGCCGCTGCCGCTGCCCGCCCTCGGCCTGAGGGTGGATGAAACGGGACGGCGCGCGGCGCTTGCGAGGCTCGGGCTCGACCGGCAACGGCCGGTCGCGGCGCTGTGCCCGGGGGCCGAGTACGGCCCGGCCAAGCGCTGGCCGGCGCGCTATTTCGCCGAACTCGCGCAGGGACTCACGGCGCACGGCTGCGCCGTGTGGCTGATCGGCTCGTCCGGGGACGCGGCGATCGGCGCCGAGATCGCCGAGGCGGCCGGCGGCGCCTGCCGCAACCTGTGCGGCGCCACGGCACTCGGGGAGGCCATAGACCTTCTCGCCTCCGCAGCGCTCGTGGTCAGCAACGACTCCGGGTTGATGCACGTGGCGGCGGCGCTCGGCAAGCCGCTCATCGCCCTCTACGGCTCGAGCAGCCCGGCCTTCACCCCGCCGCTTTCACCGAATGCGCAGATCCTCAAGCTGGATCTTCCCTGCAGCCCGTGCTTCCAGCGCGAGTGCCCGCTCGGGCATTTCAACTGCATGATGCAGCTCTCGCCGGACCGGGTCTTGGCCGCCATCGACTTTGATAGAATTTCGTAACAGGCGGCGGAGCGCCCAGAAAGCCGGGAAACCGCCGATGAACGCCGATAACAGGATGCGAGATACGAGATGCGAGGTACGAGGCGGAAGCTGAATTGGATCGCGCATCCCGCATCGCACATCACGGATCACGGATCACGATTCACGGGGTAGACCCGCGTTTATCGGCGTTTATCCCGTTCCAATGTCCGTTTTCCGGGCGTGTCGCGGACCACTAATCACCAGGAGCTGGCAGATGTCATTGGAACGGGATTTATCTGCGGTTAATTATTCTTGATTTTGTCACGAACTCCAGGATCCCGATGCCGCAGATGAAAAAGGCTCTGTTCCCCACTCCGCAGGACGCCGAAGCCGCGTTCTACGAGGCGTTCACCAAATCCGACCTGGAGGCGATGATGGCGGTGTGGGCGGACGACGACGACATTTACTGCGTTCATCCCAACGGCGCGCGCCTCGCCGGCGTGGAGCGCGTGCGCGAATCCTGGCGGCAGATTTTCGCCAGCGGCCAGACCCTGCGTTTTCAGCTGGGCGAGCAGCAGTACGTGCAGGGCATGATGCTGTCCGTGCACAGCGTCTACGAGCACATCACCGTTGCCGGCGATCCGCGCTCGCGCGCCCCGGTGATCGCGACCAACGTCTACATCAGGACCGAGCGCGGCTGGCGCATGGTCGCGCATCACGCATCGCCGGCGCCGGCGAGCAGTGAGCCCGAACCGCGGCGCACCGGGGTGAAGACGCTGCACTGAATGATTCACGACAGAGACACAGAGGCACGGAGAACAACGAATCAAAACGAAGTCTCGTATTGATTTCGCTTTATTTTTGGAATCTCTGTGTCTCTGTGCCTCTGTGGTTGATTTACGTCTCAGAGGAAAACGATGAGCGCTGCCGATTTTGGAAAGCCCGATGTGATCGTGGTTGGCGCCGGCAATGCCGCTTCCTGCGCGGCGCTCGCCGCGCGCGAAGGGGGCGCTTCCGCCGTCATGCTCGAAGCCGCCCCGATCGAGGACTGCGGCGGCAACAGCCGCTACACCGCCGGCCTGATGCGGGTAGTGTACAACGGCGTCGATGACCTGGCGCAGCTCATTCCCGATCTCACCGAGGAAGAAAAGAAAACCCACGATTTCGGAGCCTACACCGCCGAGCACTATTACGACGACATGGGGCGCATCACCCAGTACCGCGCCGACCCCGACTTGTGCGAGATCCTGATCTCGCGCAGTTTCGAGACGCTGCTGTGGCTGCGCAAGAAGGGCGTCAGGTTCCAGCCGAGCTACGGGCGCCAGTCGTACAGGGTGGAAGGCAACCGCTACAAGTTCTGGGGCGGGCTGGCCGCCGAAACCTGGGGCGGCGGCCCCGGCCTCGTGGAGAACGAGCACAAGGCGTGCGCCCGGGAAGACATCAAGATCTTCTACGAAACGCCGGCCGTCGGGCTGATGACCGACGACGAGGGGCGCGTGATCGGGGTGCGCGCCAAGCACAAGGGAAAGAACGCCGAGATTCCCTCGAAGGCCGTGATCCTCGCGTGCGGCGGCTTCGAGTCCAACGCCGAGATGCGCGCGCGCTATCCCGGCCCGGGATGGGACCTCGCCAAGGTGCGCGGCACGCGCTACAACACGGGCCTCGGCATTCAGATGGCGCTCGAGGCCGGCGCGCTGCCCTACGGCCACTGGTCCGGGTGCCACGCCGTGGGCTGGGACATGAACGCCCCTGCCTTCGGCGATCTTTCGGTCGGCGACAGCTTCCAGAAGCACAGCTACCCGTGGGGCATCATGGTGAACGCGCGCGGCGAGCGCTTCGTGGACGAGGGCGCGGATTTCCGCAACTACACGTATGCGAAATACGGCAGGGTGATCCTGGAGCAACCCGGCATGTTCGCCTGGCAGATCTTCGACGCGAAGATCATTCCCGTCCTGCGCGACGAGTACCGCATCAAGCGGGTGACCAAGGCGCGGGCCGACACGCTCGAAGAGCTGGTGAAGAAGCTCGAGGGGGTGGACCCCGAGAACTGCCTGCGCGAGATCCGCGAATACAACCAGGCGGTGCGCACCGACGTCCCCTTCAACATGGCGGTGAAGGACGGGCGCTGCACCGTGGGCCTCAAGATCAACAAGAGCAACTGGGCGAACACCCTGGATGAGCCGCCCTTCGAGGCCTACGCCGTGACCTGCGGGGTCACTTTCAGCTTCGGCGGCGTGAAGATCACCAACGGGGGCGAGGTGGAGGACACCGCCGGGAAGCCGATACCCGGTCTGTATGCCGCGGGCGAGATGGTGGGCGGCATCTTCTACCACAACTACCCGGGCGGCACCGGCCTCACTTCGGGCGCGGTATTCGGGAAACTCGCCGGCGCGAGCGCCGCGGCCTACGCCAGGAAGGCGTAGTTCCGGGTTCCGGGTTCAAGGTTCAAGGTTCAAGGTTCAAGGTTCAAGGTTCAAGGTTCAAGGTTCAAGGTTCAAGGTTCAAGGTTGGAGCGGGTTGCAATTCGAGGGTTTCGACTTTGAACTTGGAACTCGGAACATTGAACTTGGAACGCGCCGACCTGCGCGGTTCAGCGTGTGGAATGATGGGTTTCGCTCGGGACGGCCTACCGCTAGTGCCGTTCCAACTATTTATGCCAATCCGACCGGTTCTCCAAGGGCCGACTGTCCGCGCCAGACGCGCCGCCGGAATTTGGACAAACAAGTTGGAACGGCACTAAGATCGGGGCATATCACAGGAGGCGCATATGAACGCCCCAGCAATCAGGATCAGCAAACCGGTGCGCGAGCAGGTGAGCAAGGAAGAGTGGGAAGCGCGCGTCGATCTCGCCGCGTGCTACCGCCTCATGCACGAGTTCGGCATGGTGGAGATGGTTGCCAACCACATATCCGCGCGCGTGCCGGGCACCACGGACGAGTTCCTCATCAATCCCTACGGAATGCTCTACGAGGAGATGACGGCCTCGAGCATGGTCAGGATCGACCTCGAGGGCAACATTCTCTTCAACGCCACCGAGCACGGCATCAACGAGGCGGGCTACGTCATCCACAGCGCGATCCACGGCGCGCGCCACGACGTGGATTGCGTGATCCATACCCATACGCTCGCGGGGATGGCGGTCTCCGCGATGAAGTGCGGGCTGCTCCCGATCGCGCAGACCTCGATGCGCTGGGCGAAAGGCGTTTCGTACCACGCCTACGAGGGCATCGCGATCCACCTCGAGGAGCGCGAGCGGCTGGTGAAGGACCTCGGCGAGAATGACGCATTGATCCTCAAGAACCACGGGCTGCTCACCTGCGGCGCGAGCATCGCCGAGTGCTTCAACAACATGTACCGGCTCGAGCGCGCCTGCCAGCTGCAGGTGATGACGCTCTCCTGCAACACCGAGATCGAGCTTCCGCCGCAGGAGATCCTGAACGACACGTGGAAGCTGTTCCAGCCCGGCGTGCGGCGCCGCTTCGGTTTGCTCGAGTGGCCGGCGCTGCTCCGGAAGCTCGACCGGGTTGATCCCTCCTACCGCGACTAATAACCTCAAAATCTTAACCGCAAAGGCGCAAAGGTCGCCAAGAATTCGCAAAGGAGATTTTCTCGATCTTCTTTGCGTTGCCTTTGCGTCTTCGCGTCTTCGCGGTGAAGCTTTTTGCTCCTAGTCACGTCAACAGGTAAATGCAGCCGCCGCTGTGCCAGGGACCTGACCCCGAGCCTCGCAAGCCGAAGTTCAGCATCCCGGCGGGCGCAACCGACTGCCATTGCCACGTGTTCGAAGATCAGAAGAAATACCCCCTCGTCGCAAACCGCAGCTACACCCCTCCGCTGTGCACGCTCTCCGACTACCTGAAGCTGATGGAAGCGCTGGGCATCTCGCGCGCGGTGCAGGTCAACGCCAGCGTTTACGGTTTCGACAACTCGGTCACCCTCGACGTCATCGCCAGACTGGGGCAAAAGCGCGCGCGAGGCGTGGCGGGGCTGAAACCTGACGTCTCCACGCAGGAAATTGAACGGCTGCACCAAGGGGGCATGTGCGGCGTACGTCTGTCGACGATGGTAAAGGGCTACGGCGGTCCGGAACTGCTAGAGGTCATGGGGCGCAGGATCCAGCCCTTCGGCTGGCACGTCCAGCTACACGTTGAAAACGGGCAGGAGCTGGCGGGGCTCGA
>JACPEF010000054.1 GCA_016183675.1 Betaproteobacteria bacterium
CGCTCGGCGAGCCCCGGGAAGCGCGCGACGCTCTGGTGCCGGTGGCCGTCGAACACGATGTGCTCGTAGACCTCGTCGCTTACCACCACGATGTCGGTGCCGCGCAAGGTGCCCTCGAGCATCCGCATGTCCTCGCCGGAGAGCACGCTCGCCGTGGGGTTGTTGGGCGTGTTGATGATGACCATGCGCGTTCTCGGCGTGATCGCGTTCTGCACCTCGCGCCAGTCGATGCTGTAGTCGGGATACTTGAGCTGCACGTACACCGGCACGCCGCCGTTCACCTCGACCGAGGGCGCGTAGCTGTCGTAGGCGGGCTCGAACAGGATCACTTCGTCCCCGGGACGGATGAGCGTCGCGACTGCTGTGAAAATGCCGTAGGTCGCGCCCGGGACGACCGTCACCTCGTGCTCGGGATCGTATTTCGCGCCGTAGAGCGCCTCGACCTTCTCCGTGATCGCCTCGCGCAGCCGCGGCACGCCCGCCATCGGCGGATACTGGTTCAACCCCGAGTTGATGTACTGGGTGACGAGGTCCCGCAGCTCCTTCGCGCAATCGAAGTCGGGGAATCCCTGCGAGAGATTGATCGCGTTGTGCTCGGCCGCAAGCCGCGACATCACGGTGAAAATGGTGGTGCCGACGTTGGGCAGCTTCGAAGCGATGCGGCCAGGAAATTGCGGCATAGTGTGGTTACGGAAGGCTAACGCGCCGCATTCTAACAGCTACATCGCGCCTTCAGAATCAAGATCAAGCCACAGAGGACGCAGAGTTCACAGAGGAAAAAAGACACAACAGCGATCGGTTCGCGCTTTTGACTTCGCCGTGTTCTCTGTGCTCTCTGTGGCAAAGGTTTGGGGTAGAACTTCTAGCGCGCGGTCGCGGCCTGCGCGCTCGGGCGCTCCGCGAGGCGGGTGAAGTCCTCGGAGTAGTCCTGTAGCCGGTGCGCGGCGACGGCGCGCTGGTGGGGCGTCAGCGTCCTTTCAACGGCCACGAAGAAATCGACGCGCTGGTCCCACCACTCGGTGAGCAGCCGGTCGTATTCGGGCGCGCGGCCGGTTTCCCAGTTGAGCAGCCAGTGCTTGAGCCGCGCCGCGAATTCGCGCGGGTCGCCGCGCAGCTCCATCAGCTGCAGGAACTCGCGCTGGCGCCGCCGGCGGTCCTCGTGGCGCAGCCGGTCGATCAGCGGCAGCTCGTTTATCATGGCGACGATCTTCTGCTCCTGCTCGTGGCCGAGGCTTCCGACCCAATCCCGGAACTGGGACAGCGCGCGCCGCGCCCGCGCCTGCCGCTGCTCTTCGAGCCCGCCTTCGAGGCGGAACTCCCGGACGAAGCGCCGGTTGTCCTTTTCCCAGCGCCGCTGCAGGGCATCGAGCTGCGCGGGCGAGAGGGTCAGCAGGAGCGCCGCGGCATCCTCGGCGCTGCGGTTGATGATGACGCGGTAGCGCGCCTTCAATCCCTCGACGAACCAGATGACGTCTTCGCGCGCGAGCCCCTTCTGCAGCCGCTCTCGCGCCGAGGTGAGGAACGACGCGTATTCCGGCAGCTGCTCGTAGCGGTGCCACTCGTGCAGCCGGTCGAAGCGCGCGAGGAACTCGTGCCGCTGCTGCGGATCGAGCTCGAAGTAGTCGTCCGCGGTCCACACCGCGAAGGTGTCGAGATGGCCGTAACCCAGGCGCAGGATGCTGCACCCGGCAAGCGTGGCGAGCAGCAGCGCCAACAGGATTGTCCGCGCCACTGCTGATTTCAACCATTCGACGATCAAGGGTCACCCACCCGCTCGCCACGCTTTATTATGCCTTGCATTTCATATAAAAAAACGGGGCCTCGATGGCCTCGTTTTCCGGCACCATACCTCCGGGGCAGCCGCTCAGGCAAACGTCATAACCGCTCCAAATATTCCACCATGCGCCGCCGCATGGCGGCGTCCGGCAGGCGCCCCAGCCCCGCTTGCATGTTGTCCTTGAGGTGCTCCACGCGCCGGGTGCCGGGGATGGCGCAGGTGACCGCGGGGTGCGCCAGTAAGTACTTGAGGAAGAACTGGGCCCAGCTCTTGCAGTCGAACTCGGCCGCCCAGGCGGGCAGCTCCTTGCCTTTGACTTTGCCGAAGAGGCTGGCGTGGGCGAAGGGGCGGTTGATGAGCACTGCGGTGCCGGTTTCGGCGCACAGCGGCAGCAGGCGCGCCTCGGCCTCGCGCTCGGCCATCGAGTAATTGAACTGCACGAAGTCGTACTCGCGGGTCCTGAGGAGCCGCTCGAGCTCACCGTACGCGCCCGAGTGATAGTGCGTGATGCCGAGGTAGCGGATCTTCCCGGCCGCTTTCCACTCGCGCAGCGTCTTGCCGTGCGTGCCAAGATCGAGCAGGTTGTGCACCTGCATGAGGTCCATGCGCGCCGTGCGCATGAGCTTGAAGGATTGCGCCATCTGCCTGATGCCGGCGTCGCGGCCGCTGGTCCACACTTTGGTGGCGAAGAACAGCTTTTCGCGCAGGCCGAGCTCGGCGGTGAGGTCGCCCACGACCCGCTCGGCGTCGCCGTACATGGCCGAAGAGTCGATCACGCTGCCGCCCAGCGCGACCAGCAGCTTCAGCACTTCCTTGAGCGTGGCGCGTTCCGGCGCATTGGGACCGACGTCGAAGGTCTGCCACGTGCCCAGGCCCACTATGGGAAGCAGTTCGCCGCCGCGCGGGATGGGCCGCCGTTGCACGGTGGCCGGCCCGGCCCGGGCTCGCTGGCTCATGACCGCGAGAGTGCCGTACGCGGCGATGAGCCGCAACGTGCGGCGCCGCGACGGACTTGCAGGAACGGACTTAACGGTTTTTCCTTCTTCCTTCATCCTCGGGTTTTTCCCGTCACTGCGTCACTTCGTCACCCGTCACTTCTTCTCCACCGGCACCAGGGAATAGCCGTTTTCGCGCATGCAGCCGCGAGTCAGGTCCCCCTCCAGGAGGAAGCGCTCGGTGTCCAGTGGGGGAGGGTGGAGCATGATCGCCCGACCCTGGCGGTCGACGCCGATCACCCTCGGGGTGATGAGCCCGAACGGCCAGGCCTCGACCGCGGCCCGGTTGCGTGCGGTCCGGCGGCACTCCTCCAGATCCTGCTTGAGGGTTTCGGCGTCGCCGCCCGCCTTGTGCCAGCGCAACTCGGCGCAGCCGGTCGCCAGCAAAGCAACGACAATAACCGCAGATAAATCCCGTTCCAATGACCTCCGCCAATCCCGATGATTCATGGCTCGCGACGCGCCCCGTTCCAATGTCCACATCAAAGTTGAACGGATGCATCCTCGTCCGAATGCTGGTTGGAATTCATTGGAACGGGGCACGCCTGAAAAACGAACATTGGAACGGGATAAACGCAGATAAATGCCGTTACAAACTGTGCTTCTTCCGCCCGATCGGGTCGCCTGCCGGAGAGAATCAGTCTCCACAGTCAATGCC
>JACPEF010000259.1 GCA_016183675.1 Betaproteobacteria bacterium
GAAAGGCGTGGGCGAAACCGGCACGTTCAGCGTTTCTCCGGCGATCGCCAACGCGATAGACGACGCGGTAGGCGTGCGGCTGACGTCGCTCCCGCTCACTCCCGAAGCGGTCTATCGTGCCTTGCGGGCAAAGCAAGGCAAGCCGCTCAAAGACGAAGACTGAACCGCCAAGGCCGCCAAGAAATGCGAGAAGAAGAATTGAACCGCCAAGACGCCAAGACGCCAAGGAAATTCGAAAGACCACCTCTCACAGCAGAGGACGTAGAGGACGCGAACGGACGCGGGGTATAGGAAATAGCGAATGGCAAAGGCATTGTTCTTTATTACCGTTCAGTTTTTGCTTGAATTTATCGGCGTGTATCGGCGTTCATCGGCGGCTGATATTTTGATCTTTTGCGGGTGCTGAGATGAGCACAGCGGCACGGACCATACGGTTTACGCTGAACGGCGAGCGGGTCACGGCCCAGGTCGCGCCGCACGAGAACCTGGTCGAGCTCTTGCAGCAGCGCTTCGGCCTCACCGGAGCGCGGGAGAGCTGCGGACAGGGGCTGTGCGGCTGCTGCACGGTGCTCGTGAACGGGACCGCGGTGTCCGGCTGCCTGTACCTTGCTGCCTTGGTCGAGGGCGCCGAGGTCACGACCATCGAGCACACGGCGGGAGGCGGGGAGCTGGATGCGGTCCAACGGGCGTTTATCGAGGCCGGCGCCTTCCAGTGCGGCTTCTGCACGCCCGGCTTCATCCTCATGACCCGGCAGTTGCTTGACGAGAACCCCGATCCGACCGAGGACGAGGTCCGGCACTATCTGTCGGGCAATCTCTGCCGCTGCGCCGCCTACCCCGAGATCATCGAAGCGGTTAAACTCGCTGCGCGAATGCGAAAATGAGAGCGGTGAACAGTGAACGGTGAACAGTGAACAGCAAGACCGTAAATCAGGCGCTTTCTCCGTTTACCGTTTACCGTTTACCGTTCACGTGGAGGTAGTCTCGTGAGACGCTCCGAGAAAGGGAACCCGCTGGATCTGCGCGCCTGGCTGCGCGAGGCGAGGGAGCTGGGAGAAGTGAAGGACGTCCGCGGCGCCGACTGGAACCTGGAACTCGGGGCCATCAGCGAAGTGAACGTCAAGAAGGATTCCCCGCCGGCGCTGCTCTTTGACGAGATCGTCGGCTATCCGAAAGGATTCCGCGTCCTCACTTGCAGCACGAGCAGCCCGGGGAAGCTGTCGTCTATTCTGCGCTTGGGCGTCGAGAAGGCGCATCATGAGCTGGTCCAGAAGCTGCGGGGCAAACCCAAGGCATGGCAGGCGGAGGCGGCCAAGTACGATCCCGTGGTGGTCGAAACGGGGCCGGTTTTTGAAAATGTCCTCAGTAATGGAAAAGTGGATCTTTTCATTTTTCCATCGCCGTTCTGGCACGAGAAGGACGGCGGGCGCTACATCGGCACCGGGTGTTGCGTGGTGACGAAGGATTTCGATTCCGACTGGGTGAACGTCGGCACCTACCGCGTCCAGATCCACGACAGGAACCACGCCGGGCTCGACATGGTGCCGGGCAAGCACGGGGCCATCCAGTACGACAAGTACATGAAGGCGGGGAAACCGTTCCCGGTGGCGATCGTATGCGGCGCCGACCCGCTCGGCTACCTGATATCCGGAATCGAAGTGCCGTTCGGGATGTGCGAGTACAACTACATCGGCGCGATTCTCCAGGAGCCGGTATCGGTCGTGAGAGGCCATTTGACCGGCCTGCCTTTCCCGGCCGGGTCCGAGATCGTGTTGGAGGGCTGGGCGCACCCCGGCGACGTGCGGATCGAAGGCCCCTTCGGCGAGTTCCACGGCTACTACCCCGGCAAGGCGGCGACGGCGCCGGCGGTCACGATCGAGCGCATCTACTACAGAAACGACCCGATCATGGTGGGCAGTCCTCCCGCGAAGCCGCCGAATGACTATTCGTACTCGAAGGCGGTGATGAGATCCGCCCTGTTGTTCGATGCGCTGCTCGCCGCCGGCGTGCCCGACGTCAAGGCGGTGTGGGCCCACGAGATCGGCGGGGCGCGCATGTTCAACGTGGTGGCGATCACGCAGCGGTATGCCGGGCACGCAAAGCAGGCGGGGCATATACTCAACCAGTGCGGCGTCGGCGCCTACATGTCGCGCTACTCCGTCGTGGTGGACGAGGACATAGACCCTTCCAATCTGCAGGAAGTGATGTGGGCGGTCGCCACCCGGACCGATCCCGCGGTGGATATCGACATCATCCAGCGCGGCATGGGCTCGAAGAACGACCCGATGTATGTCGCCTACCCGTACAAGGCGCCGTTCAGCTCGAAGGCGGTGATCGATGCCTGCCGTCCCTACGACCACCTCGAGGAGTTTCCCGAAGTGGCCGAAGCGAGCAAGGAGCTTCAAGAAAAGGTGCGCGCCAAGTGGCGCGACCTTTTCTGAGTGACGAAGTGACGCAGTGACGAGGTCAACAACAGCAATGCTTGCGCTCGTTACAGGGCCACATTTCCTGGAATCCGTCACTTCGTCACTGCGTCACCTCGTCACTAATTGATCAGAGGAGGAGAAATGACACGCATACTGACCAGCTTCCTATTGGCGCTGACGCTGGCTGCCGCGGCGCAATCGCAGGACTATCCGACGAAGCCCATACGCGTGCTCGTGCCGTACGCGCCCGGCGGCGTCGTGGACACGTCCACCCGCATCCTTACGAACAAGATCGCCGAGCGACTGGGCTGGCAGTTCGTCGTGGACAACCGGACGGGCGGAAACGGTTTCATCGCGGTGTCGATCGCGGCGAGGGGCGCGCCGGACGGCTACACGCTCCTCTCGGCGCATACCGGCGAGTTCGCGGTCAGCCCGTTCGTGTTCAAGGACGTGCCCTTCGAACTGGACCGCGATTTCACGGCGGTCATCATGTTGAGCGACGCGCCGATGATCGTGGTGGTCAACAGCCGGTCGCCGATCAACAGCTTCAAGGATCTGGTCGCTGCGGCGAAGGTGAAGCCCGGCCAGCTCAGCTTTGGCTCGCCGGGCTCCGGTTCGGTGAACCACGTGGCAACCGAGTGGCTGGCGGTCGCCGCCGGCATCAAGATGCTGCACGTGCCCTACAGGGGCGGCGCGCCGGCCGTGTCCGCGGTGGCGGCGAACGAAGTGGTGATGACTATCGCCGGACTGCCCGGCGTGATACCCCACCTGCAAGCCAAGCGGGTCAAGGTGATCGGCATAACCACGGCCAAACGCTCGCCGCAGGTCCCGGACTATCCGACCCCGCAGGAAGGCGGGATACCCGGAGTGGACGCTTCCATCTGGGTGGGCCTGTTCGCGCCCAAAGGCACGCCGAAGACGATCGTCAACAAGCTGTACTCCGTGTCGGCCGAGATGCTCAAGTTCCCGGACGTGAAGGAGCGCTATGGCGTCGTCGGGGGAGCGGAGACCATCGGGATGCCCCCGGCGGAGTTTCACGCCCGCGTCAAGCAGGACGCCGAGCGCTACAAGAAAATCGTGAAGGCAGTGGGCATCGAGCCGCAGTGAGCTGGGCGGTGACGAAGTGACGAGGTGACGAAGTGACTGGGAATCAAACCCGTGAGATCGGGAGGTCGTGAGCTCGGGAGATCGCAAAGCCGGGAAATCGTCAGATCGGGAAATCGCAGGGGAGCGTATTTCCTCCTCTCGCGCTCACGCTCTCACGCCCTCACGTCAGTTTCGTTCCTCATCCCTCATCTCTCGATCGTCCTCCCTCGCCCGTAACACTCACGCTGTCGACGCGTCTCAGCGCTTGGGGCTGTTGCCTACTTTGCCGATCTCGCGCGCCTGGGACATCAGCCCCTCGCTCGTGATCGCCTCGCGGATCGGCAGCCCCGCCGCGCGCAGTGCCCGCGCCGTCCAGACGTTGCAGGTGCGGAACAGGTGGAACGATTCCCGCCCCGGATAGAACCGGCCCTCGCCGTACAGCCCTGGGCCGAGCGGCGCGGCGGCCGGTGCGCCACTGCGTTCATGGGCGTCGTGGATGTAGCGGACCAGGCGCTCGAAGCCGTCGCTCGGGAGCGCGAGCTCAATGACCTCGCTCGCCCGGAAATATCCGGCTACCGGGCCAGGGAAACCGACCACGTGCAGGACGCTCGCCGTGGGCCACAGCGCCGCCCTCAACGTCGTCCACAGGCCGGGGTCGGGCTTCTGGTAGAACTCGCGGTCCCCCCAGCCGACCTCGAGGTACTCGGCCTGCGGAAAATCACGGCTCTCGGGCCAGATTCCGGCGGGGATGTCCGCGCGCCGGATCGCGATCCCCGTGTGCCAGTCATGGGCAACCAGATGGACCATGACGGTCGGCTCGCCCTCAGGCGGCGGCGCGGGGGCGACCCGCGGCGCGGCGCAGGCCGCGAGCAGGATCGCCGCAAGCAGAAGCGATCGCGGGAGCGTCATCGCAAATCGTGCTGTACCGCTTGCGTAACTAGGGTCAGACCGACCTTATTTTTTAGTGACAGCGGAAAGCGCGCTCCGTCCTCATTTTTCCCATTGAACGGGCGGGCCGGCTACTCGTCGCGTGGCTGAGCGCCGACAGCGCTCTTGAAACTCACGAAGCGGGTGCCGTCTTCCAGCGCCTGCTGCTCGTGCTCCTGGTCGCCCTGATCAGCGCCGCTTCTCCGGGGCAGATCTCACGGGTTTCGCCCTCGATCCGCATTCGCAGCCGCCCGGATAGAACGAGGATGATCTGCTCACTCGGGTGACGGTGTGGCCTGGCTCCAGTCCCCTTGGGCTCGGTGTAGTAGCCGATCTCGAGTTCCTTGCCGGTGATGGTCGGACCGTGCGCGGTGGAGTGGCCCGGCGCTACCACCGACCCCGGCATCTCATCAAGCTTGAAGAATGGCATGACACCTCCAAGTCAGCTCAGTTTGACCCTGTTTTGCCCTGTTTGCCAATTTCACAGGTGGGAACCCCGTCACTTCGTCACTACGTCACTTCGTCACCGATCCGGGCTGCGCGCGGATCCGTTCGTTCGCCTCCTCGAACGCCCGCATGGTGGCCTCGACGTCGTACGGAAGCTCCTCGAAAGTCTTGGGGTTCCATTCGCTGCGGGGCGTCGCGAAAAAGTCTCCGCCGTAAACGTGGATCGCCGCGGTGATCTGGTCCAGCGGGTTCGTGACCGCGTGGATGATCGCCTTGCCCAGCGGGACCACGTCCTTCGTGTTGAGCTCCTTCATCCCGTGCCGCGTCAGGCCCTTCCCGCTGCGCCGGAAGAAGATGTTCTGCTCGCGGCCGCCGTAGATGCCGATGACCGCCCACATGCGATGGTCGTGCGGCTTGAATACCATGCGGGGCCCCCAGCACAGGTTGAGGATGGTGAGATCGTCCGCTTTGTAGATCGTCTCGACGCCCGAGCGCTTCGGTTCTCCGAGGGCCCGCACTACCTCCGCGGGATCGCTTACCGCTCGCGCCACCAGCTCCCGGATTGCGGCCTGCACGTTGCTTTCCTTGAGCGCAGCGCGGCATTCATCAATGAAGCGTTCTTTCTCAAACATCGCCATTCCTCCCTTTTTTGGTCAGCGGTCGCCGAGGGTAGAGCGAATCGAGTCTGGCCCTATTTCCTGTCTCGATTCTGGATATAATGACAAGCGTGATGCTTGCCGTTGTGCTTGCGATAGTCAATAGGGTGGTCCCCCATGAAAACGCGTGAATTGCGCGCTGAAGCGCGTATCGTGGTCAGCCAGAGAGGGCAGTTGAGTTCCGGTAATACCTGGTTTCCATGCATGGTTCTGGACATGAGCGACAATGGCTTCTTGATTATGAGCAGTAAAGAGCTTGTGGTCGGGCAGGTTCTTGAGTTCAGATGCGAGCTTTTCCCGGGGAAAACCCTCGAATGCAAAATTGAGACAAGACATGTCAGCGACGCAGGCGTGGGCACGAAGATAGTGGAAATCGATAAAAAAGGCATCAGTTTGTGCCAGTTGTTCTTGCAGGAACAGTATTCGGATAAGTTAAACAGATCCGGATAACTTTTTCCTCGCGTCCGCCTTGTAGATCGTTTCAACGCCCGAGAGCTTCGGCTCCCCGAGGGCCCGCGCCACCTCCGCGGGATCGTTCTCGGGCAGCGTCGGCCGAGCATCAGTACCCGAACAATTTTAGGAGGCTATCGAGCTTTGCGTAAATGCTTTACGCCGCTCGACCCTCACCCCTTCCCCCTCTCCCAGAGGGCGAGGGGGAATGTACAGTGCGGAAATGGTGTGTCAACCATTTCCGCAACGATCAATAATTGGAGGCCGCTCCGGCCTGGCGGGAAAAGTATATACCGCTAGCATGAAGTCGCTACCTGCGGCGACGATCCGCCGGCAACTGACGTGAGGGCGTCAGAGCGTGAGAGCGGGAGAGCGACAAGATCCGTGAGGGCGTCATAGCGTGAGAGCGATAGGGGGACAATACTTCCCTTGCGTTCCATCTTACGACTTCACGACCTCCCGATCTCACGGCTTTTCGACCTTTCGGTCTCCCGACCTCCCGATCTCACGTCTTAACCTGGCGGCTACGCGCCGAAATGGCCCCGTAGCCGCGGGTTCAGCATTGCGCGCGGGAACTGTCATCCTTCAACCCGATCTATGCGTTATCCGGCAAGGGCAGGAAAGCAACCTGGCACAAGAGGAACAGGGACGATGGATCAGGGAAAAGCGCGTGAATAAAAGCCTTGCTGTTCGGCTTGCCGCTCTCGCACTGCTCGCGGCCACGATCGCGGGATGCGCCCTGCTGCGGGAGGCGAGGATCCCAAAGGAGTGGGAGCCGCTCCTCGAGGAAATCAGGGCGTTCGAGCGGCGGATCGGCTTCCAGGGCTCGGAAGCCTTCCTTGAATTCTCAGAGGAAGATGGCGGGTATCCTTTCTGCGGCCGGGTGTCGCGCCTTTACCTCCCGTATTCCTACGAGGATCCGGCGATCCGGTGGCTCGATGCGGCCACGGAGCAGGAATGCCGGGCGCATGCCGACGGCGCCGACGTCTACTTCGGCAGGGTGGAAGCGCTGGGCGAAGTCGGCGCCGCCGTCACTTCCGAGATGCTCGGCGTCCCGCTGCACCGCTTCCTCTATCTCGTCCTTCACGAGGACTGCCACGAGCAGTTCGGCCTTCCGTACGGCATCGAGGAAGCGCTCTGCAACCTTATCGCCTACGAGGGGATGGCGGCGTTCGGCAAGGAGAGATTTGGCTCAGTGACTCGCGAAAATCTGACGATCCAGCGCTACGCGAAGGTGGAATCCGATCGGACTCGCGCGATCATGGCCCTCTATGAACAGCTCGCGGGGCACTATGCGCGCTACGAGCGCAAGGAAATTTCCACGGACGCGCTCCTGCAGGCGCGGGCAAGAGTTTTGAGCAGAGCGGAGCGGGCGCTCAGGTGGAAGAGGGGGTCTCTCAACAACGTGGGCATGGCCAACGAGATGACGTACAGCCGTCACTACCCCTTTCTCGAGAGCGTTTTCGATGCGCTCGGCCGCGATCTCGCGCGAACCGTGGCTTTCTTCAAGCGCGTGGACGCGATGAAGCCTTCGCAATTCGAGGTCATGAAAAAGCACGGTATCAAAGCCGATCACGGGGTGGATTTCATCCGCGCGTACGAAGCGGCGATCGTGGAGACGATCGAACAGGTGCTTGCGGAAAATAAATAGGGTCAGCTCACACAGGCCCTATCTATTCATCGGCGTCAAGCGGCGTCCATCGGCGGCTAATTGTTGTTGCTTTCGCTTGGCGTCCTTGGCGGTGAGAGCTTCTGCTTCAAGCCGCTGCGCGGGCCGCGCGCGCCGGAGGCATCAGGCCAGCGACCGTCTTCGGGCCTGTCAACGGAATCGGGTCAGTGGACGCGGTGGCTCGCACCGGCGCGCCCGCCCGCTCCGGGGTCGCATCGCGCGGCTCAAGCCGCGTGAACCTGCTCCGCCCTCCGCGTGCGCTTCCTCTCATTCTCGGCGAGCAGCCGCTTGCGGATGCGGATCGACTTCGGCGTGATCTCCACCAGCTCGTCGTCCGCGATGAACTCGACGGCGGATTCCAGCGTGTGGCGGATTGGCGGCGTGAGCAGGATCGCCTCGTCCTTGCCCGCCGCGCGGATGTTGGTGAGCTGCTTGGTCTTCACCGGGTTCACGACGAGGTCGTTGTCGCGGCTGTGCAATCCGACGATCATTCCCTCGTAGAGCGGCTCGCCGGGATCCACGAACATGCGGCCGCGCTCCTGCAGCTTCCACAGCGCGTAAGCGACCGCCTCGCCGTTCTCCGCCGACACCAGCACGCCGTTGCGGCGCTCCGCGATGTCGGGCTTCATCGGGGCGTAGTCGTCGAAGACGTGGCTCTTGACGCCGGTGCCGCGCGTCATCGTGAGGAAATCGCCCTGGAAGCCGATCAGCCCGCGCGCGGGGATGCGGTAGTCGAGCCGCACGCGGCCCTTGCCATCGGGCTGCATGTCCTGGAGATCGCCGCGGCGCGCGCCCAGAGCTTCCATCAGCGCGCCCTGGTGTGCTTCCTCGACGTCCACCGTCAGCATCTCGAACGGCTCGTGCTTCACGCCGTCGATCTCCTTGACGAGGACGCGCGGGCGGGAGACGGCGAGCTCGTAGCCCTCGCGCCGCATGTTCTCGAGCAGGATCGTGAGGTGCAGCTCGCCGCGCCCCGATACCGTGAACACGTCGGGGTCGGCGGTGTCCTCCACGCGCAGCGCCACGTTGCTCATCGTTTCGCGCATCAGCCGCTCGCGGAGCTGCCGGCTGGTGACGAAGCGGCCCTCGCGCCCGGCGAAGGGCGAGGTGTTGACCTGGAAATTCATGGTGAGCGTGGGCTCGTCCACCTTCAGCAGCGGCAGCGCCTCCGGCCGCTCGAGGTCGGCCAGCGTCACGCCGATCCCCAC
>JACPEF010000036.1 GCA_016183675.1 Betaproteobacteria bacterium
GCCCTGAGCTACGACACCCAGATCGACGGGCGGGCATTGCTGATCACCCTGCAGGGTACGGCCGCCGCCGCGAGCCCCACCGGTGCGATCACGCACTTCGCGGAGGCAACGCCGGGAGACCGGCGCCACACGTTGCGCGACGTCGACTTCCGCCGCGGGCGCGCCGGAGAGGGACGCATCGTGGTGGATCTTTCCGACAGCGCGGTCGGCATCGACTTGAGGCAGCAGGGAAGGACGATCGTCATCGACTTCATCAACACCGTGCTGCCCAGGAACCTGGAACGGCGTCTGGACGTGACCGACTTCGGCACGCCGGTGCAGACCATCGATGCCTACACGCAGGGGAACAATGCGCGATTGGTGATCGAGCCGCGCGGGAACTGGGAGCACACGGCATACCAGACCGACACGCGTTTCATCGTCGAGGTCAAGCAGGTGGTCGAGGACCCGAGCCGCCTGGTGCGCCCGGGCTTCACCGGCGAGAAACTCTCGCTCAATTTCCAGAACGTGGAAGTGCGGGCGGTGCTGCAGGTGATCGCCGACTTCACCGGGCTCAACATCATCACCAGCGACACGGTGACCGGAAACCTGACCTTGAGGCTCAAGGACGTGCCGTGGGACCAGGCTCTCGACATCATCCTGACGAGCAAGGGCCTCGACATGCGCAAGACCGGCAACGTGGTCTGGATCGCGCCGCGTGACGAGCTCGCCACGCGCGAGAAGCTTGCGCTCGAGGCGCGGCAACAGATCGCGGACCTGGAACCCACCCGCACAGAGAGCTTCCAGTTGAACTACCAGAAGGCGGACGCGTTCCAGAAGCTGCTGACCGACGAGAAGCAGCGCATTCTTTCCAAGCGCGGCAGCGCGGTGATCGACGCGCGCACCAACACGGTCTTCGTGCAGGACACGGCCTCGCGCCTGGAGGAAGTGCGTAACCTCATCCGCAAGGTGGACGTGCCGGTGCGGCAGGTGATGATCGAGTCGCGCATCGTCGAGGCGACGGACTCCTTCAGCCGCAACCTGGGCGTGAGGCTCGGCTACCACGACTTGACGGGTCAGGGTACTCAGTTTGGCGGGAGCAGTACCGCGGTGCGCGGGAGGATTTTGGGCGGCGGCAGGCTGGAGGACCCGGGCTTTCACACCGGTCAGACCACCACCACCCCCATCTTTCCCAGCGACACCCTTGCTGTGAACCTGCCGGCGCCGGGCCTCGCCGGCGCGACCCCCGGGACGTTCTCGCTGCTGCTGTTCAACAGCGTGGGCACACGGTTCCTCAATCTCGAGCTCACGGCGCTGCAGGCGGACGGCAAGGGCAAGATCATCTCGAGCCCGCGCGTGATCACCGCCGACCAGGTCGAGGCGATCATCGAGCAGGGCACGGAAATCCCGTACCAGCAGGCGACCTCGAGCGGCGCGACCAGCGTGTCGTTCAAGAAGGCGACGCTCTCGCTGAAGGTGAAGCCCCAGGTCACGCCCGACGACAACGTGATTATGAATGTCAACGTCCACAAGGACAGCGTCGGGCAGAACACGCTCGCCGGGCCGTCGATCGACACCAAGCAGATCGTGACCGAAGTGCTGGTGGCGAGTGGCGGAACGGTGGTGATCGGCGGGATCTACACGCAGGAGGAGCGCTCGACCACGAACAAGGTGCCGGTGCTGGGTGACCTGCCCTATGTCGGGTTCCTGTTCAAGCAGAACTTGAAACTAGACGATCGGCGTGAGCTCCTGATCTTCATCACGCCGAAGATCATCAAGGACAGCCTGACGCTGCGCCAGTAAGCGTCGGCGGGTCGGGAAAAAAGGCGGCCGGGGTGGCCGCCTTTTTTTTCTCGCCCGTGGAGGCCCCGTCTGGCGCGTTTACTCGCCCCCGCACCATTCCGCTAGAATCGTCCCATGGGCGAAAGCGAACGACAGCGGCCGGCGGAGGCGCTCATCCCGGAGAACATCTACCTGGTGGGCCTGATGGGGGCGGGCAAGACTTCGGTGGGGAGGCTCCTCGCCAAGCGCCTCGGCAAGATCTTCTACGACTGCGACCAGGAAATCGAGCGCGCGACCGGCGTCAAGATCCCGGTGATCTTCGAGATCGAGGGAGAGGCCGGCTTCCGTGCGCGGGAAGCCAAGCTGCTCGCCGAGCTGGTCAGCCGCGAGAACATCGTGCTCGCCACGGGCGGCGGCGCGGTGCTCTCCGCCGCGAACCGCAAGCTCCTTGCCGGCAACGGGATCGTGGTCTACCTCCGCGCTGCCACGGCTGATCTCGCGCGACGCACGCGCTACGACAGGAACCGGCCGCTGCTCAGCAGCGCCGATCCCTTCGCGAGGCTCGAGCAGCTGTTCGCCGAGCGCGATCCGCTCTATCGCGAAATCGCTGATATCATCGTGGACACCGGCAACCAGAGCCTGGGCGCCCTCGCGCAGAAGCTGCAACGCAAGATCCTCGAGTTCAGGGCCGGCGCCGGCCAGGGCGAGGACGCGCCGCTGCGCGCCGGCTGATGCCGGAGGAACGGGCGGAATCCCCTCATCCATGAAGACGTTGACCGTGGCGCTGGGCGAACGCAGCTACCCGATCTACATCGGGGCGGGGCTGCTCGCACGCGCCGAACTGATCGCGCCCAGGCTGCCCCAAAGTAAGGTCGCCGTCGTCACCGATTCCACGGTCGCCCCGCTCTACCTTGCACCGCTCAAGCGCGCGCTCGAGGCGCGCGGGGTGAGCGTGGTGCCGATCACGCTGCCCGACGGCGAAACCCACAAGAACTGGGAGACGCTCAATCGCATCTTCGATGCGCTGCTCGAGAACCGCTGCGAGCGCAACACCGCCCTGGTCGCGCTCGGGGGCGGAGTGATCGGCGATCTTGCCGGGTTCGCCGCCGCAGTCTATCAGCGCGGCATGCCTTGGTTTCAGGTACCCACCACTTTGCTGGCGCAGGTCGACTCGGCGGTCGGCGGCAAGACCGCGATCAACCATCCGCTCGGCAAGAACATGATCGGCGCCTTCCATCAGCCGCTCGCCGTTGTCACCGACCTTGACACGCTCGCCACCCTGCCCGGGCGCGAGCTCGCCGCCGGGATCGCGGAAGTGATCAAGTACGGGCTCATCCGGGACCGGCAGTTCTTCGACTGGCTGGAGCAGAACGTGGCGCGGCTCGTACAGCGCGAGCCCGAGGCGCTCGCGAACGCGATCGAGCGCTCCTGCGCCATCAAGGCCGAGATCGTGGCGCTCGACGAGCGCGAAACCGGCGAGCGCGCGTTGCTCAACTTCGGCCACACGTTTGGGCATGCCATCGAAGCGGGGCTTGGGTACGGCTCGTGGCTGCATGGTGAAGCGGTCGCGGCCGGCATGGCGTTGGCGGCGAGGCTCTCCCGGCGCTTGGGCTTGATCGCGACCGACGAGGCGGCGCGCGTGAGCGCCATCGTGGCGGCCGCGGGACTGCCCGTCCAAGCGCCGGAGCTCGGTCTGGAGCGCTATCTCGAGCTGATGGGCCGCGACAAGAAGGTCCAGGGCGGGCGCATCCGCTTTGTGCTGCTCAGGCGCATCGGCGAAGCGTTCGTTTCCGACCAGGTGCCGCGCGAAGCGCTCGCGGAAGTGCTCGGCGAATCGCAAGTGCATGCGTGAGCGAGCGCTCGCTCCGTACGCGGCGCGACCGGAGCATTCCCGCGGCCGGCGTCATCGCGAGCCGCCGCCGCGCAGCCGCAGCGAGTACCAGCGCGATCGCGACCGCATCATCCACTCCACCGCCTTCCGGCGCCTCGAGTACAAGACCCAGGTATTCGTCAACCACGAGGGCGACCTGTTCCGCACCCGGCTCACCCACAGCCTCGAGGTGGCGCAGATTGCGCGCTCGGTCGCGCGCAGCCTGCAACTCGACGAAGACTTGACCGAAGCGGTCGCGCTCGCCCACGACCTCGGCCACACCCCGTTCGGCCACACCGGGCAGGAGGCGCTCAACGCCTGCATGAAGCCGTACGGCGGGTTCGAGCACAACCTGCAAAGCCTGCGGGTGGTGGACCTGCTCGAGCAGCGCTATGCCGCCTTCGACGGGCTCAACCTTACGTTCGAAACGCGCGAAGGGATACTCAAACACTGTTCGCTCAAGGACGCGCGCGCGCTCGGCGAAGTGGGAGAACGCTTCATCAAGCGACAACGCCCTTCGCTGGAGGCGCAGATCGCCAATCTCTCTGACGAGATCGCCTACAACAATCACGATGTGGACGACGGGCTGCGCTCAGGGCTGCTCGACCTCGAGCAGATCTCGGAGGTGAAGATTCTGGGGCGCCACATGAAAGCGGTGCTCCGCGAGCATCCCCACGTGGCGGGCCGGCGGCTGATACACGAAACCGTGCGGCGCATGATCGATACGCTGGTGACCGATCTCATCCGCGCCAGCGCCCGGAACATCCGCGCCCATGCCCCGGCTTCCATCGAAGCAGTACGCCGCGCTCCGCCGCTCATCGCTTTCAGCCCGCGTATCCGCCAGGAATGCCAGGAACTCAAGCAGTTCCTGCGCCGCAACCTCTACCAGCACTACCGCGTCGCACGCATGAGCGCCAAGGCGCGGCGCACGGTCGTGGAGTTGTTCCACGCGTTCTTGTCGGACTCCCGACTGCTGCCCCCGGAGTTCCAGGGGCGCGCCCGGGAGGACGCACCGCGCGCGATCGCCGACTATGTGGCGGGGATGACCGACCGTTACGCCATCCTGGAGCACCGGCGGCTGTTCTCGATCGAGGAAACCTGAGCGCGGGGTGGGCGCGGCGCGTTTTTTCGCTTGAAGCCAGATACTTAAGGCAGTAAACTTCCTCCTTGCGCCCAACGTTTCTGGCGATTTGCGGCGGCGCAACATCTTAGTTTACAAGGCACGGGTTCTAAAGGATTTTTCGAGGTTCACGCGAGCATGCAGCCAAATCCGGCGTCAGCACCCGGGCTGTACGACCCGGCGCACGAGCACGACGCGTGCGGCGTCGGCTTTGTCGCGCACATCAAGGGCAGGAAGTCCCACAGCATCGTCGAGCAGGGCTTGACGGTGCTGAAAAATCTCACGCACCGCGGCGCGGTCGGCTGGGACCCGAAGCTCTCCGACGGCGCGGGCTGCCTGATCCAGATCCCGGACCGATTCCTGCGCGAGGAGATGGCCAGGCGCGGCGTGAAGCTGCCGCCCGCGGGTCAGTATGGCGTCGGCATGGTGTTCCTGCCGCGCGATCCCGCCTCGCGCCTCGCCTGCGAATACGAGATCGAGCGCGCCGTCAAGGACGAGGGTCAGGTGCTGCTCGGCTGGCGCGACGTGCCGGTGGACAACACCGACCTTGCCGAGCCGGCGAAGAAACTCGAGCCCGTGATCCGGCAGGTGTTCGTCGGCCGCGGCAAACGCATCACCGTCACCGACGCGCTCGAGCGGAAGCTCTACATCATCCGCAAGAGCGCGGGACACGCGATCCAGGCATTGAAACTCGCGCACGGCAAGGAGTTTTACGTGCCGACTTTCTCGGCGCGCACGGTCTGCTACAAGGGCATGCTGCTCGCCTATCAGGTCGGGGAGTACTATCTAGACCTGAAGGACGCGCGCGTCGAGTCGGCGCTGGCCCTCGTGCATCAGCGCTTCTCGACCAACACCTTCCCCAGCTGGGACCTCGCGCATCCATTCCGCATGATCTGCCATAACGGCGAGATCAATACGCTGCGCGGCAACATCAACTGGATCCGCGCGCGCCAGGGCTCGATCTCCTCGCCCATGCTGGGCCGCGATCTGGACAAGGTGTGGCCACTCATCTACGACGGACAGTCGGATTCGGCCTCGTTCGACAATGCGCTGGAACTGCTGGTGATGGGCGGCTACTCGGTCGCCCACGCCATGATGATGATGATCCCGGAGGCGTGGGAGAACCACACCTTGATGGATCCGGCGCGGCGCGCGTTCTACGAATACCACGCGGCGATGATGGAGCCCTGGGACGGGCCGGCGGCGATCGCTTTCACCGACGGCAGGCGCATCGGCGCCACCCTCGATCGCAACGGCCTGCCCTACGCCGAATGGATCGAGAGGATCCGCGTCAAGCTCGATGAAGTCGAGACCGAGAAGACGCCGCCGCTGAAGTCGCAGGTGGCGCTGCTCGACCGGCAGCAGGCGTTCGGCTACACGCAGGAGGACATCAAGTTCCAGCTCGCGCCGATGGCGGTCAACGGCGAAGAGCCGGTCGGCTCGATGGGCAACGACGCAGCTCTTGCGATATTATCTCGAAAAAACAAAACCTTATATCACTATTTCCAGCAGCTCTTCGCCCAGGTCACGAACCCGGCGATCGACCCGATCCGCGAGGAGCTGGTGACCTCGCTGGTCTCCTTCATCGGGCCGAAGCCGAACCTCCTCGGCATCGACGAGATGAACCCGCCGCTGCGGCTGGAGATCAGCCAGCCGGTGCTCGACTTCTACGAGATGGAAAAGATCCGGCACATCGATCGCTACACCGACGGCAAGTTCAAGTCGTTCGAGATCGACACCACCTACCCTCTCGCCTGGGGCAAGGAGGCGATCGAGGCGCGACTCGCCTCCCTGTGCGCGCAAGCTGAGGACGCGGTGCGCGCGGGTTTTTCCGTCCTCATCATCTCCGACCGCAGAATTGAGCGCGACCTGGTCGCAATCCCGGCGCTGCTCGCTCTATCGGCGATCCATCAGCACCTCGTCAACAAGGGCCTGCGCACCAGCACGGGGCTCGTGGTCGAGACCGGCTCGGCGCGGGAGGTGCATCACTTTGCCCTGCTCGGCGGCTACGGCGCCGAGGCGGTGCACCCGTACCTCGCTCTTGAAACGCTGCTCGATCTCGCCGGACGCGGCGAATTCGGGGCGGGCGTGGATGGCCGGAAGGCAATCAAGAACTACGTTAAGGCGACCGGCAAGGGGCTGAAGAAGGTGATGTCCAAGATGGGCACCTCGACCTACATGTCGTACACTGGCGCGCAGATTTTCGAAGCAGTGGGATTGGCGCGTTCGCTGGTGGACAAGTATTTCGCCGGCACCACCTCGTCGGTCGAAGGCATCGGCGTATTCGAGGTCGCCGAGGAAACGATCCGCATCCACCAGGCGGCATTCGACGAAGACGACCCGGTGCTGCGGGGCGCGCTGGATGCCGGCGGCGAGTATGCCTGGCGCGTGCGCGGCGAAGAGCACATGTGGACACCCGATGCGATCGCAAAGCTGCAGCACTCGGCGCGGAGCAATTCTTACCAGACCTACCAGGAATACGCGGCGATCGTCAACGACCAGTCGCAGCGCCACCTCACGTTCAGGGGGCTCTTCGAATTCCGCTTCGACCGGCGCGCGCCGGTCCCGATCGAGGAAGTCGAGCCCGCCGCCGAAATCGTCAAGCGCTTTTCCACGGGTGCGATGTCGTTGGGCTCCATTTCGACCGAGGCGCACACCACGCTCGCCATCGCCATGAACCGCATCGGCGGCAAATCCAACACCGGCGAGGGCGGCGAAGACTGGAGGCGCTACGCGCCGATCAAAGCCGGCGAGAGCCTGATGTCGCGGCTCGGCAGCGAGCGCGTGGAGGTGGACATCCCGCTGGTCGCGGGCGACTCGCTCAATTCCAAAATCAAGCAGGTCGCCTCCGGCCGCTTCGGCGTCACCGCCGAATATCTGGCCAACGCGCGGATGCTCCAGATTAAGATCGCTCAGGGCGCCAAACCCGGCGAGGGCGGGCAGCTCCCGGGGCGCAAGGTTTCGGAGTACATCGCCGAGTTGCGCTACGCGACCCCGGGGGTGGAGCTGATCTCGCCTCCGCCGCACCACGACATCTACTCCATCGAAGACATCGCGCAGTTGATCCACGACCTGAAAAACGCCAGCCCCGATGCCGCGATCAGCGTGAAACTCGTATCCGAGGTGGGTGTCGGCACGGTCGCCGCGGGCGTTTCCAAGGCGAAGTCGGACCACGTGACGATCGCCGGCCACGACGGCGGCACCGGCGCCTCGCCCTGGTCCTCCATCATGCACGCCGGGACGCCGTGGGAGCTCGGGCTCGCGGAGACGCAGCAGACACTGGTGCTCAACCGCCTGCGCGGGCGGATCGCGGTCCAGGTGGACGGCCAGATGAAGACCGGCCGCGACGTGGTGGTCGGCGCGATGCTCGGAGCGGACGAGTTCGGCTTCTCCACCGCGCCGCTCGTCGTCGAGGGCTGCATCATGATGCGCAAGTGCCACCTCAATACCTGCCCGGTCGGCGTGGCCACCCAGGACCCGGCGCTGCGCCGGAAGTTCGAAGGGAAGCCCGAGCACGTCGTCAATTACTTCTTCTTCGTCGCCGAGGAAGCGCGCGAGCTGATGGCGAAGCTCGGCATCCGCCAGTTCAACGAACTCATCGGGCGCTCGGACCTGCTCGACATGAAGAAGGGCGTCGAGCACTGGAAGGCGAAGGGCCTGGATTTCTCCAAGATCTTCGCGATGCCGCAAATGCCGGCCGAAGTCGCGCGTTACCACAGCGAGAAGCAGGCGCACGGGCTGGAAAAGGCGCTCGACAACCGGCTGATCGAACTGGCGCGGCCTGCGCTCGAGCGCCGCGAGAAGGTCACCATTGAGACGCCGATCCGCAACATCAATCGCACGGTCGGAACCATGCTGTCGTGGGAGATCGCCAAGCGTTACGGGCACGAGGGGCTGCCGGACGACACGATCCATATCCGCTTCGCGGGGTCCGCCGGCCAGAGCTTCGGCGCCTTCCTCGCGAAGGGCGTGACGCTCGATCTGATAGGCGACACCAACGACTACTGCGGCAAAGGGCTCTCGGGCGGTCGCATCTCGGTGCAGCCCTCGCCCAAGTTCCGCTGCGAACCGACCGAAAACATCATCACCGGCAACGTCGTGCTCTATGGCGCGATCGCTGGCGAGGCGTACTTCCGGGGTGTTGCCGGGGAGCGTTTCGCAGTGAGAAATTCGGGCGCCCAAGCGGTCGTCGAGGGCGTCGGCGACCACGGCTGCGAATACATGACCGGCGGCAGTGTGGTGGTGTTGGGTATTACCGGCCGCAATTTCGCAGCCGGCATGTCGGGTGGCATCGCTTACGTGCTCGACGCCGACGGCGAGTTCGGCAAGCGCTGCAACACTTCGATGGTGGCGCTGGAGCCCCTGCACGCCGAGGCCGAGCAGGAGGCGAAGCTCCCGCGCGAGCTGTGGCACGGCGGTGTTGCCGACGAAGCGATCGCGAGACGGCTGATCGAGAACCATGCGCGATATACCGGCAGCGCGCAGGCGAAGCGCGTGCTCGAGCGCTGGAGCGAGTTCCGGCCGAAATTCATCAAGGTCTTCCCGCACGAGTACCGGCGCGCGCTCGGCGAGCTTGCCGCCAAGCAACGCCGCCTCGCCGCCTGAGAAAGCCATCCACCACAGAGACACAGAGACCACAGAGAAGGCATCAGAGAGCTTGATTCCCTCTGTGCCCTCTGTGCCTCTGTGGTCGGGCATTGGTTTTGACTGAACATGGGAAAAATCACGGGGTTTCTCGAACACCGGCGCGTCCCCGAGGCCCACGAGGCAAAGGAGAGTCGCAAGCATCATTATCGGGAATTCATCCTGCACCTCT
>JACPEF010000269.1 GCA_016183675.1 Betaproteobacteria bacterium
AGGGTGATCAGCAATGCCCGCCCGTCGATCTGGGTGCCGTAGCTCAGGGCGCGGCTGAGGTTGAGCACCAGCCGCGTACGGTCGCCCGCCTGCACCACGTTGATGCTGCGCAGGTCGCCCTCGCCGACGTCCTGCGTGGCGCGGCCGAGCGCGCTGGTGGTGTTGGGGAAGTCAAACGCGATGCGCGGCGGGTTGCTGATGGTGAACCCCGCAGGCGGCTGGGCCGGCGCCTGCTTCAGCGTGATCTTTACGACCACCCTGCCGCCGGTCTGGGGCGAAATGTTGATCGCCTCGATACTGTTCGCCTGCGCGTGGGCAGCGAGGCTGGCGGCTGCGAGCAGCAGCGCCAGCACGGCGTGCAGAAGCGGTGAAACGAGGTTGGCGGGTAGTTTCATTTTCTGGCCTCCTGTTCATCCTGCAGCAGCAGCGTTCGTTCTTCTTCCTTCCAATCTCCGCCGCTGTCCTGAACCAGTTCCTTCAATTTGATCGCCGCTTCCGAGACGTCGGTGATACGCCCGAAGTTCTGCCCGATGAAGTTGCCGGACCTGACCCGAAACAGGTTGTTGTCCGGGGTCTTCACCAGCGCGTAGACGTCCTTCTTTTGCTGCAACGTGCCCACCATCTTGAGGTTCTCCAGGGGGTACGCCTCGAGCGGCTCCTTGCGCCGGTTGGGATCGGGCGGCTGGATCCCGCCGGCGAGCCTGCTCGGTTTGGGCGGCTCGATCTTGCGCGGCTTGAACGGGTCGAGGAGATCGAACGCCTCATAGTTGAACGCTTCGTACGGCCTAGCCTCGGGCAGCGGCGGAATGCGGCCGCGCGGGAGATTGTCGGAATCCTTGACGAACTGCCGCAGATCCGAGTGCTGATCGCCGCCACACGCCGCGAGCGCCAGAAACGAAAGCGAGATGGCGATGGTTCTGAGCATCATTTCTTACCGCCCTTCTTGGCCGCAGCGGCTTTCCTCTGTTGCGCGAGCTCCTCTTCATCGAGGTAGCGGAAGGTCTTGGCCGTGGCATCGAGCACCAGCACGTCCTTCGCGGTCGCCAGCGCTACGTCGTTCAGCGTGACGATGCGCGAGAGCTTGCCGATGTCGCTCGCGAAGGCGCCGAGATCGTGGTAGTTGCCGGTGACCTTGATCGTGATCGGCAGCTCCGCGTAGAAGTCGCGCACGGTCTCGGAGACCGCCGGTTTGAACAGCTCGAACTGCAGCCCACGCCCCAGCCCCGCCTGGTTGATGTCGGTGAGCAACGCGTCCATCTCGGACCTGCCCGGCAGCTGCTTGAGGAGCGCCCCGAACTGCTTCTCGATGTCCTCGAGCTGCTTGCGAAAAGCCTGCAGGTCGATCGCCTGCTTCTTCTTGTCGAGGAAGGTGGTGCGCAACTGCTCTTCCTTTCGCTTCTCGGCGCTGATCTGCTCCCACTGGTTCTGCCAGTCGAACCAGTAGCTCGCGAATACCAGCACTACCAGCGCGATCACCAGCACGCCCAGCTTCGGCAGGACCGGCCAAGTGCCGACCTTCTTGGGATCGAGTCGTCTGAGATCGTCAAGCGTCATGGCGCATCACCCTTTGGCCGCCGGTCGCGCGGCGGGCTTCTTGGGTTCTTCGGTCTTGGCGCGCGTGATGTTGATGTTCACCGTGAACTCGTTGATACGCTGTCCGCTCAGTTGCACGGCTTTGATCTCGACCAGGCCGGGGTTCTCGAGATAGGTGGAAGATTCCAGATTGCGCATGAGCGTGGAAACCCGTGCTTGGGATTGGGTATATCCGGTGATCGTGACTTTGTTGCCGGTTTGCTTGACCCCCTTCAGATAGACGCCGTCGGGCAATTGTCTCACCAGCTGATCGAGCAGGTGCACCACCTCCGCACGATTTGCCTGCAGTGCCTCCACGACCTTCTTGCGGGCAAGCAGCGAGGCGATCTGCTCCCTGAGCTTCTTGATTTCCTCGATCTGCTTGTCGAGATTGGCGATTTCTCCCTCGAGATACTTGTTTCGGCTCTGCTGCTCGTCGAACTGCTCGCTGAGATAGGTATGGACCGCGAACCAGACGGCGGCGCCCAGGACGACCACGCCGCCCAGCATGACGAAAAACTGCTGCGTTTGCTGCCTGCGCCGTGTCTCGCGATGCGGCAGCAGATTGATGCGGATCATGGATCGAACCTCCGCATGGCGAGCCCGCATGCCACCATCAGCGAGGGCGCGTCCTGCGTCAGATTCCTGGGCCGGATCTTCGAGGACAGCTGCATATTGGCGAACGGGTTCGCGATGATCGTATTGACCTGGACGCGCTTCGCGACGGCCTCCTCCGCACCGGCAATCGCGGCGCTGCCGCCGGACAGCACGATGTGGTGGACTTGGTTGTGCTGCGTCGAGGTGAAGAAAAACTGCAACGCGCGCGCGACCTCCAGACCCATCATATCCATGAACGGGCGCAGCACCTCGGACTCGTAGTTCTCGGGCAGTCCGCCCGCGCGCTTGGCGGCCTCGGCTTCCTCGGGCGAGAGTCCGAAGCGATTCTGGATCTCCTGGGTGAGCTGGTTGCCGCCGAAGGGCTGCTCGCGCAGGTAGACCGATTCATTGTTGCGCAGGACGTTGACCGCCATGATGGAAGCGCCGACATCCACGATCGCGATGTTCTGGTCCTTGCCCTTCTCTGGAAACTGGTTTTCGATCAGCTCGAAGGCGGTCTGTGCGGCGAAGACGTCCACGTCCATCACCGACGCCCTGAGCCCCGCCGCCTCGGCGACGGCCACGCGGTCGATGATCTTCTCCTTGCGCGAGGCGGCGATCAACACCTCCACATCTTCGGGGCTGTTGGGTGCCGGGCGCAGCACCTGCCAATCGAGGTTGACCTCGTCGAGCGAGAACGGAATGTACTGGTTCGCTTCAGTTTCGACCTGCAGGCCGAGATCGTCCTCGGTCTGGCCGGCCGGCACCAGGATCTTCTTGCTGATGACCGCGGCATTGGGCAGCGCGAGAGCGAGGTTCTTGACGCCGCTGCCGAGCCGCTTGTGGCAGCGCTTCAGTGCGTCGCTCACGGCATCGAGGTTGTTGATATTGCCCTCGACCACCGAATCCTTGGGCAGCGGCTCGATGGCGTAGCGCTCGACCCGGTACATGCCTCTGCCGGCCGCGTCGATCTCGACCATCTTGATCGCCGACGAACTGATGTCGGTGCCGATCAGGGGCGGCATCCTGGCCTTGAAGAGCGCCTCAACCGCGGCAAGCCCGAAGCTGAATTTTCCTTTGAGCATAGGTCAATGGGGACAGAATCCCACAGTTTACTTTAAATGCTAACAACAACTCTTTTGCGTGTAAAGCGTTTTAGACTCATATTCTTTGTTTGGAACCCCGCCTATAATCTGGATTACTAAATATAGCTTACCGCGCGGCAGGTTACGGCGCTGTGCCGCTATTCACATTCCAAGCACGAGATCCCCTACTTGTTGTAAAAACACAACAATACATCGTAAGCCATTAATTTAATGTCAGTTAGGTGGTTTGGTTTTCCGTTCCTCCTGCTCGGGGCGAGCGCCTTGGCTGCGGTGATGCTCATCGCTTTTGCGGCCGCTCTGGTCTATCCCACTTTGCCTTCGCTGGAGGCGCTCACCGACTATCAGCCCAAGATTCCCCTGCGGGTCTACAGCGCGGACGGCAAGCTGATCGGCGAGTTCGGCGAGGAGCGACGCGCGGTCGTGAGTATCAAGGAGTTGCCAAAGCCGCTCGTCGCGGCGATCCTCGCTGCCGAGGACGAGCGCTTCTACCAGCACCGGGGCGTGGATTATGTCGGTGTGGCGCGCGCGGCGCTCTCCAACTTCATTTCCGGCGGGGTGCGGCAGGGCGCGTCGACGATCACCATGCAAGTCGCGCGCAACTTCTTCCTGTCAAAGGAGCGAACCCTGACGCGCAAGTTCAATGAGATGCTGCTTGCCTTCAAGATCGAGGCCAACCTTTCCAAGGACGAGATACTCGGGCTGTACGTCAACCAGATCTACCTTGGCCAGCGCGCCTACGGTTTTGCCGCGGCGTCGCAGATCTACTTTGGTAAGCGGCTCGCCGACCTGGATCTCGCCGAGGCGGCCATGCTCGCGGGGCTGCCGAAGGCGCCTTCGCGCTATAACCCGATCGCGAACCCGAAGCGCGCGAAGCTGAGGCAGCAGTACGTGCTGCGCCGCATGCGCGAGCTGCAGCTCATCTCGGACGAGGAGGCTTCCGCTGCCGGCGAGCAGCAGCTCGCGGTGAAAAAGGAGATCAACGAGTTCCCGGTGCGCGCCGAATATTTCGCGGAGATGGCGCGGCAGCTTCTCTACGATCGCCTTCAGGAGGAGGCCTATGCAAAGGGCATCCGCGTCTACACCACTCTCCTCGCCTCGCACCAGCAGGCGGCGCACGCGGCGGTGCGCCGCGGCGCGCAGGAATACGACCGGCGCCACGGCTACCGCGGGCCGGAAGGCTACGCCGAGCTGCCCGCCAAACTGACGGACGAAGCGCTGGAAGACGCGCTGCACGAGAGCTCGGACAGCGATGACATTTACGCGGCCGTCGTGGTCGAGGCCGGGCCCAAGCTCGTCAAGGCGTATCGCAAAGGCGGTGAATGGGTGGAGATCGGCGAAGATGGCCTCAGGTTCGCAAGCCGCATGCTGGGCGACAGGGCCAATCCGGGCCAGCGCATCCGCCGCGGCGCCATCATCCGGGTGCAGCGGGACGAGAGGAAGCGCTGGCAGATCACGCAGCTGCCGACGGTTGAGGCGTCGCTCGTCTCGATGGATCCGCGCGACGGGGCCGTCCGCGCGCTGGTCGGCGGCTTCGAGTTCGGCCGCAACCAGTACAACCACGTCACGCAGGCGCTGCGGCAGCCAGGGTCGAGCTTCAAGCCGTTCATCTACTCGGCGGCGCTTGAGAAAGGCTTCACGGCCGCCACCGTCATCAACGACGCGCCACTCATGTTCACCGCTGCGCAGACCGGCTCGGAACCGTGGGAGCCGAAGAATTTCGACGGCAAATTCGAAGGACCGATGCGCATGCGGACGGGACTGGTAAAATCCAAGAATCTCGTCTCGGTGCGCATCCTGCAGGCGATCTCCCCGCAGTACGCGCAGGACTATGTCACGCGCTTCGGATTCGATCCCAGGCTGCACCCGCCGTATCTGACGATGGCGCTCGGCGCCGGCAATGTGACGCCGCTGCAGATGGTCGCCGCGTATGCCGTGTTCGCCAACGGCGGCTACCGCGTCGCACCGTATTTCATCGAACGCGTGGAGGATGCGCGCGGCAACGTATTGATGCAGGCGAAACCGGTCGCGGCCGGCGCCGGGGCCGAGCGCGTGATCGATTCGCGCAACGCCTTCATCATGACGAGCATCATGCGCGACGTGATGCGTATGGGCACCGGGGCGCGCGCGATGCAGCTCGGGCGCGGCGATCTGGCCGGCAAAACCGGCACCACGAACGAGTTCGTGGACGCCTGGTTCTGCGGCTTCACCTCCGAGCTGGTGGCGGTGTCGTGGATCGGCTTCGACACGCCGCAAACGCTCGGGCGCAACGAGACCGGAGCCCAGGCGGCGCTCCCGATCTGGATGGGGTACATGGGCGTGGTGCTGAACGGCGTGCCCGAGCAGCCTCTGGTGTCGCCGGAAGGGGTCGTAGCCA
This sequence comes from Betaproteobacteria bacterium, assembly GCA_016183675.1. Taxonomy (GTDB): domain Bacteria; phylum Pseudomonadota; class Gammaproteobacteria; order Burkholderiales; family SG8-41; genus SG8-41. The sequence continues at coordinate 5,650 of JACPEF010000269.1, forward strand.
TGCGCATCAATCCGGAAACCGGCCTGCGCGTCGCCGACGCCCAGGGAGGCATCGTGGACTATTTCTACCAGGAATTCCCCCCCTCCGAGCACGAGACGCTGGTCGGGGGCGTGATCGGCGGCGACCGCCCGCCGGAGGAAGCGCGCAACCAGCTCTTCTAAGAGCCTATAACACGATGAAACGCGTGATGCGCTGGCACGATTTTGGCTCAGGGCGCGAAGCGAGGCACGCCGCTTAGCTCGGTCCTAAGCAAGTGACTCGCGACAATGCCATGGGCCAAAATTCGCGCCAGCCCTTAAGGGTTGCGGCCAAAATCGTCGCTGGCTTTGTCGGACGACTTGCCCATATTCCCGATATGGCCTGCGTCGCCCTTCGCGCCATCACCAATTTTGGCTCGCAACGCACACGTGTTTC
>JACPEF010000264.1 GCA_016183675.1 Betaproteobacteria bacterium
CCGGATGCGCGGAAGCCCGGGCCGGCTCGGCCTGGACCCATTTCATGACCCTATTTCGCCGCCATTTCGCTGCGCGTTGATCAGCTGGCGGGCGGCTCGGGTCCCGCTCTGCAGCGCCCCCGCCACGGTCCCGGCTTCGCCTTCGTCGTCTGTGGCCTCGCCGGCGAAGAAGAGCGTATCTCGCAGCGGCGCCGCGAGGGCCTTTCGCGCAGCCGCGCCGCCGACCGTCACGTAGCTGTAGGCGCCGCGCGCGAACGGATCCCGCTGCCAGTCGTGGACATAGGCCGCTTCGAGCCGGGCCTCGATGTCCGCCTGCTTGCCGAAGACGGACTTCAGGCTCGTCACCGCCTGACGAATGATGTCCCGCGTCCCCGCGCCCGACAGGCGGGTTGCCTTCGGACCGCCCGCCCACGCGATCAGCAGCGGCGCCCGCACGGGCAGCGCCGTCCAGAAGGTCGGAAACGCCGCCTCGGGCGAGTGAAAGAACGACGCGTCCCGGTAGCGCGCCTCGTCCAGCTCTTCCCAGAAGGCGGCGCGAAACCGCAGCGCGACCTTGATCACCGCGCCGGAGGCGAGCCCCTCCAGCGCTTGCTGCTTTGCCTTGAGCGCGGGCGTGAAGCAGACCGCGCCCGGCGCGTCCCGCGCGAGCTGGAGCACGCCGAGCGGCAACGTGATGATCGCGCGGCGCGCCGTCGCGCGGAAAGGCTTCCCGAGAGCAGTCCCCTCGACCGCGACCGATCCACGCTTCCATCGCACCGTATGCACGACGGTCCGCAGCCGCAGTTCGACTCCGTTGCCGCCAAGCTCGCCGGCCAGCGATGCGAGGAGCGCGCCATAGCCGCCCGCGGGCCGGAAGTGCCCGGCATCCGCTGCGGCTTCGCCGCCCCAGTCCTCGGCAATCGCGCGGGCGCTGGCGCGCGCCGGATCGGCGGCTTCGAAACCTTGCGCCCGCATCCGGGCGAAGGCTTGAGCCTTCTCGGACAGTCCATGCGGCCCGTGAGCGAGAAACGTTTCGAAGGAGACGTCCTGCTTCTTGAGCGCGGCGCCCTGCTGGCGCAAGGCCCTCCGGACCTCCGCAAAGAGGTCATCCCCCCTCGGCTGAAGTTTTCCGCGCTGGACGGTCCAGCGAACGAAGGGCGCGTCGACGGCAGCGACACCGGTCTTCTCCAGCAAGGAAAACATCGCCGCGGGGCGCCCGTGGATGAATTCCGCGCCAAGCTCGATGGGAACGGGGAGCCCAGGCTCGTGAAGCGACCAGCAACGCCCGCCGATGCGATCGCGCGCTTCGAGCACGAGGACCGACCGTCCCGCCCGCGCGAGCTCCGCGCCCGCAGCGAGTCCGGCGGCACCGGCGCCGATGATCAAGGCGTCGAATAAAGGGGGCGCCATTCACCGCGGTTTCATCAACGCTGCGCGCGGTGCTTGCCGAGTTTCCAGCCGTGTTGCGCGATGTGTTTCTCGGCGACTTCGATCGGCTCTTCCTCCAGCGGCGTCGCCATGGTGTCGTTGAACCGGTTCATGAAGCCGAAGTACGCGATCAAGCCCGTGATCTCCACGATTCCCCCTTCCGTCCAATACTGCTTCATCCGGTCGAAGAGCTCGTCGGTGACGTCGTTGGGCTGTGAAGCGGCGGCAATCGCGAAGTCGAGAGCCACGCGCTCGGCTTCCGTGAAGAGCGGGCTCGTCCGGTACTCCCACACGGCGGCGAGCTTCTCTTCCTTGATGCCGGACCGGAGGGACCCCCCGGCATTGTGCGCCATTCAGTAATGGCACCCGTGGGTCCGCGCGACGACGTACGCCAGCAGGCGCTTGAACCCGATGCTGACTTCGCCCTGCGGATCGAACACGGCGGCGTTGAGCGCCCGGATCGCCCGCACGATCTTGGGCTTGCGCTGGAGGATCAGCTGGCTGTTCGGGATGAAGTGGCCCGAGGCCTGGTATTGCTCGAAGATATCGTTGAGCTCGGGAACCGAGCCGACCGGGAGCGGGGCGAGACGCGCCATGTCAGGTTCTCTCATGAAGTGATACGGGCATCAACCATACCATGACTCGTGACTATCGAGCTTTGCGTAAATGCTTTACGCCGCTCGACCCTCACCCCTTCCCCCTCTCCCAGAGGGCGAGGGGAAATGTACAGTGCGGAAATGGTGTGTCAACCATTTCCGCAACAATCAATAGTGAGGCGTGACGACAACGTGGCCTGAAAAATCCTTGACCGAGTCATATCGCAGCCGGTAGATCGATGGATTGATGGCGTGCCCCGACGGGACGATGAGCATGGTGTGCCCGTCGGGCGTCGCTTTCGCCGTCATTTCGGCCGCGATGGTCTGGTTGGCGCCGGGACGGTGATCGACGACGACTTGCTGGCCCAGGCGCTCGGAGAGCCTGCGTCCGAGCGCGCGGGTCAGCGTGTCCGCAGCACCGCCCGGGACCACGCCGACGAGAAAGCGTATGGGTTTGCTCGGGTAATCCGCCGCCGTGCCCGGCGGGGCGGCAAAGGCGAGCGAAAGGACGAGCGTCCTCAACAGGTGTCGCATGATTTTCCCTCCTCCGGCTTGCTCGGATCGTTCCAGTACACGGGTCCCCGGGGTCACGGGCAGGGCGCGGTGCTCTTGGGGTTCGGGCACCAGTCGGGGCTGTTCGAGACGCCGATGGAGATCGCGCCGCAGCCGGCGAGCAGCAGGCACAACGCGAGGATGACAAAGGTCAACTTATCCACAGCAATCGACTCCGACCCTACTTATTGTTGACCGGCGGCCAGCCGGTCTTCGGCCGCACGCTCTTGTACCAGTCGAGGATCCGCTCTCCGGTCCACACCAGCGCGTCGGATCGTTTGCAGACATGCTCGAGGATGCGGCGCAAATGCCTTGCCCGGTGCGGGACACCCATGATGTAGGGGTGCATCGTGAAGCACATGATGCGCGACGAGCCGTCGGCGGCGTCCTCGATCAGCTGGTCGAACTGGTCGATCGCGCGGTCGGCGTATTCCGCAGCGCGGTGACCCTGGATCAGCAGCATCGACAGGTCGTTCAGCTCCTGCGTATAGGGCAGGCTGACCAGCGTGCCGTGCTGGGTGCGCAAATCGACCGGCTGGTCGTCGAGCACCCAGTCGGCAACGTATTCGAAGCCGGCCTCGGCCAGCCAGTCCACCGTGTCGTGCGTCTCGGCGAGCGCCGGGCCGAGCCAGCCCTTCGGCGCCTTTCCCGAATATTCTTTGAGGCGCTTGAAGACGCGTCGAATCATCTTGCGCTGGTCAGGCACCGCCGGCAGGGCGCGCTGGACCCAGCCGTGTCCGACCAGGTCCCAGCCCGATGCCAGGCAGGCATCGACGATCTGCGGATAGACGTCGCACACCGAGCCATTGAGGACCAGCGAGGCGGCGACGCCGAATTCGTCGAAGATTTCCTTCAGCCGCCAGAAGGCGACGCGATTGCCGTATTCGTGCCACGCCCAGTTCGGGATGTCGGGCACGCTCTTCGCCACGCCGCCCGGCGGGTTGACCACGGTGCGCGGCATCGGCGCATCGATCACCCAGTTCTCGACATTGACGCACGGCCACACCACTACCCGGGCCCCGCCGGGCAGCGGCAGCGGCGGGCGGCCGGTGATCGGCGCGTAGTCGAGACGGTCGGTCGGCCGGTCGAGTTTCATTCCCTCGCTCCTTCTCATTCAGACTTCGACTTCTATGTCATCACCGGTCACGCGGACGTTGTATCTCGCCACGCTTTCTACGGCGGGTGGAGCGGTTACCTCGCCGGTCTTGATGTTGAACCGCGATCCATGCCAGGGGCATTCAACCTCTTCGCCTTCGATGGAGCCTTCGCTAAGCGGGCCGTCAGCATGGGGGCAGGTATCATCGAGGGCGTAAAACCGGCCTCCGACGTTAAACAGGGCAATCCGCTTGTCCCCTATTTCAAGAAGCTTGGCTGACTGATCGGCAATTTCGGATTTTGTCGCGACTTTGACAAATTTGCTCATGACGCCCTCCTCCGATATGAAATGCTGCGGTTCGTGCTACCGACCTGGGCCGGCACCTGGACGCGGGATTCCGGCTCGGATTGAGATTACCCGTTTCCGCTCAGGCTTTCAGGTTTTCCTTGAAGAAGGCGATCGTGCGCGACCACGCCTGGTCGGCCGCCTGCTTGTTGTAACGGGCCTCGGACGTATCATTATTGAAGGCATGATGGGTGCGTTCGTAACGGTACAGCGTGAATTTCTTGCCGGCTTTCTTCAGCGCCTCCTCGAACGCAGGGATGCCCTTGTTGATGCGATCGTCCAGACCCGCGTAGTGCAGGAGCAGCGGTGCGCGGATCTTCTCAACCTCCGAAGCCCTGGGTTGACGGCCGTAATAGACCACACCGGCATTGAGGTCGGGCGCGTGGACCGCCAGATCGCCTACCCTCTCGCCGCCTTGGCAGAAGCCGACCGCTCCGACCTTGCCGTTGCCGTTCGCGTGCTTCTTGAGGAAAGCGAGGGCGGCCACCAGGTTCTGCACCGTCTGCCTGCCGTCGAGCCTGGCGGTCATGTCGCGCGCAGTGTCCTGGTTCGCCGGCGTGCCGCCCAGCGGCGACAGCAGATCGGGTCCGAGCGTGAGAAATCCTTCCAGCGCCACGCGCCGCGTGACGTCCTCGATATGCGGGTTGAGGCCGCGGTTCTCGTGTATGACGATCACGGCGGGAAGCTTCGCGGCGCGCTGGGGTCGCGCCAGGTAGGCCTTGACGTCGCCCCCGGCCCCCGGATAGGTGATGCGGCTGGTCTCAAGCCGCTGGTCCTCGGGCGACACCATCGCGGCGCGCGCATGGTTGGACTCGAACAGCGGCACCAGGGCCGCCGCGACCGCGGCGCTTTCCGCCAGCCGGGCGAGCCGCGCCAGGAACACGCGGCGGTCGAGCGGCGCGTGCGTATATTCGTCGTAAAGGTCGATGATTTTCTGATC
>JACPEF010000265.1 GCA_016183675.1 Betaproteobacteria bacterium
ACCGAGTCGAAGATCACGTCCACCGCCACGCCGGCGAGCTTGGCCCGCTCGTTCATCGGCACGCCGAGCTTCTCGAAGGTGCGCAGCAGTTCGGGATCGACCTCGTCGATGCTCGCGAGTCCCTTCGGTTTGGGCGCCGAGAAGTAGATGATGTCCTGGAAGTCGATCTTCGGGTACCTCACGTTCGGCCACGCGGGCTCGGGCATGGTGAGCCAGTGCCGGTAGGCCTTGAGGCGGAACTCGAGCAGCCACTCCGGCTCGTTCTTCTTGGCGGAGATCAGCCGGATGGTGTCCTCGTTCAGCCCCTTCGGCGCGGTTTCCGCTTCGATCTCGGTGACGAAGCCGTGCTTGTAGGGCTGGTTGACCAGGTTCTCCAAAACCGTGCTCATTGAATCGCCTCTATATTCGTACCGTTATCGCTACTTTCCATACCCCGGGCGAGTGTTGAGTTTTGAGTGTCTAGTTTTGAGTTCGATACATGACGTGCTATTCACTAAACACTCAACACTAAGAACTAAACGCTAGCGTCACGCCTTTTCTTTGACGCTAAAACTCTCGCCGCAGCCGCAAGTCGCGTCCACGTTGGGATTGAGGAACTTGAAGGTCTGCTTCATGCCTTCCTTGACGAAGTCGAGGGTCGAGCCGTCGAGGAATTCGAGGCTCTTCGGGTCCACCACTACCTTGGCGGCGTGCGCTTCGAACAGCTGGTCGCCGGCCTTCACGTCGTCCGCGTAGTCGTAGGTGTAGGCAAAGCCCGAGCAGCCCACGTTCTTCACGCCGACGCGCAGCCCGATACCGCGCCCGCGCTTGGCAAGCTGGGTCTTGATCTGCTTCGCCGCATTTTCAGTCAGTTGTATCGCCATATCCATTCACCCTTCATTCATCACTCATCACCACCCCCTCCCTGCCCTCCCCCTTGGCAAGGGGGAGGGATAGGGTGGGGGTCATGCCGCCACCGCCGTCATGCTGCGCAGCCGCGTGACCGCGGCGGACAGCGCCCGCAGGAAATCGTCAATCTGCTGCGCCGTGTTGGCCGCACCCAGGGAGAACCTCACCGCGCCGCGCGCAAGCTCCGCCTCGACGCCCATTGCGATCAGGGTCGCCGACGGCTCGGGATTCGCGCTCGAGCAAGCCGCGCCGGGAGCAACCGCGAATCCTTCCTTGTCGAGCTCGATCACCAGGGTCTCTCCCACGATGCCCCTGAAGGCGAAGTACGAGGTGTTGGGGATTCGCGGCGCATGCTCGCCGAAGATCACCGCGCCGAGCCCGTGCAATCCGCCTTCGAGCCGCTCGCGCATCGCAGTGAGCCGGGATGCGAGTTCAGGCATGCGGCCCGCCGCCAGCTCGCACGCCGCACCGAAGCCGACGATGGCCGGCACGTTCTCGGTGCCGGAGCGCAGCCCCTGCTCGTGGCCCCCGCCGTGGATGATGGGGCGGATCTGCAGCCGCTTGTCCATCACCATCGCCCCGGCGCCCTTGGGCCCGTAGATCTTGTGCGCGGAGAGCGTCATCGCGTGCACGTTGAGCGCGGCGAAATCCACGGGAATCTTGCCCAGCGCCTGCACCGCATCGGTGTGCATCCAGGCCTTCGCCCGGCGCACCCGCTCGGCGACCGCCGCAACGTCCTGGATCACGCCCGTCTCGTTGTTGGCGAGCATCACGGAGACGACTCCCGTCGGCTCCTTGAGCGCCTCGTCCACATCGCCCAGCTCCACCTCGCCGTCGCCGGTTACCGCGAGCTTCCTCAGTTTCCAGCCCTGCCGCGCGAGGTCCTGCGCCGGCTTCGCGACGCACGGGTGTTCGATTGCGCTGACCGCGATCTGCGTCGGCTTGAGGTAGCCGGCGGTGCCTCGGACGAACATGTTATTCGCCTCGGTGCCGCCGGAGACGAAGATGACCTGGGACGGCTGCACGTTGACGAGCGCCGCCACCTGCTCGCGCGCGATGTTCACCGCCTTGCGCGCCGCGGTGCCCAGCTCGTGCCGGCTGGAGGCGTTGCCATAGCGCCCGCGCAGGTACGGCAGCATCGCCTCGAGGACGCTGTCGTCAACAGGCGTCGTCGCGTTGTGATCGAGATAGACGTGTTCCATCGCTCGCAATACCAGCGGATAGTGGCAACGCGCCGAACTACGCCGGCACCGTGGTGGTGCGCTTGCCCACCGTATCGCGCATGTCGCGCACCTGGGCGACGCCGGAGTCTTTTGTCGCGTCCTTGGCCTTCTGGCTGTCCACCAGCTGACGCAAGCTCACCGACCCGAGGTAGTCGAAAATGCGATCATTCAGCGCCGCCCACAAATCGTGCGTGAGGCACTTCTTGTCGTCGTCGCAGTTTTCCTTGCCGCCGCACTGCGTGGCATCAATCGGCTCGTCCACCGCGAGAATGATGTCCGCCACCGACACTTCGCCCATGTCCTTGGCGAGACGGTAGCCGCCGCCCGGGCCGCGCACGCTATCGACCAGGCGATGGCGGCGCAGCTTGCCGAACAGCTGTTCCAGATAAGAGAGCGAAATCTTCCGGCGCCCGCTGATCTCGGCGAGCGTCACCGGCTCGCTGCCGTGTTGCAATGCGAGGTCTATCATCGCGGTAACCGCAAAACGCCCTTTAGTCGTCAGTCTCATGGGGCACCTCTAAAAATCTCACTAAATCAATCATCTACTAACAAACCCGAATACATTAGTATTTTCGTCAACTATACCTTTCCCGAGTAATTTAGTCAACCATTTTGTTAAGTTGGTTCGCATCGAGCCTGGGCGCCTCCGGCTCCTCGACCCTGCCGCCCAGGCGCTTCACCTCCGCGAGGATCTGTTCGATGCGCTTGTCGGTGTCGACGCAATGTTCGATCAGCTCGTGGATCGCCTTCGCCATCGGATCGTTGAGCTCCCGGACCACCGCGTACGCGGCAAAGCGCCCGTTCTGCACTGTATCGTGCGCCTCGACGATGCGCGCCGGGATGCCAATCGCGGTCGCCCCCGGCGGCACTTCCTTCACCACCACCGCGTTCGATCCGATCTTGGCGCCGTCGCCTATAGTGATCGGTCCGAGGATCTTCGCACCCGCTCCCACCACCACGCCGTTGCCGAGCGTGGGATGGCGTTTGCCTTTGTTCCACGAAGTGCCGCCAAGCGTGACGCCATGGTAGAGCGTGCAGTCGTCGCCGATCTCAGCGGTCTCCCCGATCACCACGCCCATGCCGTGATCAATGAAGAAGCGACGGCCGATGCGCGCTCCGGGATGGATCTCGATCCCGGTGAGCCAGCGCGACAGGTGCGAAACCAGCCGTGCCAGCCACTTGAGTCCCGCGTTCCAGAGCCAATGCGCCAGGCGATGAAACAACCTCGCGTGGAACCCGGGATAGCAGGTGATTACCTCCCAGGTGCTACGCGCCGCCGGGTCACGGTCGAAAACCACCGCAATTTCTTCCTTTAATTTGGTAAATATCATTAGAATTCCATCATTTAGCGACCTGTAGCTTACAATATCCTACTAAATCAGTCAACTATTAGCGCATGAAGTTCCCTGCGCACGCCGACCAACCTTACCCGCTCTTTCGCGGCCCTGCTTTGCGTTGAGTCAAGGCCTTAACGATGCCGCGCAGGATGTGGACCTCCTCTTTTTCGAGCTGCGCGCGGGAAAACAAGCGGCGCAGCCGCGGCATCAGCTTCTTGGGATGCTCGGGATTGAGGAAGCCGGTCTCGATCATGCTTCGCTCGAGCGCCGCGAAGAAGTGCTCGAGCTGCTCATGCGAGGCCAGCGCGCGCGACTTGTAGCGGGGCCCGGCTTCCGCGAGCGCCGCCTGGCGCAGCTCGTAGCAGAAAACCTGGACCGCCGCTCCAAGGTTGAGCGACGAATAACGCCGATCGGCGGGAATCGTCGCCAGCAGTCGGCACCGGTCCACCTGGTGCCCGGTAAGTCCGAACGTCTCGTTGCCGAAGACGAGGGCCGCCGGTTGCGCGCGCGCGACCTCGATCACCCGCGCGGCCGCCTCCCGCGCCGTGACGAGCGATACCGCGAGCTCGCGCGTGCGCGCCGTGCAGCCGACCGACAGCGCCACGCCACCAAGCGCCTGGTCGAGGCTCCCGCAGACCTTCGCCCGCCGCAGCACGTCGGTTGCGCCGGACGCGAGCCATTCCGCCTGGGGATCCGGGAACCGTTCCGGGCGCACGAGCCAGAGCTCGCCGAGCCCCATCGTCTTGAGCGCGCGCGCCGCCGCCCCGATGTTGCCGGGGTGCGCCGTCTCGCACAGGACGATGCGGATGTTTTTGAGCGGATCGGCGGCGCTCACTCGGAACATTGCCTTCGGTTATAGGAGCACATCACACGATCTAGGCACCGGAGCGCCGCCGATTATCCGCGGCGTTCCTTTAGAATATGGCATTCTGTCGTCCCAACCACCAACCCGATTTCAAACCTGCTGCGCCGCGGATCATGCACCCGATGCTCAACATCGCCGTGAGGGCGGCGCGCCGCGCCGGCAGCATCATCAATCGCGCGACCCGCAATCTGGACATCATCGCCATCGAGGAGAAGGCGGCGAACGATTTCGTCTCGGAAGTTGACCGCGAAGCGGAACAGGCGATCATCCGCACGCTGCACGACGCCTATCCCGACCACTCGATTCTAGCAGAAGAAAGCGGCGCCTCCGGAAAATCGGAATACCAGTGGATCATCGATCCGCTCGACGGCACGACCAACTTCCTCCACGGCTTTCCCCAGTACGCGGTGGCGATCGCGCTCAGGCACAAGAATACGGTCACCCAGGCCGTGGTCTACGATCCGGGCCGCAACGATCTTTTCACTTCATCACGGGGTCGCGGCGCCTATCTTAACGATCAGCGCATTCGGGTGAGCAAGCGCGCACACCTCAAGTCCAGCCTCATCGGCACCGGTTTCCCGTTCCGCCGGCTCGAGCATCTCGAAGTCTATCTCGCCATACTGCGTGACATGATGCAGGGCGCCGCCGGCGTGCGCCGCGCGGGCTCGGCCGCACTCGACCTAGCTTACGTCGCCGCCGGTCGGCTCGACGGCTTCTGGGAGTTCGGTCTCAGCACGTGGGACATGGCCGCGGGGGCGCTCCTCATCACCGAGGCGGGCGGCCTTGTGGGCGACCTGCAGGGTGAGCATAACTACATGCAGACCGGCAACATCGTCGCCGGCACCCCCAAGGTCTTTGTTGCACTGCTGCGCGCAATTGCGCCGCACCTGACCCCGGAGCTGAAAAGCTGAACCGCCAAGCTCCAAATCAAGAACAAATTGAACCGCCAAGGCGCCAAGAACGCCAAGGAAACCAAGAATCGATAATAAATACAAAACAACAAACAACCATGAAACGGCGATAGGCCCTATCCCATCGGATGATGCCCGCGCGGTTGATTTGATTTACTTTGGTTTGTTCTTAATTCCTCATTGTTTTTCTTGGCGTTCTTGGCGTCTTGGCGGCTAATTTATGGTTTTCTTCTGGTCTATTTTCTTGAGGCGGGGCGCAGTTCGGCGAGTTCCCTTGCCAGAGCCGGATCGAGCCGCTGCAGAGTCTTCAGCGACTGCTCGTACTCGGTTTTCCGGCCGAGCCGTGCGTACGCCCGCCCCAGGCCAAACCACGCTTGCGCGAAGCCGCCGTCGAGCTTCACCGCCTCGCGGTACGCCGCGGCCGCGGGCTCCGGGCGGCCGAGGTCGCTGTAGCTTTCTCCAAGCAGGAACCAGCTCGCAGGCACGTCCTTGTGCACCAGTACGGCGTTGTTGAGCGTCTGCACCGCCCGTTGCGGCTGGCCCGCCGCGCGGTAGGACTGCGCGAGCAGGTTCCAGCCAAGCATGTCGTCCGGCGCCAGGCGCACCATTTCGCCGAAACATTCCACCGCCCGCTGGTGCCGGCCGAGCTGAGTATACGCATAACCGGCCACCATCCACCAGTCGGCACTGTGCTTGTCCAGCGCCAGATTGTCCTCTGCGAGCTTGGCGAGGGCGGCCCAGTCGCCGCGGCTCTCGAGCTCGACGATGCGGCGGCGGTTGCCGTCGTCCACGCTCTGTAAACGGCCCATCAGCGCCGAAACGGCGCCGTCGGGAAGCGCGCTCATGAGAAGCGCCCCTTGGGGGGTGCATCCGGCGAGTGCTGCCAGCGCAAGCCCCAGCCCCGCTGCGCGCAGCAATCGCGCCAACGGGCGCGGCAAACATGTCAAAATAGCGCGCCGCATTCGTACATTGTACTTGCGTCCTCCGCCCTGCGATGCAGCAGCACCTGCGCATCAAAATAACACTGCCAGTATGCTCATGCTGAACGAGCTGGAGGTTCTTAAGGACGTGAGCGGGCGGCTCGAAGCGGCCGGGATCGCCTACATGCTCACCGGCTCGCTCGCCGTGAACTATTACGCCGAGCCGCGGATGACCCGCGATATCGACCTGGTGGTCGCGCTCGGGGCGGAGGGCGCCACACGGATTCGCGAGCTATTCGCGCGGGATTATTATTTGCCGGGGGAAGATCTCGATCGCGCCGTCGCGGCGGCCGGCATGTTCAACATCGTCCACCTCGACAGCGTGGTCAAGGTGGATTTCATCATCCGCAAGAACGAGCCGTACCGCAAGGCGGAGTTTGCGCGCCGCGCGGTGGTGGACTTGCCAGGATTCGGCGTATGGATCGTGAGCAAGGAGGACTTGATCCTGTCCAAACTGCTGTGGGCCAGGGAATCCGCTTCGGAAATGCAGCTGCGCGACGTGAGGAGCCTGCTGGCAACGGGCGCCGACATGGAATACCTGAGAAATTGGGCGGATCGCCTGGGCGTGGCAGACTCTCTGAGCGGATGTCTCAATGGATGACACGACCCCCGAAATAAGACGTTATGTGCGTGAGCGCTACTCGCACATGTCGGGCGCCGAGCGGGTTCTGATCGGAGCACAGATGTTCGAAACCGCCCGTACTCTGGTGCTCGCCTCGCTGCCGCCGGATTTGCCCGAGCCGGAACGGCAACGGCGGCTCTGCGAGCGGTTCTACGGTCCTCTGGCGAAAAAGGTGTTTGCGCGGTAATGAATACCGGCGTACCCGAGTTCAGCCAGCACACGCCGATGATGCAGCAGTACCTGCGCATCAAGGCGCAGCACCCGGACATGCTGGTGTTCTACCGCATGGGCGACTTCTACGAGCTGTTCTACGAGGACGCCGAGCGCGCGGCGCGGCTGCTCGACATCACGCTCACCCGCCGCGGCGAGTCCGCCGGGGAACCCATCAAGATGGCCGGCGTGCCGCACCATTCCGTGGACCAGTACCTCGCGAGGCTGGTCAGGCTCGGCGAGTCGGTTGCGATCTGCGAGCAGATCGGTGATCCCAACGCATCGCGCGGCCCGGTCGAGCGCGAGGTGACGCGTGTCGTCACCCCCGGCACGCTGACCGACGCCGCGCTGCTGGAAGACAAGCGCGACAACCTGCTGCTCGCGCTCTCTCCGCAGCGCGGTGTCCTGGGCCTGGCGTGGCTGTCGCTCGCCTCCGGCCGCTTCGCCGTCAAGGAAACCGCTCCCGGCAATCTCGCCGCGGAGCTGGAACGGCTCGCGCCCGCGGAAATCCTGGTTCCCGAGGACGCGGCGCCCGGAGGGCTCGACGCCTGCGCCGCGGCAGTGAGGCGCCTGCCGCCCTGGCAGTTCGAGCGCGACGCGGCGGTGCGCGCGCTCACGCGCCAGTTCGGGACGCTCGATCTTTCCGGCTTTGGCGCGGACGGGCTTACCGCCGCGGTTTGCGCCGCCGGCGCGCTGATCGAATACGCGAGGTCCACGCAAGGCACGGCGATCGCGCACGTGAAGAGCTTCAGCATCGACCAGGAGCGCGCTTACGTGCGCATGGATCCCGCCACCCGCCGCAACCTCGAGCTCACTGAGACCATCCGCGGCGAGTCGGCGCCGACGCTGTTGTCGCTGCTTGACACGTGCGCAACCGGCATGGGCAGCCGGCTGCTGCGCCACACGCTGCACCACCCGCTGCGCGACCGCGCTGCGCTCGCCGAGCGGCTCGAAGCGGTCGCCGCGCTGACCGGCGATACGGGCAATGCCACGTATCGCGAGCTGCAGGGGTTCCTCAAGCAATGCGTGGACGTTGAGCGCATCACCGCGCGGATCGCGCTGAAATCCGCCCGGCCGCGCGATCTCTCCGGGCTGCGCGAGACGCTCAGGCTGCTGCCCAGGCTCGGCCCCGCGCTCGCTTCGCGCGCGAGCCCGCGGCTCGCCCAGCTCGCGTGCACGCTCGTCCCCCGGGACGACCTCGTCGCACTGCTCGACGCCGCGATCAAGCCCGAGCCGGCGTCGGTGCTGCGCGAGGGCGGCGTCATCGCCGACGCCTATGACGCGGAGCTCGACGAGCTGCGCGCGATCCAGTCGAACTGCGGCGAGTTCCTGGTGCAGCTCGAAGCGCGCGAGCGGCTGCGCACCGGCATCCCCAACCTCAAGGTCGAGTACAACCGCGTGCACGGCTTCTACATCGAGGTCACGCGCGCGCAGGCGGACAACGTGCCCGGCGACTACCGGCGCCGGCAGACGCTCAAGAACGCCGAGCGCTTCATCACGCCGGAGCTCAAGGCCTTCGAGGACAAGGCGCTCTCGGCGCAGGAGCGCGCGCTCGCGCGCGAGAAGCATCTCTACGACAAGCTGCTGGATGTGCTCGCCGCGCACCTATCGCGCCTGCAGCAGGTGGCGGCCGCGCTCGCGGAAACGGACCTGCTGACTGCGTTCGCCGAGCGTGCGGCGACGCTTGACTACTGCGCGCCCGAATTCACGGACGAGCCGGTGATCGAGATCGATGCCGGTCGCCACCCGGTGGTCGAGCGCCAGGTGGACGAGTTCATCGCCAACGGCGCGCGCCTGTCGGGCTCGCGCCAGATCTTGATCGTCACCGGACCTAACATGGGCGGGAAATCCACCTACATGCGCCAGGTCGCGCTGATCGCGCTGCTCGCCCACTGCGGCTCGTTCGTCCCGGCGAAACGCGCGCGGCTCGGTTCCATCGACCAGATCTTCACGCGCATCGGCGCGGCGGACGATCTCGCCGGCGGGCGCTCCACTTTCCTGGTGGAAATGACGGAGGCCGCCTACATCCTGCACAACGCGACACCGGAGAGCCTGGTGCTGATGGATGAGATCGGCCGCGGCACCTCGACTCTCGACGGCCTGGCGCTTGCCTGGGCGATCGCGCGGCACCTCGCCGAGAAAAACCGCAGTCTCACGCTCTTCGCCACCCATTACTTCGAGATGACGCGGCTTGCGGAGGATTTCCGGCAGGTCGCGAACGTGCACCTCGACGCGGTCGAACACAAGGACAAGATCGTCTTCCTGCACAGCGTGGAGGAAGGCCCCGCGAACCAGAGCTACGGGCTGGAAGTGGCGCAGCTCGCCGGCGTGCCGGGCGCCGTGATCCGCGCGGCGCGCAAGCGCCTGGCCGAACTGGAGGAGCACGGCCTGGCGGCCGGCCCGCAGCGCGACCTTTTCGTCGCGCCGCGCGGAAAAAACACGGAGGAAGCACCGCCGGAATCTCCGGCGCTCAAGCTGCTGCGCGAGCTCGACCCGGACGCGCTCACGCCCAAGGACGCGCTCGAACTGATCTACCGGCTTCGCCGCCAGCTCGACGAATAAGACCCCGAACCTCTCACCGCAGAGGACGCCGAGGACGCGGAGGAAAAACTAATCAAGAATCGAACCGCCA
>JACPEF010000049.1 GCA_016183675.1 Betaproteobacteria bacterium
AGCTTGGCCCAGGTGAGCCCTTTCTTGATTCTCGCCATGACGATCATTTCCGTCACGTCCGTGCGCGTCATGGGTTTGGCGTAACTCGCTGCGGCGAGCAGCGCTTCGGGTGCATCGGATTTCTTCATCTGAGTCTCCTTTATCTAATACCTTAAGTTGACGACAACAGCTTTTTCCGCGGGCCTCGCGGGCGCGGCGGGAACCGCCGGCGCCGCTTTACCGAGGCCCGGTGTAACGACGCACGGATGCTTCGGGTCGTAACCCGCCGGCAGCGTTTCGTTAAACTGCCGCGAGCGGCTCACCAGGAAATCCAGCAGGTGGTTGCGGATCGGGTAGTAATGCGGTTCCTTGTGCACGGTGTGGTGCGAGCGGTTCCGCGGCAGCGTGTTGACGACGATCTCGGCGATCTTGGCGTCGGGCCCGTTGGTCATGAGGATGATCTTGTCGGCGAGCAGAATCGCCTCGTCCACATCGTGCGTAATCATGAATACGGTCTGGCGGGTCTCGGCGCAGATACGGAGCGCCTCCTCCTGCAGCATGCCGCGCGTCAGCGCGTCGAGGGCGGAAAACGGCTCGTCCATGAGCAGCATCTTGGGCTGGATCGCAAGTGCGCGCGCAATGCCTACACGCTGCTTCATGCCGCCGGAGAGCTCCGCCGGGCGCTTGCGCTCGGCACCGGTCAGGTTCACCAGGTCCACGTACTTCTGGCAGTGCGTGCGCACCCGCGCCCGGTCCCATTCCGGCCAGCGCGAGGTGACGGCGAACGCTATGTTGCCGCTCACGGTGAGCCACGGCATAAGCGCGTGGCTCTGGAAGATCACGGCGCGGTCGAGGCTGGGGCCGCGGATCTCGCGCCCGCCGACGAAGACGTAGCCGTCGGAGGCCGGCTCCAGCCCGGCGAGGATGTTGAGGATGGTGGTCTTGCCGCAGCCCGAGTGCCCGATCAGGCACACGAACTCGCCGGGCTCTACCGAAAAATGAATGTTGTCGAAGACAGTGGTGGCGGTGCCGTCGCGCCCGCTGAATCGTTTGGCGATGCCTTCGACGCGGATCAGCGGATCGGTCACTTAGAACCTCTCACCGCAGAGGACGCGGAGGACGCGGAGGAAATCTAGAGATAATTCAGCCACGGAACCACACGGAAATATACGCGGACGCCGATCGTTTCAAACCCGGCGAGGCGATTGTTAGGGCGTTTCATCTGCGTTTATCGGCGTTTATCTGCGGCTAAATCTTGAAGTCTCACTCCGGGAAGGTGACCAGGCGCGTCAGGTGCGCGAGGACCTGGTCGAGCACCATGCCGACGAGACCAATCGCCAGGATGCCGCTGATAATGTTGGCGATCGAGAGGTTGTTCCACTCGTTCCACACGAAGTAGCCGATGCCGGTGCCGCCCACCAGCATCTCGGCGGCGACGATCACCAGCCACGCGATGCCGATCGAGATGCGCATGCCGGTCATGATGGTGGGCGCGGCCGCCGGGAGAATCACGCGGAAGGCTCTCCGCAGCGGGCCCGAATGCGGTGTTGATCAGCATCGGCCATATCGAGCAGATGAAGATGACGAAGATCGCCGACACGCCGCTGTCCTTGAGCGTGAACAGCGCGAGCGGCATCCATGCCAGCGGCGAGATCGGCTTCAGCACCTGGATGAAGGGATCGAGCGCGCGGTAGATGAGCGGCGACATGCCGATCAGGAACCCGATCGGGATCGCGACCAGCGCCGCGAGCAGGTAACCCGCAATCACTCGCGCAATCGAATACGCGAGCTGGATGCCGATGCCCTTGTCGTTGGGGCCCTTGTCGTAGAAGGGATCGGTGAGGTGCCCCCAGATCTTGCGGCCCACGTCGGCGGGTGCGGGAAACGCCGATTTCTGGCCGCTGGCGGCTTCCGCGCCGACCAGCCTCGCGTACTCGGCGTCCACCACCTGGCGCGCCGCTTCCTGCCGCGTCCCCGCATGCCAGACCGCGAGGAACGCGAGGAAGATGGCGACGGACAACAGCGGCGCGCCCCAGATCTGTATGCCTTTCATTCGGCATCCCCCATTCAGCTATCGGCTATCGGCTATCAGCTTTCAGCTTCAACCAGCGTGCTTTGGCTGAACGCTGACAACTGTTGTTCATGCCGTTCGCTTGATGGCAAAGCTGGCGATGTAGGCGTCGGGCCTGGCGGGATCGAATTCCTTGCCCATCACCGCGAATTTCTTGCTGGTCGTAGCCGGGGGCTTCATCCCGACCTCCTTCATGAGCCGCGTAGCGTCGGTGGCGAGGAATACTTCGCGCGCGACCTTGGCGTAGTCCACGTCGCCCTTAAGTTGCCCCCAGCGCTTCATCTGCGTCAGGATCCACACCGCGAACGAGTGCCACGGGAACGGATCGAAGTCGATGCGGTTCGGCACCTTGCGCACGTTGCCGAGCCCGTCGGCGAAGGTTCCGGTCAGCACCTGCTCGACCACCGTCACCGGCTGGTTGAGATAGTTCGCCGGCGCGATCGCCTCCGCGATTTGCTTGCGGTTCTCGGCCTTGGAGGCAAATGCCGTCGCCTCGATGATCGCCTTCAGCAGCGCGCGGTAGGTATTGGGCAGCTTGGTGACGAACTCCTTGCTCGCGGCAAAGGCGCAGCACGGATGGCCCTCCCAGATGTCCTTCGTCAGCGTGTGGATGTAGCCCGCGCCGTCGTACACCGCGCGCTGGTTCATCGGGTCGGGGGCGAGGAAGCCGTCCAGGTTGTCGGCGCGCAGATTCGCCACCATCTCGGGCGGCGGCACCGCGCGGATCTGGATGTCCTTGTCGGGGTCGAGGCCGTGCTCCGCGACGTAATAGCGCAGCAGGTAGTTGTGCATCGAGTAGTCGAAGGGCACCGCGAACTTGAAACCCTTCCACTGCTTGGGATCGCGCTTGTCCTTGTGCTTGACGGAGAGCGTGATCGCCTGGCCGTTGATGTTCTCCACCGCCGGCATGGTGTAGGGAATCGGGCTCGAGCCCACCCCGAGCGTGATCGCGAGCGGCATCGGCGAGAGCATGTGCGCCGCGTCGTACTCCTTGTTGAGCGTCTTGTCGCGGATCACCGCCCAGCCCGCGGTCTTCACCACGTCCACGTTCAGGCCCTGCCTGCCGTAGAAGCCCATCGGCTGCGACATGATGATGGGAGTGGCGCAGGTGATCGGGATGAAGCCGACCTTGATCGAGGCTTTCTCGATCTGCCCCTTGCCTTGCGCGAAGGCTTCGCGCGCGGCGGCGAGCGGGAAGAACTGCGCGACCGCCGCCAGCGCGGTATTCGCGCCGACCGCCTTCAGGAAGCGGCGGCGCGTCTCATCGCGGGGGAACAGCGCGCGCATCACCGCCTGGTCGACAGCGCGGCTGGCGAGCGTCTCGGTGTCAGTCGGGGGCGCGGACGCGGCGTCGTGCTCGGCCTGGTCGTTGTGACGGCCGCAACCACAGCCGCGCGCGAGCCTCAATTCCGGATTGAACGGATCCTTGAATGCGGACATCTCAGTCTCCTGATCGGGTTGACGGCCGCGTTATTGCAGGATGCGTACCAACCCGCACGCGGGCAGCCGGAGCGCGGCCGGTCCGCATTGCCAATGAACTGATTTGGTTGGCGAATTCACGGCGGCCCCGCACACGCGGTAAAATTGGCGTGTCGTGCATCGATCGGTGCGACGCACGTTATTGGTGCGAGGCGCACTGTTCCAGTGCCCCGTTTTTGGTGACGGCTGAGAATCATGAACCGGTCTTGAGCGTGCCGAACAAGTTCACCCATATAGGAATGCTGCTGGTCGCGCTCGCGCTATCCAACTGCGCGCAGAACCCGGTTTCCGGCCAGCCGAACCTCGTGCTGGTCTCCGAAACGCAGGAGATCGCCATCGGCCGGCGCGAGGACCCGAAGGTGCGCAAGGAGTACGGCGTGTACGACAACGCACCGCTGCAGCAGTACGTGAACGAGGTCGGGCAGCGGCTCGCCAAGGCGAGCCACCGACCCGGGCTCGAGTACCACTTCCTCGTGGTGGACAGCCCCGACGTCAACGCCTTCGCGCTGCCGGGCGGCTACCTCTACATCGCCCGCGGGTTGCTCGCCTACCTCAACTCGGAGGCCGAGCTCGCGGCCGTGCTGGGGCACGAGCTGGGACACGTGACCGCGCGGCACTCGGTGCAGCAGTTGACCGCTGCAACCGCCGCCAACATCGGCGCGGCGATCCTGCAAATCTTCGTGCCCGAGACGCGCGGCGGACTGGGGGACACAGCGATCAACGTCCTGGGCGGCGCGCTCCTGTCGGGCTACGGGCGCGAGCACGAGCTGGAAGCCGACCGGCTGGGGGCGGAATATCTCGCGCGCACGGGCTACGACCCGCAGGCGACGGTGAAGGTGGTCGGCGTGCTCAAGAACCAGGAGCTGTTCGACGCCGAGGTGGCGAAGGCCGAGGGCCGCCAGCCGCGTGCCTACCACGGCCTGTTTGCTACGCACCCCGACAACGATACGCGGCTGCAGCAGGTGGTGGGCGAGGCCGCGCGCTTCAAGCAGGCCTCCACGCGCACCGCCCGGGAAGAATTCCTGCGGCGCATTGACCGCATGGTATTTGCCGACAGCGCGAGCCAGGGCATCGTGCGCGACAACCATCTCTATCACGCCCAGCTCGGCCTCGCGATGCGCTTTCCCGCGGGTTGGCGCGTGCGGAACCGGCCGCAGAACGTGACGGCCACGAGCCCCAAGGGCGAGGCCCTGATCGATCTGCGCTCCGGCGGCCCCGCTCAGGGGAGCCCCGCTGACGTGTTGCGCAAGCGTGTAAACCTGTCTTTCGGCGCCCAGGTGACGCCGACAACCGTCAACGGGCTGCCAGCCGCCATGACGACCACCACCATCGGCGGCGCGCCGACGCGCGTGGTATGCGTGTTCCTCGGGAAGAGCGCCTATCTCATCGGGGCGCAGGCGCGCACGGCGGCGGCGTTCAACCAGCACCAAGGCGAGATCAACGCTTCGCTCATGAGCTTTCACGCGATCACCAGCGAGGAGCGGGCGCTGGCACGTCCCTTGCGGCTGCGCGTGATCACCGCGCAGCCGGGCCTCACCTTCGCCCAGCTCGCGCAGCGCTCGCCGCTCGGCAGGTTCGCCGAGGGACATCTGCGAGTCATCAACGGTCTCTACCCGGCCGGCGAGCCGGTCGCAGGACAACCGCTCAAGATCGTCGAGTAGCGCGTCGCAGGGCGGAGGAGGGGCCCCAGCTTTTCTGGGGATCCGACCCCGGAGGCGCGCAGGCAGCCGACGCGATGTATCTGGATGCTTGCCGATAGCCGGTCAGAGGCCGCAGCCGTGAGGTCGGGAGGTCGGGAGATCGAAAGGCCGGGAGATCGTCAGATCGGGAGATCGAAAGACCGGGAGATCGTAAGATCGGGAGATCGGGAGCTGGAAAAGCCGGGAGATCGGGAAGTCGGGAGATCGGGAGCTGGAAAAGCCGGGAGATCGAAAGATCGGGAGATGGAAAGAGGGTCTTGTTTCGCCCTCTCGCGCTCACGCTCTCACGCCCTCACGGAATTTGTCGCTCTCCCGCCCTCACGCCCTCACCGATTCTGACGCTCTCCCGCTCTCACGCTCTGACGCCCTCACGGATTCTGTCGCTCTCCCGCTCTCACGCTCTGACGCCCTCACGCGCTGGTGATGCGATAATCGCGCTCAAACAAGAACAACGGGAGATCGTGCGTATCCTTCATACCCCGCCACCGGCGAGCCGGCGATGATCTCGCACCGCACCGTTCTCGTCGCGCTGTTCTGCCTCGCCTGGATCCTGCCCGGCCTCATCGGGCACGATCCGTGGAAGCCGGACGAGGCCTATACCTTCGGCGTGGTCTACGGGATCTTGAACGGCGGCTCGTGGGTGGTGCCGGCGCTGGCGGGCGAGCCGTTCCTGGACAAGCCTCCGCTTGCCTACCTCGTCGCTGCGGCGAGCGCACAGGTCTTTTCCGCGATCCTGCCGCTGCACGACGCGGCGCGGCTTGCGACCGGTTTCTGGATGGCGCTCACCTTTGCGTTCACCGCCGTCGCCGGCCGGGAGTTCCACGGCACGCGGTACGGCGCCGTTTCCGCGCTGCTGCTGCTCGGCTGCTTCGGGCTCGTGGTCCGCAGCCACCAGCTCATCACCGACGTGGCGATGCTCGCGGGCTTCGCGATCGCCTACTACGGGTTCGCGCTCAGCCTGCGGCGCCCGGCCGCGGGCGGCGCCTGGATCGGCACCGGGGCCGGCATCGCCTTTCTCGCGAACGGCCTGCTCGCGCCTGCCATTCTTGCCCTCATCGCACTGCTGCTGCCGGTCGTCTCGCGCGGCTGGCGCGGCCGCGGCTACGCGGCAAGCATGCTGATCGCCGCCGGCGCCGCTACGCGTGGCCGGTGTGGGCGCTCGTGCTGTGGGTACTGTGGCGCGAGCGTCTCGCGGGCCTCGCCAAGCCGGCGATCGTGCTGCCGCTCGTCGGCTTCCTCGTGACGCTGGGAGTGCTCTCGGGATCGGCGGACGCGCGCGAACTCTACGCGCTGCCCTTGCTGTTGCCGCTCTCGTTGCTCGCGGTGCCGGCACCCGAAACCTTGCGCCGCGGCGCGGCGAACGCGTGGTACTGGTTCAGCGCCATGGCCTTCACCTTTTTCGTCGCCGTGTTCTGGTTCTACTGGAGCGGGCTCGAGCTCGGCATCCCGGCGCGGCTGCACGAGCACCTGCACCGGATACGCCCCGGCTACGAGCCCGGGTTCAAGTGGCTGCCCTTCTCGTTCGCGCTCGCGTACACGCTGGCGTGGTTCGCGGTGCTGTTCTCGTTCAAGCGGAGCCCGATGCGCCCGGTCGTCGTGTGGGCCGCGGGCATGACCGCGGTCTGGGCGCTCACCGCCATCCTCTTCATCGGCTGGGTCGACAACGCCAAGAGTTACCGCTCGATGATCGCCGGGATGACCGCCGCGATGCCGAAGCAGTACCGCTGCGTGTCGAGCCGCGAGCTCGGCGAGCCGCAGCGCGCGCTGCTGCACTATTTCGCCGGCATCATCACCGAGCGCGAAGAGGGCATCGCGCGCAGCCCGAACTGCGACCTCCTGCTGGTGCAGGGCAAGCCGCACGAGGAATTCGCGCCGCGCGGGCCGTGGAAGAAGATCTGGGAAGGCAACCGGCCCGGCGACAAGGACGAGCGCTATAGGCTTTACCAGCGCCCTGCTATACGTTCAAATTAGCCGCCAAGACGCCAAGGAAAAGCAGAAGCAGGAATTGCAGCCGCCGATGGACGCCGATACACGCCGAATTGATTCCCTCACTTCGTCACCGCGTCACTTCGTCACTGCTTATGGAGCCGCAGATAAACGCGGATAAACGCGGATAGAACTCAAGAATCTTTCTGCCTTCATCCTTCTGCCTTCTGCCTTGCCTTTTCTCGCCGCCGATGAACACCAATGAAAATCCAATCGGCCACGGAAACACACGGAAAACAAGGCACTGAATCCTTGATCCTTGATCCTGATTTTTTACCGCCGATGAACGCCGATACACGCCGAATTGATTCCCTCACTTCGTCACTGCGTCACTTCGTCACTGCTTATGGAGCCGCAGATAAACGCGGATAAGGAACTCTAATTCCTGAATCTTTTTTTCTCGCCGCCGATGAACGCCGATAAGTTCGAGCGAGACAGCTTAGGCGCCGCCAGGCGACAATATGCAATAAGCCAAGCCTGACCCTATCACCGATCACCGATCGCCGCTTCAAATCCGCGCAACTACGCGGCCTTCAGCAGAAAGTCCACATGCACTGCGTCAAACGGAAATTCGATCTTACCGTTCGCGTTCTTGCGCAGGACCCCCGCGGCTAGCAGGGCATGCACGTCCCCGTGCACCGCCTTTACGTCACGGCCAGCGCGGCGCGCCGCTTCGCGCAGCGTCATCGCACCGCCACCCGCGATGGCCTTGAGCAACTCCCAGCGCTTGGCCGTGAGCACTTTCCACAGCAGGTCGGCCGAGGCGAAGGAGATATGCGCTCCCCGGCGCTTGCCTGAGAATGCATCGAGCGCGCGCCGCGTGACGCCTTCGCGTGCAGCCACAGAAAGAGTAACGGTCCTCATATCAAAGCCTCCAATCGTCCACATCCGCCCAAAAATCGGCGAGCAGTTGCTCAGGGGTCGTAAATTTGTAGAGCGCCTCCGTGTTGCCGACGTGTCTGTGATCGCCCTTGCCAGCCTCGTTGTCGTAGCGCAGCACGCACGCTCCTCTCACGACCAGAGCCAACCGATACCGAAACCGGTGCGCAGAGCCCCGAACCGGCGTAGGCACGCGCCATACTATAAGTTCCGCGAAGGCCGCTTCGCTCAACACATGACGCTCGTCCAGGAGCGGCTCGGCCTGCATGTTGGAGATAATACCAACAGAGCGACTTGTTGGCAAGTACTCCAACAAGCTCTAGCCGAACCCCGTCGCCAACGCACAAGGAGTCAGGCGATGAGCCATGAGTTCACCCGGCTCGATCTGTATCAGCCGATAGGGTCCGAGCCGCTGCGCGCGATGCTGCGTTACTTCGCCTGCATCGTCACCCACCGCGAGGAAGTGCCGTCGCGGAAGCGGGATTGCGAGCTGCTGCTGGTGCAGGGCAGGCCGCTGGATGAAATCGCGCCGCCCGGCCCGTGGCAGAAGATCTGGGAAG
>JACPEF010000050.1 GCA_016183675.1 Betaproteobacteria bacterium
AGGGCTTGCGCTTCGCGATTCGCGAGGGCGGCAAGACGGTCGGTGCCGGCGTGGTGGCGAAGGTGATCGAATAACGCGTTCCGGGTTCAGGGTTCAAGGTTCCGGGTTAACAACTCGAAACACCGAACACGGAACTCGGAACATGGAACTCGGAACTTAATTTATGGCAACGGTAAAAAGTCAGAAAATACGGATCCGGTTGAAGGCGTTCGACTACCGGTTGATCGACCAGTCGGCGCTCGAGATCGTGGACACGGCCAAGCGCACCGGCGCGGTGGTGAAGGGCCCCGTGCCTCTCCCGACGCGCAAGCAGCGCTTCGATCTGCTGCGCTCGCCGCATGTCAACAAGACCTCGCGCGACCAGCTCGAGATTCGCACGCATCTGCGCCTGATGGACATCATCGATCCCACCGACAAGACGGTGGACGCGCTGATGAAGCTGGATCTTCCGGCGGGGGTGGACGTTGAAATCAAATTGTGAGTGTTGAATGTTTAGTGTTGAATGGTTCGATTTCAACTCAACATTCAAAATTCAGCATTAAACATTGATGTAAGACCGTCGGTCAATTGCAACCGGCACCTTAGAGAACAAGGGTAACTACAATGAGTTTGGGATTAGTGGGGCGCAAGGTCGGCATGACCCGCGTGTTCACCGACGATGGAGACACCATCCCGGTAACCGTGGTGGACGTGTCGAACAATCGCGTCGCCCAGATCAAGACGCCGGATACCGACGGTTATGCCGCCGTGCAGGTCGCCCACGGGCGGCGGCGCCCGGCCCGTGTCAACAAGGCCATGGCCGGCCACTTCGCCAAGGCCGGGGTGGAAGCGGGCCACATTCTGAAGGAGTTCCGCGTGAGCCCCGAAGATCTCGCCAACTTCAAAGTCGGCGGCACGATCGGCGTGGACGTCTTCAAGGTGGGGCAGAAAGTCGACGTGACCGGCACCTCGCAGGGCAAGGGATTCGCCGGCGTCATCAAGCGCCACCATTTCTCCTCCGGCCCCGCGAGCCACGGCACCTCGGTCTCGCACAACAAGCCCGGCTCGATCGGCCAGAACCAGGACCCGGGCCGCGTGTTCCCCGGGAAGCGCATGGCCGGCCACATGGGCAGCGCCACGACGACGGCGCAAAACGTCGAAATCATCCGGATCGACATTGAGCGCCAGTTGCTGCTGATCAAGGGCGCGCTGCCCGGATCGCGCGGCGGCGGCGTCACGGTGCGCCCGACCGTCCGGGCGGCGAAATCGGCGGCGGCCAGGGCCGCCGCGCCCACGTCCGGCAAGGCCGCCAAGTAAAGCGGGGGCGCGATGGAACTGAAGCTCATCAACGAGAAAGGCAAGCCGACCGCCACGGTCCCGGCATCCGATGCGGCGTTCGGGCGGGAGTTCAACGAGGCGCTTGTGCACCAGGTGATCACCGCGTATCTCGCCAACGCGCGCAGCGGCACCCGCGCGCAGAAGGGGCGCGGCGATGTGAACAAGTCGCACCGCAAGCCGTGGCGGCAGAAGGGCACAGGCCGCGCTCGCGCGGGCACGGCCGCAAGCCCTCTGTGGCGCGGCGGCGGCAGGATCTTCCCCAACCTGCCGGACGAGAACTTCGGACAGAAGATCAACCGCAAGATGTACCGCGCCGGGGTGTCCTCGATCCTGTCGCAGCTCGCGCGCGAGGACCGGCTGGCGGTGGTCGAGAAGTTCACCGTGGACGCCCCGAAGACGAAGCTGCTCGCAAAGAAGCTGAAGGGGATGGGGCTCGACGACGTGCTGATCATCACCGAAGCCGTGGACGACAATCTGCGCCTGTCCTCGCGCAACCTGCCGAACGTCAATGTCGTGACCGTCGCGAACGCCGATCCGCTCAGCCTGATGCAGCACGCCAAGGTGCTGGTGACGAAAGGCGCAGTGGCCAAGATCGAGGAGATATTCGCATGACCGCTGTCAGCGCCAAGCAGCAGGAGCGCCTGATGCAGGTGATCGTCGCGCCGGTGATCTCGGAGAAGGGCACTTTCGTCGCCGAGAAGAACAACCAGGTCGTGTTCCGCGTCGTCCCCGATGCCACCAAGCACGAGATCAAGGCGGCGGTGGAGCTGATGTTCAGCACCAAGGATAAGAAGGTCGAGGTCAAGTCGGTGCAGGTGGTCAACGTCCGCGGCAAGGGCAAGCGCTTCGGGCAGCTCACCGGTCGGCGCAACCACTGGAAGAAGGCCTACATCAGCCTCAAGCCCGGCCAGGAGATCAACTTTGCTGAACAAGCGGAGGCCAAGTAATGCTGGTCAAGGTTAAGCCGACGACTCCCGGACGGCGCCAGGTCGTCAAGGTCGTCAATCCCGACCTGCACAAGGGCGGGCCGGTTTCGCACCTCGTCGAGCGCAAGGTCAGGAAAGCGGGCCGCAACGTCTACGGCGAGATCACCATGCGCCACCAGGGCGGCGGCCACAAGCAGCATTACCGCGTCATCGACTTCAAGCGCGACAAGGACGGAATCCCGGCCAAGGTCGAGCGGCTCGAGCGCGACCCCAACCGCAGCGCCTATCTCGCGCTGCTCTGCTACTCCGACGGCGAGCGCCGCTACGTCATAGCGGCCAAGGGCGTATCCGCCGGCATGCAGCTCGTATCCGGGCCGGATGCGCCGATCAAGGTCGGCAACACGCTGCCGCTGCGGAACATCCCCGTCGGCACCATCATCCACTGCGTCGAGATGCTGCCCGGCAAGGGCGCGCAGCTCGCGCGCGCGGCGGGGGCCTCGGTGCAACTGCTCGCGCGCGAGGGCGACTATGCGCAGATCCGGCTGCGCTCGGGCGAGATCCGCAAGGTGCACATCAACTGCCGCGCCACCATCGGCGAGGTCGGCAACGAGGAGCACTCGCTCGAATCCATCGGCAAGGCGGGGCGCGTGCGCTGGCGTGGCGTGCGGCCCACGGTGCGCGGGGTGGCGATGAACCCGGTCGATCACCCGCACGGCGGCGGCGAAGGCAAGAAGTCCGCGGCGCGGGACCCGGTCAGCCCCTGGGGCGTGATGTGCAAGGGCTACAAGACGCGGAAGAACAAGCGCACCGACGCCATGATCATCCGGCGCCGCAACGCCAAGGCGGTCGGAGGCTAACCCATGGCGCGCTCGATCAAGAAGGGCCCGTTCGTCGATCTCCATCTCATGAAGAAGGTGGAGGCGGCGCAGAAGACGAACGACAGGCGCCCGATCAGGACCTGGTCGCGCCGCTCGACCATCCTGCCCGATTTCGTGGGGCTCACCATCGGCGTGCACAACGGCAGGCAGCACGTGCCGGTCTACATCACCGAGAACATGGTCGGCCACAAGCTCGGCGAGTTTTCCCACACCCGCATCTTCAAGGGCCACTCCAAGGCGGGCTCGGCGCAGGCTGCGGCGGCGGCGGCCGCCGCGGCCGCGGCCGGCGACAGGAGATCGAGCCCGACGCCATCAGCAGCGGCACCGGCACCGGCGCCAGCACCGGCACCGGCGAAGGCGTGAGCCGTCCGACGTGAACACCACAGCGAAACTGCGCGGCGTCCGTCTCTCGGCCCAGAAAGGAAGGCTGGTGGCCGACCTGATCCGCGGCGAAAAGGTCGACGACGCGCTCAACATCCTGCAGTTCAGCCCGAAAAAGGGCGCGGTGATCATCCGCAAGGTGCTGGAGTCCGCGATCGCCAACGCCGAGCACAACGACGGCGCCGACATCGACGAGCTGAAGGTGACGAGCATCTGTGTCGAGCGCGGTACGTTCCTGCGCCGCTTCCGCGCGCAGTCGAAGGGCCGCGGCGTGCGCATCAACAAGCCGACGTGCAACATCCTGATCACGGTCGGCGACGGGAGGAAATAGATGGGTCAGAAGATCAATCCGATCGGATTCCGGCTCGCGCTCAACCGCAACTGGTCCTCGCGCTGGTACGCGAACAACAAGAACTTCTCCGCGATGCTGCTCGAGGACCTCAAGGTGCGCGACCATCTCAAGAGCAAGCTCGCGCATGCCGCCGTCTCCAGGGTCGTGATCGAGCGACCGGCGAAGAACGCCCGCATCACGGTGCACAGCGCGCGACCGGGCGTGGTGATCGGCAAGAAGGGCGAGGACATCGAATCGCTCAAGGTCGAGCTGCAGAAGATGCTGGGGGTGCCGGTGCACGTGAACATCGAGGAAGTGCGCAAGCCGGAGGTCGACGCGCAACTGATCGCGGACTCGATCGCGCAGCAGCTGCAGAAGCGCATCATGTTCCGGCGCGCGATGAAGCGCGCCATCACCAACGCGATGCGGCTCGGCGCCCAGGGCATCAAGATCGCGAGCTCGGGCAGGCTGAACGGGATCGATATCGCGCGCCACGAGTGGTACCGCGAAGGGCGCGTGCCCTTGCACACGCTGCGCGCGGACATCGATTACGGGGTTTCCGAGGCGAAAACGACCTACGGCGTGATCGGCATCAAGGTCTGGGTGTTCAAGGGCGAGGTGATGCAGAAGAACGAGCAGCCGGTCGCGGCCCTCGCCGCGGCGGGTGCCGCGGCTTCGACGGCCGCGCCGGCGGGGGCGCCGGCAGCGCCGGCGAAGCCCGCGCCTTCCGCTGCACGCGAGGCGAGCGACAAGCCGAAGAAGCCGCGGCGCAGCCCGGCGAAGCCAAGGGCAGGAGCGAAGAATGCTGCAACCGGCAAGGCGTAAATACCGCAAGGAACAGAAGGGCCGCAACCGCGGGATCGCGACCCGCGGCAACAAGGTTTCCTTCGGCGAGTACGGCTTGAAAGCGACCACCCGGGGCCGGCTCACCGCGCGCCAGATCGAGGCGGGACGCCGCGCCATGTCGCGCCAGATCAAGCGCGGCGGGCGCATCTGGATCCGCATCTTCCCGGACAAGCCGGTGTCGCAGAAGCCGGCGGAAGTGCGCATGGGCAACGGCAAGGGGAACCCCGAGTTCTGGGTTTCCGAGATCAAGCCGGGCACCGTGCTCTACGAGATGGACGGCGTGCAGGAGACGGAAGCGCGCGAAGCGTTCCGCCTCGCGGCGTCGAAGCTGCCGCTGCGCACGACGTTTGTGTCGCGGCTGCTGGGAGGTTAGGCGATGGAAGCAGCCGAATTGAGAGAGAAGTCACCCGAGGAGCTGCGGCAGGAGCTCGCCTCGCTGCTCAAGGCGCAGTTCGGCCTGCGCATGCAGAAGGCCACCCAGCAGCTCACCAACACCAGCCAGCTCGCCAAGGTGCGGCGCGACATCGCCCGCTTGCGCACCGTGCTGGCGCAAAAGGCTAAGAGCCTCTAAGGAACAAGCCAAGTCATGAGCGAAACGAGCACCAGGCGGCAGCTGACGGGGCGCGTCGTCAGCGACAGGATGAAAAAGACGGTCACCGTGCTGGTGGAGCGCCGGGTCGAGCACCCCCTCTACGGCAAGTTCATCACGCGCTCCAATAAGTATCACGCGCACGACGAGGCCAGCGAGTGCAAGGAGGGCGATCTGGTGATGATCGAGGAATGCCGGCCGATCGCCAGGACCAAGGCCTGGCGCGTGATCAAGCTGGTGGAAAAGGCAAAAACGGTTTGATTTTGCGTTGCGGAATCATCGGGATACCCTTATAATCCGCAACCTTTCGGCGCCCCCGGGACCGCGGGGCGCGTGCAGCGGAGTAAATGTTTTCGCCGCGCCTCTCGAGGGCCGCGGCGACCGACCCGGACGGGCTCCAATACTGGCAGCGCAGGCGGCCAAGTTGGGGAAGCGATTCAGCGAGATTCTTGATGATTCAGATGCAGTCCATTTTGGACGTGGCGGACAACACCGGCGCACGCTCGGTGATGTGCATCAAGGTGCTGGGCGGCTCGAAACGGCGTTACGCCGGGATCGGGGACGTCATCAAGGTGAGCGTGAAGGACGCTGCTCCGCGCGGCCGCGTGAAGAAAGGCGAGATCTACGACGCGGTGGTGGTGCGCACGGCCAAGGGCGTACGCCGCAGCGACGGGTCTCTGATCAAGTTCGACTCGAACGCCGCGGTGCTGCTCACGCCCAAGCTCGAGCCGATCGGCACGCGCATCTTCGGGCCGGTGACGCGGGAGCTGCGGACCGAGCGCTTCATGAAGATCGTTTCGCTCGCGCCCGAGGTTCTATAGGTGAAGGACGCCAACCGCAGAGACGCAGAGGACGCAGAGTGAGAGTCAGATTCTTGAACCACAAAGGACACGAAGTCAGTCCAGGTGTGAAACCCCTTGTGTCTTTCGTGTCCTGGGTGGTTGAGGATTTGGGGTTACTTGGCGTCTTGGCGGTCCATGAAAAGCATCGGGAAACGCGATGAAGAGAATTCGAAAAGGCGATGACGTAATCGTGGTCGCGGGCCGCGACATGGGCAAGCGCGGGACCGTGCTCAGGATTGTCGACTCGGAGCACGTGTTGGTGGAGGGCGCGAACAAGGTCAAGAAGCACCGGCGTCCCAATCCGATGAAAGGCATTACCGGCGGCATCGTCGACAAGGAGATGCCGTTGCACGTCTCGAACGTGGCGCTCTACAACCCGGGGACCAAGCAGGCCGACCGCGTCGGGATCCGGGTCCTGGAGGACGGCCGCCGCGTTCGTTATTTCAAGTCCAACGGCGAAGTGATTGACGCATGAGCGCAGCGAAGAGCGAGAAAGACGCTAGGCAGGACAAGGCAGCGAAGGCTCCGCAGAAGGACGCCAAGGCTCCCAGGGAGGCGAAGCAGCAGCCCGCGGCGCCGAAGGAAGCGAAGGCTCCCGCGCCAGCCAGGGAAGGCAAGCAGCCCGAGCCGAGGGAGGCGAAGGAGGCCAAGGAGGTCAAGGAATCCAGGCCCGCCCGCCCGGCGCCGGTTCCGCGCCTGCAAATCCATTACCGTGAGAACGTGGTCAAGCAGCTGATGCAGCAGTTCGGCTACAAGACCGCGATGCAGGTGCCGCGTGTCGAAAAGATCGTCCTTAACATGGGCGTGGGCGAGGCGGTCGCGGACAAGAAGATCCTGGACAACGCGGTGGCCGACATGAGCAAGATCGCGGGCCAAAAGCCGATCGTCACCAAGGCGCGCAAATCGGTGGCGACCTACAAGATCCGCGCGGGCTACCCGATCGGCTGCAAGGTGACGCTTCGCGGCCGGCGCATGTACGAGTTCCTCGACCGCCTGGTCAGCATCGCGATGCCGCGCATCCGCGACTTCCGCGGAATCTCCGCCAGGGCCTTCGACGGCCAGGGCAACTACAACATGGGCGTCAAGGAACAGATCATCTTCCCCGAGATCGAGTACGACAAGATCGACGCGATCCGTGGCATGAATATCACCATTTCGACCACCGCGAAGACCGACAATGAAGCGAAGGCGCTGCTCGGCGCCTTCCGATTCCCGTTCAGGAACTAAGAGCCTCTGAGGCATAACCTATGGCAAAAACCGCCGTCATCAACCGCGAGCAGAAACGCCGCAAAACGGTCAAGAAGTACGCCGCCAAGCGGAAGGAGCTGCTGGAGATCATCAACAACCCCAAGCTCTCGCCCGAGGAGCGCTACGCGGCACGGATGAAGCTGCAGCAGCTGCCGCGCAACGCGTCCCCGGTGCGGTTGAGGAACCGCTGCGCGTTGACCGGGCGCCCGCGCGGCGTGTACCGCACGGCGAGATCCCGGGCGTGATCAAGGCAAGCTGGTGAAGGACGGGTTCAAGGTTCCGGGTTCAAAGTTCAAAGTTGAAACCGGGAATCCCCAACCTTCGACCTTGAACCTTGAACCTTGAACCTTGAACTTTGAACCTTGAACTAGGAATAGCAGACTCATGGCAATGACAGATCCGATCGCCGACATGCTGACGCGCATCCGCAACGCCCAGCGTTCGGAGAAGCAGTCGGTGGTGATACCCGCGAGCAAGCTGAAGAGCGCCATCGCGCAGGTGCTCAAGGACGAGGGCTATATCGAGGACTTTGCGGTGCGCGAACTGGAGGGCAAGCCGGCGCTCGAAATCGCCCTCAAGTATTACGCCGGCAGGCCGGTGATCGAGAAGATCGAGCGCGTGAGCCGCCCGGGGCTGCGAATCTACCGGCCGAGCGGCGACCTGCCCAAGGTGATGAACGGGCTCGGCGTGGCGATCGTGTCCACTTCCAGGGGCGTGATGACCGACCGCAAGGCGCGCGGGCTGGGCGTCGGCGGCGAAGTGCTGTGCATCGTCGCGTAACGGGAGCCGCGCCATGTCGAGAATCGGAAACGCCCCAGTCGTGCTGCCGGAGAAGGTGGAAGTGACGCTCGCCCCCGGGCAGATCTCGGTGAAGGGCCCGCTGGGCACGCTCACGCAGAAACTTGCGCCGGTGGTCAGGGTCGAGAAGGTGGACAACAGCGTCGTGTTCAAGGCCGCCGGCAACTCCCGCCACGCCAACGCGATGTCGGGCACGCTGCGCGCGCTGGTCGCCAACATGGTCACCGGCGTCACCAGGGGCTTCGAGAAGAAGCTCACGCTCACGGGCGTGGGCTATCGCGCGCAGGCCCAGGGCGACAAGCTCAGCCTCACGCTGGGCTTCTCGCACCCGACCGTGCACCCGATGCCGAAGGGCGTCAGGGTTGAGACGCCGACGCAGACCGAGATCGTGATCAAGGGCATGGACCGGCAGCTGGTTGGCCAGGTGGCGGCGGAAGTGCGCGCCTACCGCAGCCCCGAGCCCTACAAGGGCAAGGGCGTGCGCTACGCCGGCGAGCAGGTCGTGATCAAGGAGACGAAGAAGAAGTGACCGAGGGCGCACATGTTTGACAGGAACCAGCAGCGGTTGCGCAGAGCGCGCAAGACCCGCGCGAAGATCGCGCAGTTGAAGGCGGTGCGGCTTACCGTGCACCGCTCGAATTGTCACATCTACGCGCAGGTGGTGGACGTGAGCGGAACCAAGGTGCTCGCGGCGGTCTCCACGGTGGACCCCGAGTTGCGCAAGACGGTGATGTACGGCGGCAACGTCAAGGCCGCAGTCGAGGTCGGCAAGCGCATCGCCGAGAAGGCGAAGAGCCTCGGCATCGAAGCGGTCGCCTTCGACCGCGGAGGCTACAAGTTTCATGGGCGCGTCAAGGCGCTTGCCGACGCCGCGCGCGAGGCGGGCCTCAAGTTTTGAGAGCTCTAGGGACTTAAACTCATGGCAAGGCTACACGCATCCAGAATGCACGGCGGCGAGGAGCGCGGCGACGGGCTGCGCGAGAAGATGGTCGCGATCAACCGCGTCACCAAGGTGGTAAAGGGCGGCCGCGTGCTCGGCTTTGCCGCGCTCACCGTGGTGGGCGACGGCGACGGCAGCATCGGCATGGGCAAGGGCAAGGCGCGTGAAGTGCCGGTTGCGGTCCAGAAAGCCATGGAAGAGGCGCGCCGCAAGATGGTCAAGGTGAGCCTCAAGAACGGCACGCTGCAGCATGCGGTCATCGGGCATCACGGCTCATCGCGCGTCTACATGCAGCCCGCTTCGGACGGCACCGGCATCATCGCCGGCGGCCCGATGCGCGCGGTGTTCGAGGTGATGGGGGTGCACAACGTGCTTGCCAAATGCCTCGGCTCCACCAATCCCTACAACGTGGTGCGGGCGACGATCAACGGGCTGACGAGCATGAACACGCCGGCGCAGATCGCCGCCAAGCGCGGCAAGTCGGTCGAGGAGATCACGGGGTAACTTATGACCAAGGCGCACGACAAGACGCTGAAAGTGACGCTGGTCAGGAGCCCGATCGGCGCCAAGCAGCCGCATCGCGCCTGCGTGCGCGGGCTGGGGCTTAAGCGCCTCAACCAGACGGTGGAGCTGCCCGACACGCCGGCCACCCGCGGGATGATCGGCAAGGTGTCCTATCTGGTGAAGTTGGAACGGCAATAGCATGCAGCTCAACGAGATCAAACCGGCTCGCGGTTCCAATCGCTCCAGGAAGCGGGTCGGCCGCGGATTCGGCAGCCATGGCAAGACCGCGGGGCGCGGCCATAAAGGCCAGAAGTCGCGCTCCGGCGGCTTCCACAAGGTCGGCTTCGAGGGCGGCCAAATGCCGCTGCAGCGCCGGCTGCCGAAGCGTGGCTTCGTCTCCCTGCACCGCGACGACACGGCGGAAGTGCGGCTCTCCGACTTGCAGAAGATGTCCGCCGAGGTGATCGATCTCGCGGCTCTCAAGCAGGCGGGTGTCGTGCCGCAGCCGGCACTGCGCGCCAAGGTGATCCGCGCCGGCGAGATCAAGCGCAAGGTCGCGGTGAAGGGCCTGCTCGTCTCCAAGGGCGCACGCGCCGCGATCGAGGCGGCCGGCGGCGACGTCGAGGTGCCGGCTCCCCCGCAGCCGGCCAAGGCGAAGCAGGCAGGCAAGGACCCGGGCATCCCCGAAGGCAGGAAGCCCGATGCCGGCGAGGCCGCGGGCGGGAAGAAGTCCAAGTGAGCCTGGCCTCCAACGATTCGCTGCTGGGCCTGGGAAAGATGGGCGATCTCAAGCGTCGCCTGCTGTTCCTGTTGGGCGCGCTCGTCGTCTTTCGCATCGGCTCCTTCATCCCGGTGCCGGGGATCGACCCGGAGCAGCTCGCGGAGCTCTTCCGCTCGCAGCGCGGGGGCATCCTCGACATGTTCAACATGTTCTCGGGCGGCGCGCTCTCGCGCTTCACCATCTTCGCGCTCGGCATCATGCCCTACATCTCGGCCTCGATCATCATGCAGTTGATGAGTGTCGTCTCGCCCACGCTCGAGGCGCTCAAGAAGGAGGGGGAATCGGGGCGGCGCAAGATCACGCAGTACACGCGCTACTTCACCGCCGGGCTCGCGCTGTTCCAGGCGCTGGGCATCGCGGTCGCGCTCGAGTCGCAACGGGGGCTGGTGATCGAGCCGGGCCTCATGTTTCGCCTCACCGCCATGGTGACGCTCACCACCGGCACCATCTTCCTGATGTGGCTCGGCGAGCAGATCACCGAGCGCGGCATCGGCAACGGGATTTCCCTCATCATCTTCGCCGGCATCGCGGCCGGGCTGCCGCAGGCGGTGGCGGGCACCCTCGAGCTGGTGCGCACCGGGGCGTTCTCGATCCTGATCGCGCTCGTCATCTTCGGGCTGGTGCTGGGGGTGACCGCGTTCGTGTGCTTCGTCGAGCGCGGGCAGCGCCGGATCCTCGTGAACTACGCCAAGCGCCAGGTCGGGCGCAAGGTCTATGGGGGGCAATCCTCGCACCTGCCGTTGAAACTCAACATGTCGGGCGTGATCCCGCCGATCTTCGCCTCCTCTATCATTCTTTTTCCGGCCACCCTGGTGGGCTGGTTCGGCACGAGCGAAGGGTTCACCTGGCTCAAGAACATCGCGGGCACGCTCTCGCCCGGGCAGCCGGTCTACGTGCTCCTGTACGGCTCGGCGATCATCTTCTTCTGCTTCTTCTACACGGCGCTCGTGTTCAACCCGAAGGACACCGCCGACAACCTCAAGAAAAGCGGCGCCTTCGTGCCAGGGATCCGGCCGGGCGAGCAGACCGGGCGCTACATCGAGCGCATCATGATGCGGTTGACGCTCACCGGCGCGATCTACGTGACGCTGGTGTGCCTGCTGCCGGAGTTTTTGATCGTGTGGAAGAACGTGCCGTTCTACTTCGGCGGCACCTCGCTCCTCATCATCGTGGTGGTCACCATGGACTTCATGTCGCAGGTGCAGGCCTACATGATGTCGCACCAGTACGAGAGCCTGTTGAAGAAGGCGAGTTTCAAGGGCGGGGTGTTCCCGACGCGCTGATGGCGAAGGAAGAGACGATCCAGATGCAGGGCGAGATCATCGAGACCCTGCCCAACGCGACCTTCCGGGTGAAGCTCGAGAACGGCCACGTGGTGCTCGGTCACATCTCGGGCAAGATGCGCATGCACTACATCCGCATCCTGCCGGGCGACAAGGTGACGGTGGAGCTGACTCCGTACGACCTCTCGCGCGGGCGAATCGTGTTCCGCGCGAAGTAAGGATGAACCACAGAGGCACAGAGACACAGAGAACACCCAGAACTTTTCAGGGAAAAGGTAATCGATTGATCTTTCTCTGTGCCTCGGTGTCTCTGTGGTGAGATTTGAGAGGAAACGCACATGAAAGTGATGGCATCGGTGAAGAGGCTCTGCCGCCACTGCAAGATCGTCCGCCGCAAGGGCGTGGTGCGGGTGATCTGCAAGAACCCGCGGCACAAGCAGCGCCAGGGCTAAGAGCCGGTGCACGGTGAACGGTGAACGGTGAACGGTGAACGGTGAATGGTGAACGGCAAATAAGGGACCTTGCGATACCGCGACAACGGTTTTTTCCGTTCAGCGTTAACGGTTTACCGTTTACTTGGGTTCCTGTAGAGGCTAGAATCGCAAACTTTTCGTTTTGGGGTGACGCATGGCCCGGATAGGCGGAGTCAACATACCGAACCACCAGCACGCCGAGATCGCGCTCACCGCGATCCTTGGCATCGGCCGCTCGCGCGCGCGCATGATCTGCAACGCGGCGGGCGTCAGCCGCGCCGCCAAGATCAAGGATCTGTCGGACACCGAGATGGACAAGCTGCGCGAGCAGGTCGCGAAGATCGCGATCGAGGGCGACCTGCGGCGCGAGGTCTCGATGAACATCAAGCGGCTGGTGGATCTCGGCACGTGGCGCGGCAAGCGCCACCGCCTGGGCCTGCCGGTGCGCGGCCAGCGCACCCGCACCAACGCCCGCACGCGCAAGGGCCCGCGCAAGATGGCGATCAAGGTGATCAAGGCCGTAACGATCTAGGCGGAGCAAGGACAACTCGATATGGCAAAAGCCAGCACCCGGGTGCGCAAGAAGGTCAAGAAGAACGTGGCCGAGGGCATCGCCCACATCCACGCATCGTTCAACAACACCATCGTCACCATCACGGACCGTCAGGGCAATACGCTCGCGTGGGCGACCTGCGGCAGCAACGGGTTCAAGGGCTCGCGCAAGTCGACGCCCTTCGCCGCGCAGGTCGCGGCCGACCGCGCCGGGCGCCTCGCCCAGGAATGCGGGGTGAAGAACCTCGAGGTCTACATCAAGGGCCCGGGGCCGGGGCGCGAGTCCGCGGTGCGCGCGCTCAATGCCGTCGGCTTCAAGATCACGCAGATATCGGACGTGACCCCGGTGCCGCACAACGGCTGCCGTCCGCCGAAGCGGCGTCGCGTTTAAGAGCTCTAAGGGAGATCGAACTTGGCCAGGAACCTCGACGCAAAGTGCCGGCAGTGCCGCCGCGAGGGCG
The DNA here is from genome assembly GCA_016183675.1 of Betaproteobacteria bacterium. Classification (GTDB taxonomy): domain Bacteria; phylum Pseudomonadota; class Gammaproteobacteria; order Burkholderiales; family SG8-41; genus SG8-41. The sequence goes on from JACPEF010000050.1 coordinate 13,151, forward strand.
AGAAGCTGTTCCTCAAGGGCGAGAAGTGCTTCACCGACAAGTGCGCCATCGAGCGCCGCAACTATCCGCCGGGGCAGCACGGGCAGAAGCACGGGCGGCTCTCGGGCTACGGCGTGCAGTTGAGGGAAAAGCAGAAAGTGCGCCGCATCTACGGGCTGCTCGAGCGCCAGTTCCGCAAGATCTATCACGCGGCCGAGCAGATGAAGGGCATCACCGGCGAGAACCTGCTGCAGCTGCTGGAAAGCCGTCTCGACACGGTGGCCTACCGCATGGGCTTCGGCGCCTCGCGCACCGAGGCGCGCCAGATCGTGCGCCACAACGGCATCCTCGTGAACGGCAAGCGCGTCAACATCCCCTCGTTCGTCTGCCGGCCGGGCGACCTGATCGAAGTCGCGGAGAAGGCGAAGCAGCAGTTGCGCATCAAGGGCGCTGCGGAAGCCGCCGAGGGCCGCGGCTATCCGGAGTGGCTCGAGGTGGACGCGAAGGCGCTCAAGGGCAGGTTCAAGGCGCGGCCGCAGCGCACGGAGCTCCCATCCACCATCAACGAGTCGCTCGTGGTCGAGCTCTACTCGAAGTAATTTTCCAGAGGTATCAGAGCCATGCCAAGCAGTGCTTTCCTGAAGCCCCGCATCATCGACGTCCAGAACATCTCGCCATACCACGCCAAACTCACCATGGAGCCGTTCGAGCGCGGCTACGGCCACACGCTGGGCAACGCGCTCCGCAGGACGCTGCTCTCCTCGATGCCGGGATACGCGCCGACCGAGGTCAAGATCACGGGCGTACTGCACGAGTACTCGACCCTGGACGGCGTGCAGGAGGACGTGGTCGACCTCCTGTTGAACCTCAAGGGCATCGTGCTGAAGCTCCACAACCGCGGGGAAGCGCTGTTGACGCTCAGGAAGAGCGGCGAAGGCGCCGTCACCGCGGGCGACATCGAGCCGATGCACGACGTGGAGATCGTCAATCCCGACCACGTGATCGCGCACCTGGCCGCCGGCGGCAAGCTCGACATGCAGATCAAGGTCGAGCAGGGCCGGGGCTACATCGCCGCGACGACGCGCAAGATGAACCCCGAGGAGGGCCGCAGCGTCGGTTCCATCCTGCTCGACGCCTCGTTCAGCCCCGTGCGCCGCGTGAGCTATGCGGTCGAGGCTGCGCGCGTGGAGCAGCGCACCGATCTCGACAAGCTCATCATCGACGTCGAGACGAACGGCGCGATCGATCCCGAGGAAGCGGTGCGCTACGCCGCGCGGATCCTCGTCGAGCAGCTCTCGGTGTTCGCCGATTTGAAGGGCATGCCGGCGCAGATCGAGGAAAAGAAGGCCACGCAGATCGATCCTATCCTGCTCCGCCCCGTGGACGACCTCGAGCTCACCGTGCGCTCGGCGAATTGCCTCAAGGCCGAGAACATCTACTACATCGGGGACCTCATCCAGCGCACCGAGACGGAACTCCTGAAGACGCCCAACCTCGGGCGGAAATCGCTCAACGAGATCAAGGAAGTCCTCGCTTCGCGCGGGCTCACGCTTGAGGGATGAAGGATGAAGGATGAGGAAAGAATAACGTGAGAGCGTCAGGGCGTGAGGGCGCGAGAGCGACGAGTTCCGTGAGGGCGTGAGAGCGTCAGGGCGTGAGAGCGAAGCAGGACTTTCTTGATTTCCGATCTCCCGACCTCCCGATTTCACGATCTCCCGGCTTTTTGATCTCCCGATCTCCCGATTTCGCAGATTCTTATCGGCTCACCGCTCACCGAGTAATTCAACATGCGTCACAGACACGGGCTACGTAAGCTCAACCGCACCAGCAGCCATCGCCTGGCGATGTTTCGCAACATGGTGAACGCGCTGCTCAGGCACGAGGCGATCCAGACCACGCTGCCCAAGGCGAAGGAGCTGCGGCGCGTGGTGGAGCCGATCATCACGCTCGGCAAGAAGCCCTCGCTCGGCAACCGCCGGCTCGCGTTCAATCGTCTGCGCGACCGCGAAGTGGTGGTGAAGGTGTTCGACGAGCTCGGGCCGCGCTACGCCAAGCGGCCCGGCGGGTATCTGCGCATCCTCAAGTCCGGCTTCCGCAAGGGCGACAATGCGCCGATGGCGTTCGTGGAACTGATGGACCGGCCGGAACCGGGTGCGGAGAAGCCGGAAGCGGGAGCGGCCAGCACGGAATCGAAGAAGGAGGGGGCAAAAAAGGGGAAGAAGGAGTCGGCCGCCAAGGCCGCATGACAGGCACCAGGATTCATTTAAAAGCCGGCCGCGCGCCGGCTTTTTCTTTTGCTGACCCCGAAAAATAGCCGCCAAGACGCCAAGGCGCCAAGAAGAACAAGGACAGTAATTGAACCGCCAAGCACGCCAAGAGAAACAGAAACAATTCAGCCGCAGATAAACGCAGATAAACACAGATTGGACAAAGAACGAGTTACTCGTCACTTCGTCACCCCGTCACTGCGTCACCTCGTTTGAGCCGCCGATGGACGCCGATGGACGCCGACAAAACCGGATAACTCTAACCGCCAAGACGCCAAGGCCGCCAAGAAAAGCAAAACAATAATTCAACCGCAGAGATCGCCGAGAGGAACAACAATGAAACGGCAGACAAACGGTGAAACCAAAGAACCGCTACAGCTGGACTACCGCGGGCATTCGATCCCACACCCTTCCACGATAACGGCGGCCATTCGCGTGCTTCGAGCGTTTTTGGCCATCGGCGCCCCAAGTCCCCCACTGCTTGAAGAAGAATGCGACGCCAGCTGCGTCGCACTGTTGCTTAACGTTCTCAACCCATTCCGGTTTCATCGGTCGCGCTTTCCGGCCCGACTCGCCTCCAACGATGACCCATTGAATCCCGGAAAGATCAAAATAACCCAGATCTTCAAGAAGCGGCTCAACAGAGAGGAAGCGCACGTGCGCATTGATGCCACGGAGGATGTCAATTCTTGGTAAGCCGTACTTCCGGTTTTCGACCGAAACGCCAAGCCACACGTTCGGAGATATCACGACGCCACGGCAGAATTCGGCCATTCGCTCAGCACGCTTGGTAAGCACCTGGAACGTGTGCTGTGGCGCGTGAGCCATCACGTCGAATACGCGACGGATATAGTCGAAAGGCACGTTTTCATGGAACAGGTCCGACATCGAATTCACGAAGTAGATCGTCGGCTTGCGCCGTTCGAGAGGTTCCGCGAGCCGTTCCGGTAGCAGCGTCAACTGGAACCCATTCTCATACCCGCGTACTCCTATAGCCTGCAAACGCCTTGCCATGACCTCCGCATAACAGTTCTTGCAGCCGGGCGAAACCTTCGTGCAACCCACCGTGGGATTCCACGTCTGCTCGGTCCACTCAATTCTGCTAGTTGTCGCCATGTTGTTCTAGAACTCTAAGGATTTCTGGCTCGTAACGCTCCGAATATCTTCCCAAAATTTGATTGCCAGCTCGTGACGTGCAACAAAAACTAGCCAGTACAAATGTTGATTCTTTGTTCCCGTTACTTCCTCAATCCCCTGTGAAGGTCGCATGTCCTCGCCGCGAATCTTATCAAGCCACAAGGAAAAAATCTGGCTGCGTACAGTTGCATCGGAATTCATCACGTCTACTCTCTCACGCCAGCCGGGAGCGAACGTGTC
>JACPEF010000272.1 GCA_016183675.1 Betaproteobacteria bacterium
ACCATTATCTCGTCACCCGTATCTCGTCACCCTTTCTCGTCACCCTTTCTCGTCACTTCTTCGACCGATGCGTAGCGACAACCTCTACGAGCTCCCGGCCGGCCTGCCCGTGCCGCAGGACGACGGGGCGTGCGACCACCTGACCGGGATGAAACTGCCGCCGCTCAAGCTGCGCTCGACGCGCCGGCGCGAGGTCGATTTGTCCTCCCTGCGCGGGACGACGGTCGTCTACATCTATCCACGCACCGGACGGCCCGACGAGGAGTCGCCCCCCGGGTGGAACCAAATTCCCGGTGCACGCGGTTGCACGCCGCAGTCCTGCGCGTTCCGCGATCACTTCGAGGAGCTGAAGCGCGCCGGCGCGGCGCAGGTGTTTGGCTTGAGCACGCAGGACACCGCTTACCAGCGCGAAGCCGCCGAACGGCTGCACCTGCCCTTCGAGCTGCTATCGGACGGGAAACTTGAATTCGCGCGCGCGCTCAAGCTCCCGACCTTCGAGATCTCCGGAATGACGCTGATCAAGCGCCTGACGCTGATCGCGCACGCGGGCGTGATCGAAAAAGTGTTCTATCCGGTTTTTCCGCCGGACCAAAACGCGGAACAAGTTCTCTCTTGGCTCCGTGCTTCGCAGTGATCAATCGTGCGCTTCATCGTCCCCGCTGATGTGCTGGAGAAAGACACCTGATGACCCGGCCGCCGTTCGCCGAATTCAGCTCGCTGGCGATCCGTGAACTGACCGACTGGATCGGCGGGAACGCCCTGTGGACCGAGCGCTTAAGCGAGGTGCTCGCCGATCATTTTCTTCCAGCTGCGGAGCAAGCCGGCTTCGACCGGCAGGAAGCGTGGGAGGCGCTCGGGGAATTCACTGGGCAGGTTTTCGGCGGCGCGCTCGAGGACCTGTGCACCCGTACCTATGACGATCCACCGCAGAATGTCGTCGCCGACTTCCTGAGGAAACGCGGGTTGCGCCTGCCCCCGCTCGCGAAGAGCTACCTTGAGGCGCTGCGCGATTCGGTGCCGGGCGTATACGAAGCCGTGGCAGTGCAGCCCGGGCACGGCGTCACGATCCGCGACTTGGTGATCGACGGGGACCCGATCGACGTCATCGAAGTCAGCGGGTCGCGGCAGATGGTGCAATGGGACAGGTTCGTGGCCCGTGTCGTCGAGCACGGAGGAAAACGCGTCTTGGCCGGCGGTGTTTTCCCGCTTGCCACTGAAAGCAGCAAAGCGGTGATGAACCAATTGGGGACCGCGCTTCACGCGCTGGTGGAAGAACCTGGCGTGGTGGCGGAGGCGTTCCGCGGAAAGGTGACCAACGTCATGCGCGAGGCTGCGCCCAAGCTCGCCCGCCTGCGCGTTGCACAGATCCTGGCGAGCCTGAACCGCCCTCTACCGAAGCTTGTCAATCGGGATGGCGATCCATACGAGTTCGTGGAGGCCCGTTACCTGCTCAAGCCCGGGGATAGAAGGAACATCATCGCCCGCCTGGATGCCGAGCGACGCTTGCAGCGCACGGGCGCGCGCCCGGCGAAATGGGACTGGGTGGCGAAAGCCTCGGAGCATCCTTCGCGCGCATCATCGGCCGGGGAAGGCTATGCGCTCGACACCCATCCCGATGGCGATACCGGGCGCGTAGTGCTCGCGAACCTAACGCTCACCGGCAAGCAGCTTGAGTTGTCGGTCAATTCGCGCCGCCGGCTGGGAAGCGCGCGTGCGCTCCTCGAAACGCTGGTCGGCGGGCAGATCGGCGAACCTGAAATCTCGATCAAATCCGTGGAAGGTGCCATGGCGCGGCGCGGGGACAAGCCAGCGCCGCGCCGGCAAACGGTACCCAAGCGCGTGGAGCGCGAAATCACTAAACGCTATCTGGATAGCTATTACCGCAAATGGCTGGATGAGAAAATACCTGCGCTCGACGGCAAGTCACCGTGCGAGGCAGCGCGCGACGTCGAAGGACGCGAGCAACTGGTCGCGCTGCTGAAGGAACTGGAAAACCGCGAGGCACGGCGCGCCAGGGACACCGGGGTGGGCTACAACGCACTCTGGTTATGGCGCGAACTGGGGATTGAACACCTGCGCCGCTGACAGAACAGAGCCAGAGAAACCGCCGATGAATGCCGTTACAACTTGTGCCTCCATTGGACAACGAGCATGCCTACCGCAGAGAATCCAGCTCCTGGCTCCCTGCCTTACGATAGTTGTAACGGCATGAACGCCGATTCCTGCTGCTGAGGATACCCCCTTTTTTCTTGGCGTCTTGGCGGTTAATTCCGGTTCTTGTTTTTCCTCTGCGTCCTCTGCGTCCTTGCGGTGAGAGGTTGGGGGCTTAGTCGAACTTTAGCCCCGCGCTCTTGGCGACGCTGCGCCACTTGGCGAGCTCATCCGCGATCAGCCTGCGGAATTCCTCGGGCGAGCTCGATCCCGGCTCGGTGCCAAGTTCACGCAACCTCTGAAACACCGCCGGGGTCCCCATCACTTTGAGCATCGCGGCGTTGAGCTTGGCGACCACCGCTTGGGAGGTCGCGGCCGGCGCGAGCACGCCGATGAAGGTCGAGGCCTCGTACCCGCGCAGCCCCGACTCGTCGAGCGTCGGCACGTTGGGCAACGCCGAGGAGCGCTTGGCGCTTGCGACCGCGAGCGCCTTCAGCCGGCCGTCGCGGATGTAGCCGATCGAGGAGCTCAGCTGATCGAACATGGTCGCCACCTGGCCGCCCAGCATCTCGGTGAGCGCCGGCCCGCTGCCCTTGTAGGGCACGTGCACCACTTTCACGCCGGCCATGGCACTGAACAGCTCGATCCCGAAGTGGTTGGTGGTGCCGGTGCCGGCGGAGGCGACCGTGAGCTTGCCGGGATTCGCCCGGGGCGCGGTCGATCAGTTCCCGGATCGAGCCGATCCCGGATTTCTGGCCCGCCAGCACTACCAGCGGCACGACGTGCACCCGCGAGACGGGCGCGTAGTCCTTCACCGAGTCGTACGGGAGGTTCGGGACGACCACGGGATTGATCGAGAGCGGGCCGCTCGAGCCCATCAGCAGCGTGTGGCCGTCGGGCGCCGCCTTCGCCACCAGGTGGGCGCCGACGTTGCCGCCGCCTCCCCCCCGGTTGTCCACCACGACGGTCTGCCCGAGGATTTCGCCCAGCGTGGGCCCGATGATGCGGGCGGTGATGTCCACGTTGCCGCCCGGCGGATACGGCACGACCAGGCGGACGGGGCGGGTGGGGTATTGCTGCGCGGCGGCCGCGCAGCAAAGCAGCGTGCCGAGGACTAGCGTCACTATGCGTTTCATTCGCGAATGCTCCGTTGGGTGCCGTTCGTTCGTCGGCTCAGACCGTGGCGTGGAC
>JACPEF010000270.1 GCA_016183675.1 Betaproteobacteria bacterium
GATAAGCTGTTCGGCCGCCCGACGGTGTTCACCCGCGACCAGTTTGTCGGCATCGCGCGCATCCACGCCGACCCGCCGATCATAGTCGTGCATCCCTCGGTGCCGGCGAAGAACCTCAAGGAGTTCGTGGCGCTCGCCAAGAAGCGCGCCAACGACATGATTTTCTCCTCGTCGGGCCCGTACGGCGCCTCGCACGTGCCGTTCGCCATGTTCCTGCAGGCCGCGGGGCTCAAGATGCGGCATCTGCCGACCGTCGGCGGCGCGCCCGCCATGACTGCGGTGCTGGGCGGCCACGCGATCACCTGGGCATCGCCGCCCGCGCTGGCGGCCCCGCACCTTGAGGCGGGCAAGGTCAAGGCGTTCGTCACCTGGGGCGGGAATCGGTTGACGCAATTCCCGGACATTCCGACGTTCAGGGAGCAGGGCTACGACATCGAGTACTACCTGTGGGCCGGGCTCTTCACGCAGCGCAACGTGCCCGCGGGCGTGCTGAAGACGCTGGGCGATGCGGTGCGCCAGGCGGTCGCGGACCCCGACGTGAAGAAGGCTTTCGAGAAGGTGAGGACCCCGATCGCGTACCAGGACTCCGCGGAGTTCAAGGCGTGGTGGGACAAGGACGCCGAGCGGCTTGCGAAGGTGGTCCAGCGCATGGGCAAGCCGGAAGCGAAGTGAGCACAACATGAGACGAGGACGACATATGATCACGCGATTTCTGACCGCTATTGCAGTAGCGCTGTTCGCGCTGGCCGCCGCCGCGCAGGATGCGTTTCCGACCCGCCCGATCACGATGATCGTGCCGTTCCCGCCGGGAGGTGTCGCCGACCTTACCGGCAGGCCGATCGCGGCCGCGATGGAGAAGGTTCTCAAGCAGCCGATCGCGCCCGTCAATCGCTCGGGCGCCGGCGGGAAGGTCGGCTACGCGGCTGCGGCAAACGCCAAGCCCGACGGCTACACCGTGCTGATGGCGCTGTCGAGCGTTTCAATCTTTCCCGAGGTGGACAACGTGTTCAACCTCAAGCCGGCCTACACCCTGGATCAGCTGATTCCAATCGCGCTGATCTCGGCCGATCCGACCATCCTCGTCGTGCATGCGTCGCTGCCTGTCAAGACGGCGAAGGAGTTCGTCGCGCTCGCAAGATCGCGGCCCAACGAGATCGCGTTCTCGTCGGCCGGGATCTACAGCACGCTGCACGTTGCGATGGAAATGGTGGTTCAGTCCGCGCGCATCAAGCTGCGGCACGTGCCGTTCGCGGGAGGCGGGCCGGCCATTACGGCGTTGCTCGGCGGGCACGTTGCGGCGCTTTCTTCCGGCCCCGCGGCCGCGGTCGCTCACCTGCGGTCGGGGAAGCTGCGCGCGCTGGCGTGCTGGGGCGACAAGCGGCTCGCCGCGATGCCGGAGCTGCCCACATTCAAGGAACTTGGCTACAAGGATGTCGAGTTCTACATCTGGTCGGCCCTGCTCGCGCCGCGGGGAACCCCCGAAGTCGCGATTAAGGCGCTGCGGGACGCGGCGCGCAAGGGCGTCGAGGATCCCGAGTTCAAGCGCGTCATGGCGAAGCTCGAGACCCCCATCAACTATCTCGACGCGCCGGAATTTCAGACGTTCTGGGAGCGGGACGCCGAGCGTCTGTTGCGCACTGTGCGGCGCATCGGGAAGGTCGAAGCGACCAAATAATCCGCGCGGGCGCATCTGCTGCCCGCCCCATGGGACTGCATCGTGCCTGAATCGACCGAAACGCCAGGCCAACGCCCGCGCGGACTGCGCAGCGACCAGTTCTCCGGGCTGATGCTGGTCGCGCTCGCCCTCTACGTGGGGTGGGCCAACCGCGAGTTTCCGGTGGGCACCCTGGCGGAGCCCGGGCCGGGTTACCTGCCGCTGGCGCTCGCTCTGTTTCTCGGCGCCATGGGGCTGCTGATCGCCCTGTGGGGCGGCAGCTCGCGCGCTCTCGCCTCGATGAAGTGGCCGGAGCTGACCCGCGCGGTGGTCATCCTCGCCGCGTGCGCGGTCGCCACCCTGGCCCTTGAGCGCGTCGGTTACCGGCTGACCATCATTGCGCTGCTCATCTTCCTGCTCGGCGTGGTCGAGCGCCGGCGACCGCTGCCGGTGGCGCTGGCGTCCCTCGGTTTCGGCTTCGCCTCGTTCTACGTCGTGGCCGATCTACTCCACGTGCCCTTGCCGCGCAGCCCGTGGGGCTTCTGAAGGATTAAGGCAAAAGGCAAAAGGCAAAAGGGAAAAGGAAGGAGGTGGCTGGTTTTCACTTTGCCACTGTAGTTCGTCACCCTTATTCGTCACCTATATCTCGTCACCTTTATCTCGTCACACGCGCATGGCTGAAACGTTCCAGAATCTGCTGCTCGGCTTCTCGGTCGCGCTCCAGCCCTCGATTCTCGTCTACGCGTTCGTCGGCTGCATCGTCGGCACCCTCGTGGGCATGATGCCGGGACTCGGGCCGCTCGCCGGCATCAGCCTGCTGTTGCCCGCGACGTTCGGGCTGAACCCGATCATCGCCGTCGTACTGCTCGCCGGGGTCTACTACGGGGCGATGTACGGCGGCTCGACCACCTCCATCCTGATGCGCATCCCGGGGGAGGCCGCGTCGGTCATGACCTGCGTGGACGGCTACGCGATGACGCTCAACGGCCGCGCGGGGCCCGCGCTCGC
>JACPEF010000274.1 GCA_016183675.1 Betaproteobacteria bacterium
AGATACTTGGCCTCGATCTCGGACGGCCTGCCGCCGTAGCGCCGGAAAAAGCGCGGCGTGAACCATGGCAGGAAAATGCACGCGGCGACCGCGGCGCCGAAGAAGAACAGCGCCTTGTACGTGAAGGGCGCGAAGATGAAGCCCAATGCGAGCACCGTGCCGAGGTCGGTGATAAAACACGCGGCGAGCACGGTCTTGCCGTAATCGGTCTTGTTGAATCCGAACTCCAGCATCACGGCGTACACCACGGCCACGGAGGTGGTGGACATTGCAACACCGGCGAGCCAGCTTGCCCGAGTATCCCACTGGAGCAGATAGAAGGCGGCCGCGGCGCAGACCAGGAACGGAGCGGCGAAGCTGACCAGCCCCACTGCGGTCGCCTCTTTCCATTTCGCCCTGAACACCACCGGGTCGAGCTCGGCGCCCGCAAGGAACGTGAGCATGATGGCGCCAGTGCCGGCCAGGAACTTGATCCAGGAGGCATCCGAACCGAGCGCAGCGCTTCCGATCAGGACGCTGGCGGCGATACCGATCAGGATTTCCGAGAGCGCGTTGGCGATGCGCAGAAATATGGAGAGCAAGACCGCGCCCAGCGCGAGCGCAAACCACAGCGCGGCGAGCGACCATACTTCAGTCATTACGGTTTCTCCACGTGTTCGGCCGATTGCACGCACGCGGAACGGCAGGGAATCGGAGGGGATGCCTACGCTTCCACCGGCGCTCCGGTGACCTAGGTAGGCATCATCAGCCTTGCGGCGGTTACAGGAGGAATGCCATCTCCCTGGCGCGGATTGTAAGCGAGCGGCGTTCCCCCGCGCAAGATTTCCGCCAGACGTACGGTCGCGCAGTCATGACACGGGCGGCCTCGTATAATCTGAGATCCACGCGCGCGCGAGCTGATTGCCATGCTGGTCCATCCCCAGTTCGATCCGGTTGCAATCCACCTCGGCCCGCTCGCGGTGCGCTGGTACGGGCTCATGTATCTCGTCGGCTTTGCTCTCATCTGGATCGTCGGCCGCTATCGCATCCGCACGGCGCCCGGCAGCGTGTGGACCGCGAGGGATCTCGATGACGCGCTGTTCTACGGGATCCTGGGCACCATCATCGGCGGGCGCCTGGGCTACGTGCTGTTCTACAAGTTCGCCGACTACGCTCTGGAGCCGTGGCGCATCCTCTATGTGTGGGAAGGCGGCATGTCGTTTCACGGCGGCTTTCTTGGCGTGGTGATAGCGATGGCGTGGTTCGCGGCGAGCCGCAGGCAGGACTGGCTCGCCGTCACCGACTTCATCGCGCCGCTCGTGCCGCTCGCGCTCGCTGCTGGCCGGCTCGGCAACTTCATCAACGCGGAACTGTGGGGCCGTCCCGCCACCGTGCCGTGGGCGATGGTGTTCCCGAACGTGGACGGAGTGCCTCGCCACCCCTCGCAGCTCTATGAGTTCGCGCTGGAGGGCGTGGTGCTGTTCGTGCTGCTGTGGTGGTTTTCGTCGGGACCGCGGCCGCGCGGCGCGGTTTCGGCGGCGTTTCTGCTGGGCTACGGTGCATTGCGCTTCCTGGTCGAGTACACGCGCGAGCCCGACGGCTTCCTCGGGCTGCTCGCGCTGGGGTGGTCGATGGGCCAGTGGCTCTCATTGCCGATGATCGTTGCCGGCCTCCTGCTGCTCGCCTGGGCGTATCGCGCGCGCTGAGTTGCAATGAGCGCTCCCGGTCCTCTCCCCGCGACCCAGCGTCTCGCGGAATTCATCGCGGGGCTCCATTGCGAGCATCTGCCCGCAGCGGTGCGCAGCCAGATGGGCGTGCTGCTGATCGACTTCTTTCGGGTGGCTGCGGTCGGCGCCGGCGCGCCGTGGGTGGCGAAGCTGCGCAATGCGCTCGCGCCGCTCGGCGGCGCACCGCTCGCCTCGGTGCTGTTGTCGGACGAGCGCACGGACCCGGTGCGTGCCGCCTATTTGAACGGCGTGATCTCCGGCAGCCTCGATTGGGACGACACCCACGTGGGCGCGATGCTGCACCCCGGGGTCGTGGTGTGGCCCGCTGTGCTCGCGATCGGCGAGATGACGCGGGCCGACGGACGCGCGCTCACCGCGGCGGCCGTCGCCGGCTACGAGACCATGATCCGCGTCGGCTTGAGCGTCCAGCCCGGCCATTTCCGCCGCGGGTTTCAGTCGACGCCGACCTGCGGCGTGTTCGGCGCCGCGGCCGCGGCGGCGAAGCTGCTCGGGCTCGGCGTGGAAGGCACGCGCGACGCGCTCGCGATCGCGGCGAGCTACGCTGGCGGCACGACGCAGTTCTATCTTTCCGGCTCGGAGGTGAAGCGGCTGCACGCCGGCAAGGCATCCGCCGGGGGCGTGGAGGCGGCGCTGCTCGCGCACGCGGGCCTCACCGGCCCGCGCGACGCGATCGAGGGCGAGCAGGGCTTCGCGCGCGCGCTCGCCGACGCGTTCGACGCGCGCGCGATCGAAGAGGGGCTCGGCACGGAGTTCCGCCTCGAGGAGCTCACTCTCAAGCCGCACGCCGGCAGCGCGCGGCTGCAGGCGGCGGTCGAGGCGGCGTGCGAGCTTGCGCGCCGCGGCGCCTCGCCGCCGCGGATCGAAGCGGTCGAGATCGGGATCCCGGCGGTGATCGAAGGCCGCCTCACGAACAACGACCCTCAAGGGCTGCAGCAGGCGCAGATGAGCGTGCCCTTCGCGGTCGCGATGGCGCTCACGCTCGCGCCCGGGCGCGAGTGGCCGCCGGTGCTGACCCTCGATGATTTCCAGCGCTGCCTCGATGATGCCCGGGTGCGGGAGCTCGCGCGCCGCTGCGTGTGCGTGCGCGACGCCGAGATCGAGCGCGCCACCACCGCCGAGCACGTGCCGGCGCGCGTCACGGTGCGCCTTGCCGACGGTCGCCGGCTCGAGCACGCGGTGTGGCTGCCGCCGGGCTCGCCGCGGCGCCCGCTGTCAGCCGAGGAGATCAGCGCGCGGTTTCGCGCCGTCGTCGCCCCGCTCGTCGCTCCCGCCGATCTCGATGCGTGGCTTGCGCGCGCCCGCGCGCCGGAGGCGCTCGCCAGCGTGCACGAGCTGTTGGCATTGCGGCGGGCTAGTGCCGTTCCAACTATTTATGGCAACCCGATGACTTCTAGAGGGGCTGATGACCGCCCATAGGCGGGCCGCCCGGGCTCAGCGAACCAAGTTGGAACGGCACTAGTTGAGTCGTTTGCCGGGTTTCTCGGCGGCCGCCGATTTCGCGGCGGCGGCGCGGCGGTCGAGCAGCCGCCCGAAGGTGTTGAGCGAGATGAGGTGCGCGTAGACGCGCGCGAGGATCCCCTTCTGGGTGAGGGCCTGCAGCCTGTCCGCCGCAAGCCCGCCCAGCTTCTGCTCGGCCACGCGGTACATGCCGGTCATGGCAAGCGGCGCGCCCTCGTTGGGGACGGCCTGCATGGTGAAGGTTTCCAGCAGCAGCAGCTCGCCGAGCGCGCGGCACATCTCCTCGCTGCGCACGAGGTCGGCCTCGTACTCGAACAGGAGCTTCCTCAGCTCCTCCCATACCGGCAGCGGCTCGCCCTTCGCGTCGTAGAGCGCCTCACCCTTGTCGTTGATCGCGCGCTTCTCCACGCAGGCGATGCGCTCCGGCTGCTCCCGCCCGTCCACCGTCACCCGGGTCATGCAGAACGGGTAGCGCCGGACGTACGCGGGCAGGTAGACGCTCGCATCCCAGGTGCCGTCGTCTGTCACGAACAGGTTCTGCTGGTTCTCCAGTCCCAGCAACGCCATCGCCACGAAGCTCCTGCCGCTGTCGCCGCTGACGAACGCGATCGGATAATCGCGGCACGCCGCGCCGAACTCGGTGTAGGAAAGCGGCAGCGCGGTGAGACTGCGGAAAACGAGCGGCAACTTCCGTCCCTCCGGCAGCACGACGCGGTGCTGCTTGTTGAGCGGGACGATCTCCTGGTAGCCGTACGGCGGATTGATGTCCATATGGCGGCGCTACGTGGGAATGTGCTAGGACGCCAGTTTATAGCGCCAGATTGCGTACCGAAAGCCCACCGGAATTGTCGCGCCGCCATGAGCCGTTGTAAAATCACGCCTCGCAAAAAAGTGGGGACGTAGCTCAGCTGGGAGAGCGTCGCGTTCGCAATGCGAAGGTCGGGAGTTCGATCCTCCTCGTCTCCACCAACTTTCTCCACCCCCGTACTTGACCCGCCGTTGACGGCCGCATGACTGCAGGCCTTGCAGGACATCGCGCGCTCGATTGAAATCCTGCCGGTGGCGTTCCATCATACGCACTCGCACCGGACAAAGGGGAAGCATGCCGAAACAGGTCATCCACACCGCGCAGGCGCCCAAGGCGATCGGACCGTACTCGCAGGCGGTGCGCTGCGGCGCCACGGTGTATCTCGCCGGGCAGATCGGGCTCGATCCGGCGAGCATGGAGCTCGTCCCCGGCATCGACGCGCAGGTTCGCCGCGTCTTCGAGAACCTGAAGGCGGTGGCGCAGGCGGCGGGCGGCGATTTGCGCGATGTCGTCAAGCTCACCATCTATCTCACCGATCTCGGCAACTTCTCGCGCGTGAACGAGATCATGGCCACCTGCTTCACCGCGCCCTATCCGGCGCGCGCCACAGTCGGCGTCGCGAGCCTGCCGCGCGGAGCGCTGATCGAGATCGACGCGATCATGCACCTCGAGTGACGAGTGCAGAGCGCAGAGTGCAGAGTGCATAGTGCAGAGCGAAGGGCGAGGCGTGAAAACCAAAGCGGTTGACCGCTCATCACTCATCCCTCATCCCTCGTCACTCTCCGGGCTCAGCAGGAGCACGCTGGACCGTCTTGCCAAGCTCGGCATCAACGGCAAGTTTGATTTGGTCCTGCACCTGCCGCTGCGGTACGACGACGAGACGCGCCTTTATCCGATCAACGAGGCGCCCATGGGGCAGCCCGCGCTCATCGAGGGTAACGTCGTCGAGGCCGACATCAAGTATCGCCCCAGGCGCCAGCTCGTCTGCCACATCGAAGACGGGAGCGGTGTGCTGACGCTGCGCTTCTTCAACTTCTACCTGAGCCAGATGAAGCAATTCGCCGCCGGCTCCCGCGTGCGCGCATTCGGCGAGGTCCGCCACGGCTTCTTCGGGCCCGAGATGGTACACCCGCGCTATCGCGTGGTGCGCGACGACATGCCGGTGTCGCAGGCGCTGACGCCGGTGTACCCGACGACCGCGGGACTGGGACAGGACGTGCTGCGGCGGCTGATCCAGCGCGCGCTTGCGGACTGCGACCTTTCGGATACGCTGCCCGAGCACATGCTCGCGAGGCTCCGGCTCCCGCTGTTCCGCGAAGCCGTGATTTTCCTGCACAACCCCCCGCCGGCGGTCGAGCAGCCGGCGCTTTTCGAGCGGCGCCATCCGGCGTGGCGCAGGGTGAAGTTCGACGAGCTGCTGGCGCAGCAGCTTTCGATGCGGCTGCACCACGAGCGCCGGCGGGCCGCCGGGGCGCCGGCGCTGAAAGCCCGCGGCGAGCTCACGCGCTCGCTCATCGCGCGCCTGCCCTTCGAGCTTACGCGCGCGCAGCGAAAAGCCTGGCGCGAGATCGAGCGCGACCTTGCGCTCTCCCACCCGATGCAGCGCCTGCTGCAGGGCGACGTCGGCAGCGGCAAGACCATCGTCGCCGCCCTGGCGGCCGCGCAGGCGATCGACAGCGGCTACCAGGCAGCCTTGATGGCGCCGACCGAGATCCTGGCCGACCAGCACTTCCGCAAGATCGCGGCCTGGCTGGAACCGCTGGGCGTGAA
>JACPEF010000273.1:0-13210 GCA_016183675.1 Betaproteobacteria bacterium
CCTAACGAACGCCGATCAAACAAATACAAACCGCCAAGAAATCTGAACAATAATTGAACCGCCAAGGACGCCAAGAGAATCAAGAATAATAATGAACCGCCGAGAACGCCAAGAAAAACAGAAATGGAACCGCAGATAAACGCAGATAAACGCGGATCAAAATTAAGAGTCATCCTTAAAAAAACGGGGCCGGTTCCGTTTGGAGAATAACATCGCGTCGGAGTAGTATTTCTGCTCGGGCGGAACGTCTCGTGAGGAATTGCGCTCCGGGCCCGTTTTTTTTAAAAGATGGCCGAGTGGTCAAGAAATGGGAGCAAGGTCCGCTCCCATTTCTTTAATGAAGTACTTTTTAAGTAGATTCAATAAAAAAATGGGGCCGCTGTGGTGCTCCCAGAATTCGTGCCGGCGCGGTAATATGCTCATTGGCAAATACGGGGTCAGCGCCGGCCCCATTTTTTAAACGGAGAGATGGCCGAGTGGTCGAAGGCGCGCCCCTGCTAAGGGCGTATGGGGCCAAAACCCCATCGAGGGTTCGAATCCCTCTCTCTCCGCCAAGTCAATGGCCCCCTCGGGGGCTATTTTTTGGCGGAGAAAGAAACTGCAAGTAAAAGGGGTCAGGCTCGCGAGTTTTCGCAACTCGATCCTGGCCCCCTTTGTGCCGTCAGATTAAACGCTCGATCTGCTCGCGCCCGAGCGGGCCCGCTGGATCGCTTCCCAGAGCTTCGACGGCGTGAACGGCATATCGAGCTGCGTGATGCCGAGGGGGCGCAGGGCGTCGATCGTCGCGTTAACTAGCGCGGGCAGCGACCCGCTGCAGCCGGATTCGCCCACGCCTTTCGCGCCAAGCGCGTTGGTGGGCGTCGGCACCGGGTGATCGTGCACCTCGATGCGCCGCAGCCAGCCCGCGCGCGGCATCACGTAGTCCATGAAGCTTCCGGTCAAGAGCTGCCCCGTGACGGAATCGTAGACGGCCTGCTCGCCGAAGACCTGGCCCGCTCCCTGCACGACGCCGCCGTGAACTTGGCCTTCGACGATCGTCGGATTGACGACCGTGCCGAGATCGTCCACCGCGGTGTAACGCTCGATCGACGCGGCGCCGGTTTCGGGATCGATCTCGACTTCGCCGACGTGGCAGCCGTTCGGGTAGGTGGTGCCGAACGTGCCCTCGGCGACGGTATTGAGGGGATGCGGCTTCGATCCCGCCAGCTTGCGGGCGAGCTCGACGAAGCCGATCGAGCGGTGATCGGCGTGAAACTTCCCCTTGCCGTAGCGCAGCGTGCTCTCGGGCACCTTCAGCAGTGCGGCGGCATGGGGACGCGCGAGCTCGATGAGCCTTTGCCCCAGCACGCGAAACGCGCTGCCCGTGCCCAGCACCCCGCGCGAACCGCCGGTGCCACTGCCGATGAGATCCGGGGCCCGTGGCACTGGCTCGAATCGTATGGATGCGGCGTCGATGCCGAGCGCGTCCGCCACGATCTGCGGAAAGACGGTTTCATGGCCCTGCCCGGAGGATTGAGTGACGGCATGCAGCGTCATGTTTCCCCTCGCATCGAACTCCACCGCCACCTGGTCTTTCGGTGCTGCGCCGCCACCGCCCGCTTCGAGGTAGGTCGCGATGCCGATGCCGCGGAGCTTCCCCGCGCGCCTCGCCGCCGCGCGCCGCTTCGGAAACCCGGCCCAGTCCGCGCGCCGGAGCGCGTCGTCCATCACGGCTTCGAAGTCGCCCGAGTCGTACGTGCCCGCGTTCGGCGTCTTGTAGGGCATGGCCTCGCGCGGGACGAAATTCCTGCGGCGCAGTTCAACCGGATCGAAGCCGTGCTCGTGTGCCGTGTAATCGACCAGCCGCTCGATGGCAAAGGCGATGTCGGGGCGTCCGGCGCCGCGGTACGCAGAGACCGGAACTGTGTTGGAGTACGCGAGGCGCACGCGCACGTAGATGGCGGGAATCCGGTAGACGCCGCCAGCGGTGATGCTGAGGTTGCGCGTAGCGATGAAGGAGCCGAAGGTCGCGCCGTACGCGCCGAGATCGGCGCGGTTATCGAAGCGGATGGCGAGGAACTTCCCGTCCTCGTCCAGCGCCAGCTCCCCGGTGAGGGACAACGTGCGCCCGTGAAAGTCGCTCATGAAGGTCTCGCTGCGGGTGGCAACCCATTTCACCGGTCGGCCGAGCCGCTTCGCCGCCAGCATCGCTGCGAAGTACTCCGGGTACGCCGCGCCGCGCACCCCGAAGCTGCCCCCGACGTCCTGCGCGACGATCTGGATCTTGTCCTTGTCGAGGCCCGTGACCTGCACGATCTGGCCGCGCATGCCCCCGACGCCTTGGAGTGGAATGTGGAACGTATAGCGGCCGCTCGCGGGTTCGTAGGCGACCAGGCAGGCGCGCGGCTCGAGGGCGTTGCCGACGAGGCGCTGGCTCTCGACCTTGAGCCTGCTTGTGTACCGGGCCCGCGCAAAGGCGCCGGCAATCGCTTGGGCGTCTCCGGACGCGTACTCGAACGCGAGGTTTCCCGGCACGTCCTCGTGCAGCTGCGGCGCGCCTTTGGCCACCGCGGCGTCAAAGCCGGTCACGCCGGGCAGATCACGGTATTCGATGTCGATCAGTTCCCGCGCATCCTCGGCGATCGCCGCGGTTTCCGCGACGACTATTGCCACCGGCTCGCCGACGTAGCGCACGCGCGCCATCGCGAGCACGGGGTGGTACGGCTTGCGGAGCGCCTGGCCGTCCTTGCCCGTGTAGGTGACGACGTTGGGCAGCGACTTGAACCCCGCCGCGCGCGCATCGTCGCCGGTCAGCACGGCCTTGACGCCAGGATGGGCGAGTGCGCGGCCTGCATCGAGACGGACGATTTCGGCGTGCGCGCGGTCGGCGCGCAGGAATACGGCGTGGAGCTGATCCGGCAAGTTCCAGTCGGAGCTGTAGCGACCCTGCCCGGTGATGAGACGGAAATCCTCGCGGCGAGACATGACGCTTTTCTATGAGTTTTGATGTGCTTGAATTGTCGCATAGTTCATGGCTTGCGCCGAATTCAGGAGGTCGCGTCAGGCTCGTGAGCGGCCAGGCCATCTTGCAGTGCTCCGACGGCGGTGCGTTCCACGTCGGCGACCGCGTGAGAGTGAAGGGGCGCGAGATCGAGCTGCTCGCTGTGCCCTGAGTTACGGCTCGTGCGCGTCTCGCGTGCGCGAAAGCGCAGTCCACATGTCGCAACGCGCGGCTCCGATCGCGCCCCGATGCTTTTGCGTGGGCGAAGGGTGCCGTGGCGGGAGAATTGCGCTACCATCCAACACCGGTGACCGGTGACCGGTGAAGGATGACGACGGATGGCGATGACAAATGGTGATGACAAATGGTGATGAGAAATAGTGATGAAAGATGGTGATGAACTGCGTTTTACCATCACCAGTACTCATCACCATCAATCATCACCAGTATCCATCACCAGTATCCATCACCAGTACTCATCGGCAATGAGTGAGTGATCGTCGGAGGAACGAAAAGTGAGTCGGAGAGTGGTGCTGGTGGTGCCGGAAGCCCCGGCGCCGGATGTGATCGCGGCGGTGAACGAGCGCGGCATCGGGAAGAGCGGGATCCGTCTCGGGATCCTCGACAACGCCAAGAGCAATGCCGACTACCTGCTCTCGTTCATAGTCGAGGGGGTAAAGGCCGTGCTGCCCGTCGCGTCGGTCGTGTCGTTCAAGAAGCCCAACGCCAGCGTTCCCGCGTCGAGCCAGGTGCTCGACCGGCTGGCGCAGGAGGCCGACTGCGTCGTCAGCGCGATGGGCGACTGAGGGTCCTGCACGTCGTGGAGTGTCCACGACATGGCAGAGCTCCGGCGCCGCGGGCTGGTCACCGCCGTCGTCTGCTCCGGACCGTTCTTGAAACTGGGACGCACCCAGGCGCGCGTGTTCGGCGTCCCCGACCTGCCCCTCATCGAGATCCAGCACCCGTTGGGCGGCATCTCGATGGAGGAGGTTCGGGGACGCGCCGATGTGGCGGCCGCCCGATTCCTCGCCCTGCTGCAGGAGAACATCAGGAGCTCCACATGACCGATCTTTCCACGCTGCTGAAGACCCCGGGCGCAAGCCTCGAGGCCGAGGACGATTTCGACGCCGTCAACGAGCTCGTCCACAGCCGCGGCTGGGGCGACGGCCTGCCCGTCATCCCGCCGACCGCGGAACGCGTGGAACGGATGCTCCAGTATTGCGACCGTCCGTGGGACGAGCCGATCGCGAAGATCGCTCCACGCCACGGTGACGCGACGCCGCTGCGCCTGGCGGCCAATGCCGTGATGGCGGGCTGCCGGCCCGAGTACTTCCCGCTGGTGACGCTCGCGGTGGAGGCGATGTGCGAGGCACCCTTCAATTGCTACGGGATCCAGGCGACGACCCACCAGTGCGGTGTCCTGATCCTCGCCAACGGGCCGGTCGCGAAGGAGCTCGACATCAATGCCGGGCACAACGCTTTCGGACCCGGGCGGCAGAGCAACGCGACCATCGGGCGCGCGGTCCGATTTGCGCAAGTCAATATCGGCGGCGCGATACCCGGATTGGGCGACATGTCCACCTTCGGCTCGCCCGGCAAGTACACCTACTGCGCGGCGGAGAACGAGGACGCCAGCCCCTGGGAGCCGCTGCATGTCGAGCGCGGCTACCCGCGCGAGGCGAGCACGGTGACCGTGTTCGCGGCCGAGGGTCCCCACAACGTCAATGATCACGAAGCGCTCACCGGGCAGGGCATACTCAAGACGATGGCCGGGACGATAGCGATCCCCGGGGCGAACAACATCTACTACGACGGCGACATCCTCGTCGTGTTCGGGCCGGAGCACGCTGCGACCGTGGCGCGGGACGGCTACTCGAAGGCCGACGTCAGGAAATACCTGTTCGAGCATGCACGGCTCCCGCTCGGCAAGCTGTCGCAGGAGAACATCGAGCGGCGGCTGCGCGTGTGGCCGGTGTTCGAGGGGCGCTTCGCCAACGCGGGACTGGACGCGCTCGTGCCCGTCGCCAAGCGCCCCGAGGACATCGTGGTCGTGGTGCTGGGCGGCGCCGGCAAGCATTCGGCCTATATCCCGACTTTCGGAGCGTCCCGGTCCGTCACGCGGCCGCTCAAGCGGCGCGACGGGCAGCTCGCGCGCTCGGTCGGGGATTTCCGGCGCCGCTGAGCCGGCGCGCAGGGCGCCGGAAGCCCCTTGCCGCGCGGCATTCCGGGGGGGGCCGCGCCAGGGTGGCGCGTTATAATCGGGACACCCGGAGAGAGCAAGCCGGAAAACCACCAACGAGGAGGGCCGTCATGCGTCGCCTGATCGTTTTTCTGCTCGCGTGGCTCTCGTTTGCCGCGTGGGCCCCCGCCTGGAGCCAGACTTATCCCAACCGGCCGATTCGGATGCTCATTCCGTTCCCGCCGGGCGGCAACGTGGACGTGTTCGCGAGAGTTCTCTACCAGCAGGTCGAGAAGGAGCTGGGACAGCCGGTCGTGATCGACAACCGCGGCGGCGCGAACGGCGTACTCGCGGCGGATATCGCGGCGAACGCAACGCCCGACGGCTACACCATGATCAACACCTCTTTTTCCTTTGCGGTGAATCCGGCCATACGCAAGAAGTTGCCCTACGACGTCGTGAAGGACTTCGCGCCGGTCACGGACGTCGCGCTCGGCACGGGTTACCTGATGGTGGCCAACCCCCAGTTTCCGGCGAAGACGGTGAGGGAGCTGATCGCTCTGGCGAAGCAGCAGCCGGGGAAGGTCCGCTACAGCTCGGCGGGGGTGGCCAATGGGCAGCACCTGACCGGTGAGCTCTTCGCCACAAAGGCCGGCATTGACTTACTGCACGTTCCGTACAAGGGCGGTGGACCAGCGGTGACCGCGGTCATCGGGGGCGAAGTTCAATTGCATTTCCCGGCGCCGGCGGTTGGCATCCCGCACGTCAAGGCGGGCCGGCTGCGGGGGCTCGGCTTCACAGGCGCCAAGCGCCTCGCGTCGCTGCCCGACGTACCGACTGTAGCGGAAGCAGCATTGCCCGGATTCGTCGCCGACGCCGGCTGGCACGGCGTGTTCGCGCCGGCGAAGACCCCGCCTGCGATCGTGAAGAAGATGCAGGAGGCGATCAGCAAGGCGCTGCAAGTGCCTCACGTGCGCGATCACTTCCTCAATGGCGGTTATGAACCCCAGGGCCACTCGCCTGCTGAGTGGGGCAAGCGCTTCCGCGCCGATCTGAAGCGTTACGCGGAGATCGCGCGCATCGCGAAGATCGAGCCGCAATAGCACCCTCGACACGCCGGTAATATAGTCTCGCGCGGGCGTCCACGGCCCGGTGGACCCGGCCATCACCTGGCGTTCTCACGAAGAAGGGACGAGCGGGATTGGATACGAAATTCTGGGTGATACAGGCGTTCAACGGGGTTTCCTACGGCGCCCTGCTGTTCCTGCTCGCCAGTGGCCTCTCCCTGATTTTCGGGGTGATGCGTATCGTCAATCTCGCGCACGGCTCCTTCTTCCTCTTGGGGGGCTATGTTGCGTTGACGGTGATCTGGACGACGAATTCCTGGCTGCTGGCCCTGCCGGTGGCCGCTTTGGTCATCGGCGTGGTGGGCCTGCTCATGGAGCGGGTCTTCTTGAGGCCCCTCGGGTTCGACCCCCTCCGGCAGGTCCTGCTGACAGTGGGCTTCGCGTACCTTTTTCAGCAGGCAGCCCTGGACATCTGGGGCGGTGACAACCTGGACATCGTCCCGCCCGGCATGCTGAAGGAGAGCGCGGTCGTCGGGGGAGTTTATTTCCCGATGTACCGGGTTTTCATGATCGGCATGGCGGTCGTGATGGGCCTCATCCTGTGGCTCACGATGGAAAAGACGCGCATGGGGGCCATGATCCGAGCGACGGTGGATGATTCGGAGATGGCCCGCGGCGTGGGCATTGATACCTCCCGCGTTTCCATGTTCATCTTTGCCCTGGGCGCTTTCCTCGCGGCGCTGGGCGGCGTGATCGGGGGGGCCTTCCTCGGCATCTATCCGGGATTGGATTTCGTGATCCTTCCCATCGCCTTTGCCGTCGTCATCATCGGCGGGATGGGGAGCTTGACGGGGGCGGCCGTGGGGAGCCTCCTCGTCGGCCTGGCCGACAACTTCGGAAAGGCCCTGTTTCCGGAGATCTCCTATTTCACCATTTACGCGCCCATGGTCCTGATACTGGCGCTGAAGCCGACGGGCCTTTTCGGACGGGAGTGACGAGCAGCCTGCTGGAGCTGGTCCTCCAACAGGCTGCTAACCGCAAAACCGCCGGAGGATTTGGGATGAAGCTGAACAAGATCACGCGTGTGCCGTGTAGCTACAGATCGGGATAGCGATCGACATTATGCCTCTACAGCACAGTACTAGCGCATTCATGTCGGCGGTTTTGCGTAAGGAGCATGTCCGATGAAAGACGGACATGCTCCTCGGCGCAAACTGCTGATCGTCATCGCGGGCTTGCTGGCGCTCCTGATGATCACGCCTTTCACCAGTTCGTACGTGATCGTTCTGATCACGCACGCCCTGGTTTTCGCCATCCTGGCCATGAGCCTGGATATCCTGCTGGGCTACACGGGATTGCCTTCGCTCGGCCAGGCGGCCTATCTGGGCATGGGCGCGTACCTGACGGCAATCCTGGCCGCCCGCTACCAGTTCGGCCTCGACTGGACGTTCTGGGTGGTGATCCTGATGGGGATACTGATCGGGGCGGCGACGGCGGCGCTCTTCGGCCTTCTTGCCATCCGCGCAGGCGGCGTCTATTTTCTGATGATCACTTTGGCGCTCGCGATGTGTGTATGGGGGCTGGCCTACCGGTGGAATTCCTTGACCGGCGGGGACAACGGGATCATCCTGCCGCCGCGGCCGCAGTTCGGGATCCAGCTTTCCGACGACGTGACCTTCTTCTACCTGGTGTTCGGCTTCTTCGTCGTTTCCCTGGCGATGCTGTACATCCTGGTCAAGTCGCCTTTCGGGCGCAGCCTGGAGGGAATCCGGGAGAACGAGCTCAGGATGCGCATCCTGGGATACAACACCTGGCTGCACAAGTACATCGCGTTCATCATCGCCGGCGGTTTCGGGGGGCTCGCAGGGGTGCTGTGGGCGCATGCGCACGGTCTAGTCAGCCCCGAAGATGTAACCCTGGCCACCTCGGTGGATGCGCTCCTGATGGTGGTGCTGGGGGGGTCGGGCACCCTGGTGGGAGGTGCCATCGGCGCCGGAATCGTGGTCTTCCTGCGGGAGTATCTGAGCACGCTCGTCCCGTGGTGGCAGTACGTACTGGGCGGAGTGTACGTGCTGACGATACTATATCTCCCGGGCGGCCTGATGAGCATACCGGAGCGGGTTCGCGGCTGGCGCGCAAGTTCACCGGGCAGGAGTTTGTCAGACCTTCGTCCGACAAACTCCTAATGCAAAACCGCCTGTAAGAAAATGACAAGACAGGACCGTAGAAACATGAAAGGAGAAATCGCTATGTTGAGCAAGATCGCAGGAAGCTTCAGGTGGGGGTTGATGGCAGCGTGTCTGGCTTTCGGAGTCGGGGTGAGCCCGTCTTCCGTCGCCGCGGAGCGGGAGCTGCGGATCGGCTTCCTGGCACCGATGACGGGAATTTTCGCCCAGGTCGGCAAGGACATGACGAACGGCTTTCAGATGTACCTGGACGAGGTCGGAGGCGACTTCGCCGGCGCCAAGGTGAAGTTCATAGTGGAGGACGAAGAGGGCAAGCCGCCGGTCGGTGTCCGCAAGGTTGAAAAACTCATCCGCCAGGACAAGGTCCACATGTTCATCGGCGGCCTCCTGGCCTCGACGGGCTACGCGCGCGCTCCGGTCAGCACGCGGCTCAAGACGGTCTACGTCCCATCCATCCCGGCCGCGGACGATCTCACGCAGCGCGACAGCGCCAAGTTTCCCTACGTGGTCCGTACCGGCTGGACTAGTTCCCAGCCCAGCCACCCGTTCGGGGAGTGGGCCTGCCAGCAGGGCTACAAGCGCATCGTGACGATCGCCGCCGATTACGCCTTCGGCCACGAGATCGTGGGCGGGTTCCAGAAGGCCTTCGAGGATTGCGGCGGCAGGATCATCCAGAAGATCTGGCCGCCGCTCGGGACGATCGACTTCGGGCCCTTCATCCCGACCCTTAAGAAGGACGCGGACGCGATTTTCACGGTCATGGTCGGGCCGATGTCGCTCCAGTTCCCCAAGCAGCTGGCATCCGCGGGGATCAGGAAGCCCGTGCTGGGCGGCGGCACGAGCTACGACGAGTTCGTGCTCCCCTCCATGGGGGATGAAGTAATCGGTCATATATCGGCCCTTCAGTACAGCGCGGCACTGGACACCCCGAAGAACACGGCCTTCGTGAAGAAGTACCGCGAAAAGTACGGCAAGGTGCCCTCCTACTACTCGGAGTCCAACTACTCGACCGCCCAGATGATCCACGAGGTGATGAAAAAGACGAAGGGCAAGTGGCCGGGCGCGGAACAGTTTGTCAAGATGCTTGCCAGCGTCCAGCTCGAGACCCCGCGCGGTCCCGTCCGCCTGGACGAGATGAGGAACCCCGTTCACAACGTGTACATACGGATGGTGAGAAAGAAGAAGGAGCACGGCTACGACAAGGACGAACTATGGAACACCGTGATCAAGACCTATCCGAACGTGGGCCAGTTCTGGAAATATCGCAAGGAGGAGTTCCTGAAGCAGCCGGTCTACAGCCGCGACTTTCCGCCTTGCAAGTACTGCGAATGATGAGTTGATGGACACCGGGGCTGCGCAGCAGGGCCCCGGTTCGCTTTTCTTCCCGGCAGGGGTTCGCGAGTGAGCGAAAAGATCGGGCAGCACGAGGGAGGGGCTGTACTCGAATTGAAGGGCCTGTCCAAGAGTTTTGGCGGTCTCCACGCGGTTCAGGACGTCGACCTGAAAATCTTTCCGGGAGACCGCAAGGCCATCATCGGCCCGAACGGGGCGGGGAAAACGACGCTGTTCAACGTCGTCACGGGCGTCTTGCCCGCTACTTCAGGACAGGTCCTGCTGTTTGGCGAGGACATCACGGGCTGGCAGTGCCACCGGCGGACGGCGCTGGGAATGGCGCGGACCTTCCAGATCACGAGCCTCTTTCCGAAGCTGACGGTTCTGGACAACGTGCTGCTGGCCATCAAGGGCCTGCGCCGGACCAAGTTCGTGATGTGGCGGCCCCTTTCCTCCTACCGCGATGTGTACGAGAAGGCCCGCCGTCTTCTGGAAAGCGCCGGCTACTGGAATCGCAGGGACGTCGAGGTCCGCAACCTCTCTCACGGCGAGCAGCGCCAGGTTGAAGTCATTCTCGGCCTCGCCAGCGACCCGAGGATCCTGCTGCTGGACGAACCCGCCGCCGGCCTGGCGTCGGGCGAATCC
This sequence comes from Betaproteobacteria bacterium, assembly GCA_016183675.1. Taxonomy (GTDB): domain Bacteria; phylum Pseudomonadota; class Gammaproteobacteria; order Burkholderiales; family SG8-41; genus SG8-41. Next base: position 10,390 of record JACPEF010000273.1, read on the forward strand.
CAGGAGATGACGGAGTTTCTCAGGCGGCTCGATCCCGAACTGGCGATACTCCTGATCGAGCACGATATGGACGTGGTGTTCGACTTCGCGGATCACATTTCGGTCCTGCATTTCGGCGAAGTAGTGGAGGAGGGGACGACGGAACGAATCCGCCGCAGCGAGAAGGTGCAGGAGATCTATCTCGGGACGGGATGAGCGATGTCCATCCTGGAAGTGCAGGACATACACACCTTTTACGGCGACGCCTACGTGCTCCAGGGGCTTTCCCTGAAAGTCGAGGAAGGGCAGATACTGGGGCTGCTGGGGCGCAACGGCGTGGGCAAGACGACGCTCGTGAATTCGATCGTCGGTTTCAATCCCCCGCGCCGGGGAAAGATCATCTTCAAGGGGATGGACATCACCCATGTTTCCTCGTTCGAAACGGTACGCGGCGGGATGGGCCTGGTCCCCCAGGGCCGCCGCGTCTTTCCTTCGCTGAGCGTCGAAGAGAACCTCAAAGTGGCGGAGCGTGGCGCCGGCCGCCACGGCTGGAACCTGGAGCGCGTCTACGCCCTCTTTCCCCACCTGAGGGAAAGGCGCGCTCAGCGCGCCAGGACGCTTTCGGGGGGCGAGCAGCAGATGCTCGCCATCGGCCGCGGGCTCATGACCAACCCGGACTGCCTGATCATGGACGAGCCTTCCGAGGGGCTCGCGCCCATTATCATCCAGGGGGTGTGGGAAGCCATCGGGAAGCTGAAGGGGGAAGGCCTCTCCATCCTGCTCGTCGAGCAAAACGCCGCCCTGGCCCTCAAGCTGATCGATTACGTGCACGTGATGAGCAAGGGGCGAGTCGTCTACTCCGCCGCCCCGCAAGAGCTCTGGGCCAACGAGGAAGTCAAATCGAGCTTTCTCGGCATCTAATGAGTGACTTCGTCACCATTTTCCGTCACTTCCTGCGCTGTTAGAGCCCCTAACATGATGAAACGCGCGTGCGGTGCGAGCCAGAATCGTCGATAGCGCGAAGCGAGGTGCAGCCCATATTCGCTATATGGGCAAGCCGAGCGACAAAGCTAGCGACGATGCTGGCCGCAACCCTTGAGGGCTGGCGCGATTTTGGCCCACGGCGCACCTACCGACTCACCCTGAATTCCCCTGCCCCCGCCTCTGCTGCACGGTCCCAGCCAAAATCGTGACAGCGCAGCGTGTGTTTCATTATGTTAGGGGCTCTTAGTGCTTGAGCTCCTTCGGAGCGCCGGGCTGCTTGAGCGGCTGCGAGCGGTCGAAGGCGTCGAGCTTCATGCACTCGCCAAAGACCCGCATGACTGTCGGCACGCTGGAGGTGTCGCAGTTGAAGAATTTCGCGCCGAAGACCTGCGTCGCGACGCAGACGTCGGCGAGCGTCACCGCGTCACCGTGGCAGTAGCGGCCGGTCTCCTTGTCCTTGGCAAGGTGCGACTCGACGGCCTTGAGCGCCTCCATGACCCAGTGCTGGCACCAGCGCGTGCGCGCGGCTTCGTCCACCTTAAGTTCCTTCTCCAGGTAGTTGCGCACGCGCGGCACGAGCAGGGGATGGCCGTCGCAGGCGACGATCTGCGCGAGCCCCCGCACGCGCGCGCGGCCGCGCGGGTCCTTCGGCAGGAGCGGCGGCTGCGGGTGCATCTCGTCGAGGTACTCGATGATCGCCATCGACTCGAACAAGGGCGGTCCGCCGTCCACGATGAGGGCCGGTACGACGGCCAGCGGGTTGACCGCGCGGTAATCGGGCTTGAGCTGCTCGCCCTGCATCAGGTTCACGGAGATTTCCTCGGCCGGGATGCCCTTCAGCGCGAGCGCGATGCGCACGCGGCAGGCGGCGAGGGAGCGCCAGAAACCGTAGTATTTCATCGCCATGATCATCTCCTCCTGTTGTCGATCCGTAGGTGGTGGCCCCATCGCAGGAGCTGCGAGGTCGGGAGCCCGAAAAACCGGGAGATCGTGAAGTCGGGAGCTGGAAAAGCCGGGAAATCGTGAGATCGTGCAATCGGGAGAGGGAAACTCCGCGCTGTTCGGTCCGTTTATCGCTCTCTCGCTCTAACGCCCTCACGGATTTTGTTGCCCTCCCGCACTCACGCTCTCACGTGTTCATGGTCTTTCGCTCTCACGCCCTCCCGCTCTAACGCCCTCACGGAATTTGTCGCTCTCACGCTCTCCCGCCTTCACGCTCTCACGTCTTCTTCGGCGGCACTGCGGGCACCAGTATATAAGACGGGCGTTGCGGCCCCGCATGCAGGGTGACCTTGCCGCCGAGGACCGAAGCCGGACGATCGCGGGGGTCGTCGTGCAGGAACGGACCGCAGCCGCGCAGCTCGTTCTTGAAATTGGACAGCCGCGCGCCGGTCGTCTTCTGCCATTCGTAGTCCCGGCCGCGCACGCTGAGCGCGACGCGGTAACCTGCCGGCACCACGATCGAGGTGGGCCAAATTTCGACGTCGAGCTCGGCCACTTCCCCGGGATTCAGCGGCTGAATCTCGCCGTGCGTGTGATACGGGCGGTAGTCGGTGGAGAGTTCCGAATCGAGCTTGCGGTGAGAGGCGCGCAGCCAACCCTGGGCGATGGGCGTGTGCGGATCGACCGCGCCCATGAATACGACTTCGCGCATATCGGACGTGAATACGCGGAACACGAGAAAGAGGTCAGCGTCGCTGGTGGAGGAGGAGACGAAGAGCTTCGCCGCAAGCGGCCCGGTGATCTCCGTCTCCTTCTCCAGCGGTGCGGAGAGGAACGTGACACCTTCACCGAGCCCATCATAGGTGATGCTGCCCGCGGACCGCACCGGCTCGCGTTCCAGGCTGTGCGCCGCCGG
>JACPEF010000273.1:13253-14392 GCA_016183675.1 Betaproteobacteria bacterium
GGATCAAGGTGAAACTTCGTCCACCACGTGCGTGCAATGGGCCACTCGTTCCCATGCCGCTCGACGAAGCGGTCCAGGCGCCGCACCTGCAACTGCACCCGCGGCTGCGCGTCCCAGCCGTTCTTCTCGCCCTTCAGGAAGTAATCGAAAAAGCGTTTCTGCAAGAGCCGGCCGTAGTCGGTGTAAAAGTGGGTCCAGTGCTCGATCCCGTGCGCTTCGAGCCATTTTTCTTTCGACGCCGCGCGCACGAAGCCCTCGAAGTTGCCGCGCGGATGCAGGCCCTGTCCGCCCCAGTTGGCGGCGGAGAGCAGGGGGACGGTGATTCTCTCCCATACCGGCGAGCGCGTTCCGTGGTAATCGTCGTCGAGCGGGTGCGCCAGGATCGTGTCGCCGAAGTCGCAGCGGTTGCGCTGGAGTTCGCTGTCCGTGAGCGTCTCGTCGCCGCAAACGAGCTCGCCGGTCACGCGGCTGCGCGGGCCGCGTTCGCCGAGGCCGTACTGCACCGTCTTCACCTGCATGTCGAACCAGTTGCCCCAGAACGAGGAGAGAATGCCGCCGTGGTGCGTCATGTCGCGGTACCAGTCGGCTGCGCCTTCCCAGATGCACATCGCCGCGAGATGCGGCGGCTGCAACGACGCCACGTGCCACTGGTTGATGCCGTAATAGGAGATGCCGTTCAACCCCACTTTGCCGTTCGACCACGGCTGCACACCCGCCCACTCGATGCAGTGGTAGAAATCCTTGGTCTCGCGCGGCGAGAACGGATCGATGTACCCGGGCGAACGGCCGGCGCCGCGCGAGTCCACCCGCACGCAGGCGTAGCCCGCGGGCACCCATTTCTCCGGGTCAACGACTTCCCAGCTTTGATATTGGTTGGTCGAACCGTAAGCGACGTCGGGGTGCTCCGCGACCATGCGCTGCCAGGCGCTCGGATACCCGTCCTGGAAGGAGAGGCCCTTGGCGTAGGGGCCGTAGCTCAATATGACCGGATGGCGCCCGGCGTCGGTCGGTCGGAACACATCGGCCCGAAGCACGAGCCCGTCGTCCATCGCGATCGGGACGTCCCAGACGATTTGCATCCCGTCCCGGCTTTCACTGCGCTGCGCAGAAGTCATAAATCAGCCGCCAAGACGCCAAGA
>JACPEF010000271.1 GCA_016183675.1 Betaproteobacteria bacterium
CATGGCCGGTAGTCTTGCGGCGTCCGCTATTGAAACGTTCCGGTCGGTCGAGAACCTGCTCGGCGGCCGAGGTGTCCTGCGCGCTAAACCTCATTCGACGCTCGATTGGATCGAGGTGATCCGGCAGGGGCTTCCGGCTGCCGCAGTCGAGTCACTGCGGAAGGCGACGAAGGTGTCCCAATCAGAGCTTGCCCGGGCGTTGGGCATTCCCGAACGTACTCTCGCCCGCCGGAAGCGGGAGGGCGTGCTGAGCAGCGAGGAATCGGCCAAGCTCCTGCGATTGGCTCGAGTGGTCGGACGGGCCAATGAGGTCTTCGAGGATCCTGAAGCCGCCCTTGACTGGCTCAAATCGGCTAATTCGGCGCTGGCGGGGAAGACGCCTTTCAGTCTGTTGGATACCGATATCGGGGCCGAGAGCGTACTCGACACGCTAGGACGCATCGAACACGGGGTGTTCGCGTAACGGGCGGCCATGCTGACCGTCTGGCGGCTCGTTACCGCCCGATTCGCGAGATCCGCGTTTGCCGGCGAGGGGGCGCGGCTGTATGGCGGACGGTGGAACCGGAAAGGTGTTTCCCTCGTTTACACGGCGGCAAGTCAATCCTTGGCCGTGCTCGAAATGCTGGTCCAGGACGAACCGCTTCGGGCACGCTACGTCATGATCGAGGCGCGCATTCCGAAGGGAATCGCGATCGACCGAATCCAGATCGCAGACCTTCCTTCGGACTGGAGGGACATTGCCGCCCGGGAGAAGCTTCAGGCCATCGGAACGGAATGGGCCAGAAAGCAAAGCGCGGTGGTGCTCGCTGTTCCAAGCGTGGTCATTCCCGCCGAGACCAACTACCTTTTGAACCCGCTGCATCCGGATTTTCGGCGGATCAAGATTGGCAAGCCTCGGAAGTTTCAGAACGATCTTCGTCTGATCAAGAAATGAACGATTAAGCCTGTCGCCCCCGCGTTCATCAAGAGCGCAAACGGTAATGGTATGCGAGAGTTGGATTAGCCCAACTGCGACAGGCTCGGCAGGCTGTCGTCCAGAGCTTCGATCCAGTGCCTGACGGGCAGCGCGGTCGCGCTCTGCAGGTGCGCCTGGCAGCCGATGTTGGCGGTCAAGATCGCGGCCGGTGATTCGCGCGTGAGCGCGGCGATCTTGTTGGCGAGCAGTTGTTGCGAGAGCTCCGGCTGAAGTAGCGAGTAGGTTCCCGCGGAACCGCAACAGAGATGCGCGTCGGGCACTTCGGTCAGTTCGAAACCGATATCGGCGAGCAGCGCTTCCACTTTGCCTGTCATCTTGAGCCCGTGCTGCAAGGTGCAAGGCGCGTGAAACGCAATTTTTGGGCGACTCGTGACTCGTGACTCGTGACTCGTGACGGCCAGCAAGCGGCCCTTCTCGGCGGCGACGATCTCGCTGATATCTTTGGTCAGCTCGGAGACGCGCTTCGCCTTTTCGGCATAGGCGGAGTGGCGCGCGAGGAGATGACCGTATTCCTTCACCATCGCGCCGCAGCCGCTGGCGGTGATCACGATCGCCTCGGCGCCCTGCTCGATGTATGGCCACCATGCGTCGATATTGCGGCGCATGAAGTCGAGCGCTTCCTCCCGCGCGTTGAGGTGAAAGGAGATCGCCCCGCAACAGCCTGCCCCGGGCGCGGATACCAGCGAGATTTCGAGCCTGTCGAGAACGCGCGCGGCGGCGGCGTTGGTGGCGGGTGAGAGGCTCGGCTGCACGCAGCCTTCCAGCACCAGCATCCTGCGCGGATGCTCGCGCCGCGGCCAGGGTTTCGGAGGCGAGAGCGCCGCCGGCACCTTGCGCTTCAAGGCCGGCGGCAACAGCGGGCGCGTGAACTGCCCGAGCTTGAGCAGGGGCCGGAAGAGGGCCGGTTGCGGAATGACCGCGCGCAGCGCACGGTGCTTGACGCGTTCTATGGGACCGCGGCTCACGCGCTCGTCCACCAGGTGCCGTCCGATGTCGAGCAGCCGGCCGTAACGGACGCCCGACGGGCAGGTGGTCTCGCACGAGCGGCACGTGAGACAGCGGTCAAGGTGCAGTTGCGTCCTTCCGGTCGGCTCTGCACCTTCAAGCACCTGTTTCATCAGGTAGATGCGCCCGCGCGGGCCGTCGAGCTCGTCGCCGAGCAATTGATAGGTCGGGCAGGTCGCCGTGCACAAGCCGCAGTGCGTGCACTTGCGCAGGATCGCATCGGCTTCCCGGCCCTCCGGCGTGTGGCGGATGAAATCGGCGAGGTTGGTATGCACGTCAGTCAGCCGCCAAGACGCCAGGAAAGACCAATCGAGCCGCAGATAAACGCAGATAAACGCGGATTCAACTCAAAAATCCTTCTGCCTTCCCCCGTCCCGCCGCGCTGCATCGCGTCGGGCGTTCGCCGGCTCAAACGTGCGCAGGCACGTTTTTCGAAACCCCAGCTCACCCTTCTGCCTTCTGCCTGGTTCCATTTCGCCGCCGATAGACGCCGATGAACGCCGATAAATCGGTAAATGCGTAAACCCTCGTCCCTCATCCTTCCGCCCTCATCCCTCGCGTATCGCCGCCAAGGCGCCAAGGATTCCAAAATATCAAACCCTTCGCGTCCTTTGCGTTGAGAGTTTTCAGTGGTTTGTCGCATGCGCCACGCTTCCTTATCTCAACGTCGCGAAAACCTTCTTACGGTACTCGACGACGAACTGCAACGTGCGCAGGAGCGCATGGTGCTCCGGCACCGCGTTTGCGGCGATCTTCTTGTCGCTGAGGTCTTCCATGATCTCGCGCATCAACTCGGGGACCAGCAGCACCTTGCCGCCGCCCAGGGTCGGGTGATTCA
>JACPEF010000283.1 GCA_016183675.1 Betaproteobacteria bacterium
CATTCCATCTTGCGACCTCACGACCTCCCGATCTCACGGTTTCTTCCCTCTCACGATCTCCCGATTTCACGATCTCCCGTCTTTTCGATCTCTCGACTTCACGACCTCACGCCCTCCCGGCTCACTGCTTGGCGAGGCCCAGCTCGACCAGCACCGACTTCATCGCGTCGTAGGTCTGATCGAGGTCGTGGCGAAAATCCTTGCCGATGAGGAAATCGTTCGACCAGTAGTTCTTCTTCAGGTTTTCCTGCCACTCGGGCGTCTCGGTCGCCTTGCGCAGGACGCCTTCCCAGAACGCCACCTGCTCCGCGGTCAGCCCCTTCGGCGCGATGATGCCCCGGAAGCCGCCGTAAACCAGGTCGATTCCCAGCTCCTTCCAGGTAGGCACATCGGCGAGCGCGCCCTCGAAGCGGCGCGGCCCGGCGACCCCGACCACGCGCATGCGCCCGGCCGCGACGTGCCCGGCAGCGTTGCCAGCGGCGGTGGTCACGAGGTCGATGTGCCCGCCGAGGAGATTGGTGATGGCCTCGGAGGAGCCCTTGTAGGCGACCGTCTTCAGGTCGCGCGCATTGCCGCCGGCCGACTTCATGAGAAGCCCGGCCGCGATGTGGTTGTGGCTGCCGAGCGCCGTGGCGAAGCCGATCGCGACCGACTGGGGGTCGCCCTTGAGTTTTGCGATGAGGTCCTTGCCGTCCTTGATCGACGAATTGGCGTTCACGGCGAACACCACGTAGTCGTTGAAGAGCGAGGCGATGGGCGTGAAGTCGCTGTGGTGGATCTTGCCCCGGCCCATGATGTGATTGGTGAGCAGCGCCGTGGTGCCGATCAGCAGCGTGTGCGGATCGCCGGCGCGCTGGCTCACGTAGGTGAACGCGATGCTGCTGCCGCCGCCCGGCCGGTTGATGACCGTGATCGACGTATTGACGAGCTTATTGTCCACGAGCGCACGCTCGACCGAGCGGGCGGTCTTGTCGTTGCTGCCGCCCGGGGCCGAGCCGACCACGATCTCGACGTTTCGCTGCGGCGACCAGCCCTGCGCAGCGGCTCCGCCGACAAAACCGAGCAACAGGACTCCGATGCAGATGCTCTTTACCATGGCTCTGTTTCCTCCGTGTTGTGGGGGCGAAGCCCGGTCACAGCTGCTTGAGGCCCGCCGTTTTCACCACTTTCGCATATTTCTCGATCTCCGCGCGTATGAACCGGCCGAAGTCCTCCGGGGAGCCGCCCTTTGCCTCGAGCCCCTCGTTGAGGAAGCGGTCCTTGAGCTCGGGGCCCCCGAGTATCTTCCCGATCTCGGTGTTGAGCCGCATCACGATCTCGCGCGGTGTTTTCACCGGGGCCATCAGCCCGAACCAGTTGGTGGCCTCGTATCCGGGCACGCCGGCTTCGTCGAACGTGGGGACTTCCTGCATCGCGACGAAGCGCTTGAGGCTGCCGATCGCGAGGGCGCGAAGCCGCCCGGAGCGGACGAGCGGCAGCAAGGCCGGGACGCCGGCGAAGACCATTTCGATGTGCCCGCCGGCGGCGTCCGCGAGCGCCGGCGTGTTGCCCTTGTACGGGACATGCACAATATTGACCTTGGCCATCACCTTGAACAGCTCGCCCGCCATCTGGTTCGAGCCGCCGAGCCCGGAGGAGGCGAAATTGAGCTGGCCCGGCCTGGCCCTCGCGAGCGCGATGAGCTCCCTGAGGCTCTTCGCCGGTAGAGAGGGGTGGACGGACAGCACGTTGGCGCCCTGCACGCACAGCACTACCGGTGCGAAGTCGCGCAGCGTGTCGTACGGCATCTTGGCGAAATAGCTCACGTTGATCGCATTGGCGGCGCCGCCCATCAGTAGGGTGTGGCCGTCGGCGGGGGCCTTCGCCACGAGCTCCGAGCCGATGTTGGTTCCGGCGCCCGGGCGGTTTTCCACCACCACCTGCTGGCCGAACACGTCGGTCAACCTGGCCCCGAGCGCGCGCGCCGTGTAGTCGGTGTTGCCGCCGGCGGCGTACGGCACGATGACGCGGACCGGCTTGGTCGGGTACTGCTGGGCGGCAGCGGGCGCGGCGAGCAACGCAGCGAGCGCCATCAGCCATGTCCAGGTTTTCATGGTCGTTTCCCCCTGTTCCTGGTTTTGATTTTATCTGCGTTTATCTGCGTTTATCTGCGGTTTCAATCAGCTTTTCGAAGTGACTTCGTTCACCAGCGGCGCGCCGCGGTGCCAGCGGCTGAAGTTGTCCAAAAAAATCCCGAGCGTCCGCTCGTCGTTGCCGGAAGCCGCGCTCGAGCTGTGCGGCGAGATCAGCACGTTGGGCATGTCCCACAAAGGCGAGCCGGGCGGGAGCGGCTCGGTTTCGAACACGTCGAGGTAGGCGCCCGCGAGGTGGCCGCTTCTCAGGGCCTCGATAAGCGCGTCCTCCCGGACGATCTCGCCGCGCGAGACGTTGATCACGCGCGCGCCCCGGGGCAGCCGGGCGATGAGCCCGGCGTCCACCAGCCCGCGCGTCTCGGGCGTCAACGGGCAGGCGATGATGAGCCAGTCGCAGCGCGGCAGCAGCTCCGCGAGCCGCTGCGGCGGGTGCAGCTCATCCACCGGGTCATCCGGCGCGCGCGGGCTGCGGCGCACGCCGATCACTTTGAGTTCCAGCGCGCGCGCGAGCCGCGCGATCTCCGCCCCGATCCTGCCAATCCCCAGGATGAGCGCGGTCTGTCCCCCGAGATCGCGCGGAATATCGCCGAAACGGACGGGATTCCAGGCGCGCCGGCGCTGCCCATCGATCCAGCGCGGAAAGCCGCGCGCGAGCATGAGCAGCGCCGTGACGGCGGTGTGCGCGATCGGCTCGGCGGTCGCTCCGGACGAAGTGGTGAGGCGCACGCCGCGCGCGAGCATCTCGGTGTAGATCGGGTGGTCCACGCCGGCGTTGAACACGTGCAGCCACTTCATTTTCGGCGCCTTTCTCACTGCCGAGAAAAACTGCCGCGAGTAGTCGGGGAAGACA
>JACPEF010000284.1 GCA_016183675.1 Betaproteobacteria bacterium
CAAGCCAACGGTATCGCAATCGAGCGGGTGAAGGATCCAGTGTGCGGCATGGACGTCGATGCGGCGAATGCCGGGCATCGCGCCGAGCACGAGGGGAACGCCTACTATTTCTGCTGCGGAGGCTGCGCGGAAATATTCCGAAGCGACCCGCAGGCGGTGCTCGCGAAAGCGGCCGCGCGCAACGGCGCCGGTTCCTGTTGCGCCGGCGGGACTACTGTCCCACGAGAGGCCCGCTCGGACGCGGTGGCAGCCGCCGGAACGTACATCTGCCCGATGTGCCCGGGCGTCGGGAGCGCCGGTCCGGCCGCGTGCCCGAAATGCGGCATGGCGCTCGAGCCTGCCGCGCCCATGCCCGCGCGCCGGCGGGTTCAGTACACCTGCCCGATGCATCCCGAGATCGTGCGGGATGCGCCCGGCGAATGCCCGAAGTGCGGCATGGCGCTCGAGCCGATGACGATATCGGTGAAGGAAAACAATCCCGAGCTGGCGGACATGATGCGGCGCTTCTGGAGCGGCACGGTTCTCACCGTGCCGCTCCTGATCCTTGCCATGGGCAGCCACTTGCCGGGAATAGAGCCGCTCCTCGCGCGTGTCGCTCCGGGCGGGTCGTCCAAATGGCTCGAACTGGTTCTCGCCACACCCGTGGTGCTTTGGGCCGGCTGGCCGCTGCTCGAGCGCGGCTGGAGGTCTTTGCTGACCTTCAACCTCAACATGTTCACGCTGATCACGATCGGCGTGGTCGCCGCCTACGCCTACAGCGCCGTTGCAGCGTTGTTCCCGGCGCTTTTCCCTGAAGCGCTCCGCGAGCCCTCCGGCGAGATCGGCGTCTATTTCGAAGTCGCCTCGGTCATCGTCGTGCTGATCCTGCTCGGCCAGGTGCTCGAGCTGCGGGCCCGCGAGAAAACCGGCGGGGCGCTGCGCGCCCTGCTCGATCTGGCGCCGCCCACAGCGCGGCGGCTCACTGCGAGCGGCGATGAGGAGCAAGTGGCGCTCGAGGCCGTGCGCCATGGCGATCGCCTGCGGGTGCGCCCGGGCGACAAGGTGCCGGTGGACGGCGAGGTCATAGAGGGGCACAGCTGGATCGACGAGTCTATGGTGACAGGAGAGTCGATGGCGGTGCAGAAAATCGCCGGCGACAAGGTGATCGGCGGCACCATCAACCGCAGCGGCGCCTTCATCATGCGCGCGGAGCGCGTCGGGAGCGAGACGCTGCTCGCGCAAATCGTCCAGATGGTCGCCGAGGCGCAGCGCTCGCGCGCGCCGATTCAGCGGCTCGCAGACCGCGTATCCGGCTACTTCGTGCCGGCGGTGGTGGCGATCGCGGCAATAAGCTTCGCTGTGTGGGCGCTGTGGGGGCCGGCGCCGGCCATGGCGCACGCGCTCGTCGCCGCGGTCGCGGTGTTGATCATTGCCTGCCCCTGCGCCCTGGGATTGGCGACGCCGATGTCGATTCAGGTCGGCGTCGGCCGCGGCGCGCAGGCCGGCGTGCTGATCAAGAACGCCGAGGCTCTGGAGCGGCTGGAAAAGGTGGACACGCTGGTTATCGACAAGACGGGAACGCTCACGGAGGGCAGGCCGCGCGTGGTGGCGATCGAGACCGCTGGCGGACTTGACGAGCGCGAGCTGCTGCGGCTCGCGGCGAGCCTCGAGCGATCCAGCGAGCATCCGCTCGCCGCCGCCATCGTGGAGTCGGCCACTGAGCGCGGCATCAGGCTGGCGGAGGCGCGCGAGTTCGACGCGCCGACCGGCAAGGGCGTCGCCGGCACGGTGGACGGACGCCGGGTCGCTCTCGGCAACGCCAGGTTGCTGGCGGATCTCGCGCTGAAAGGCGGGTCATTCTCCGAGAAAGCGGACGCGCGGCGCCGGGAGGGCGAGACGGTGGTGTTTGTCGCCGTGGACGGAGCCGTGGCCGGGATCATCGCCGTTGCCGACCCGATCAAGAAAACGACGCCGCAGGCAATCGCTGATTTGCGCGCCGACGGCGTGCGCATCGTGATGCTGACCGGCGACAATCGAACGACGGCCGAAGCAGTTGCCCGCAAGCTGGGCATCGACCACGTCGAAGCCGACGTGCTGCCGCAGCAGAAGGGCGAGATCGTCAGAAAGCGCAGGGCCGAAGGGCGTGTCGTCGCCATGGCCGGCGACGGTGTCAACGACGCGCCCGCCCTCGCCGAAGCCGACGTCGGCATCGCGATGGGCACGGGCACGGACGTGGCGATCCAGAGCGCCAGCGTCACGCTCGTCAAGGGCGATCTCTCCGGCATCGTGCGCGCCCGGCATTTGAGCCGCCGGGTCATGCGCAACATCCGCCAGAATCTGTTTCTCGCCTTTGTTTACAACTCTCTCGGCGTGCCGGTCGCCGCCGGTGTGCTCTACCCGTTCTTGGGCGTGCTGTTGAGCCCCATCATTGCCGCGGCGGCCATGAGCCTGAGCTCGCTGTCCGTCGTCGGCAACGCGTTGCGCCTGCGGACAGCGCGGATTTGAGACGTATATCCTGACATCTCAATGGAAAGGAGAAACCCATGAAAGCAATCATCGCATTTGCTGTGAGTATCGCGATCGGCCTCGCCCCCGCGACTGCGCCTGCAGCGGAGAACCAGCCGGAACGCAGCGGGGCGTCCCCGGGAACGATGTCCGGAATGACGCAGGGAGCCGCCGCAGAAATGATGCGCGGCATGCCGATGATGATGCGCGGCATGCCGATGGACGCCCGCAACGAGGCGCCCGGGCTGGAGCGCCCGATCCTCAGCCTCGCGCTGCAAAACCGCACTGAGCTCGGGCTCTCGGCGGAACAGGAGAAAACGCTCCGGGAGATCGTCGACCGTTTCGGAAAGGAGGCCGACCGGAGCAGACGCGAAATCGGGACCGCCGAGCGCGAGCTCGCCGGCCTGCTGAAGCAGGAACCAGGCGACCCCGTACAGGTCGAGAGTAAAGTGCGCGCGATCGAGAAGCTTCTGGCGGACCTTCGGATCGCCCGCATTCAGACGATCGCCGACGGACGAGCGGTGCTCACCCCCGAGCAGCGCGCCAAGCTTGATCTGCTCGCCGCGGAGCGCGGCCGCTCGGGGCAAGGCCATGGTATGCGTGGCGCCGAGGAGATGCAGCGCTTCATGCATTCGGAGCGCATGCCGCGGGCGATGAGCGCAATGATGGCGATGGCCGAGCGCATGGGCGGCGGCGACACGATGCTCGGTATGGTGCGCATGATGGAGATGATGAGCATGATGGGCGGCGGCGGCATGATGGGCGGCGGCATGATGGGCGATACGCAGCGTCCCATCCGGGAAAACAAGTGATCGGGGATACGGAGACGAGAAAACCACAGGGGCGGCGCATGAACCTGTTCGCTAGGAGTTTGTCGGACTTAGGTCCGACAAACTCCTGATGCAAAACCGGCGCCAGGAAGATTGCAGGAAAGGATGACAAAAATGCGAATTCACCCGCGCTATTCGTCACATGCGACCGCTTCAGCCCGGTTTTACTCTCAATTGCCGGCCGGTTTTGCTGTTAGCAGCCTGTGCGGACTGTTAAGTCCGACAGGCTGCTAGGAAGGTCAAAATCATGTCGATCACGGGAATTTCTCGAGCGATCATCGCCGGACTGATCTGGTTCGCCTCCGCCGCGAATGCCCAGACCGCGGAAGGGAGCGCCGCTGATGCGGCGCTGGTCGAGCGGGTCAAGGAGGCGGTCATCAAGGAGCTGCGCGAGACCGGCGCGCTGGACCGCGCCGTCGACGCAGGCGTCGGCCGATACGTCGAGCGGCAGCGCGCGGAGGCGGCGCAACGCGAGCGGCGCGAGACGGATGCGCGAGCCGCCGCGATGCGGCCGGTCGCCAAGGGACGCGACCACATCCGCGGCAATCCCGCCGCCCCGGTAACGCTGGTCGAGTACTCCGACTTCGAGTGCCCCTTCTGCAAAAGCTTCCATCCGACCGTGATGCAATTGGTGAAGGAGTTCAAGGGCCAGCTGAAGTGGGTGTATCGCCATTTCCCGCTCGACGAGATCCATCCGGTCAAGGCGCGCAAGGAGGCGGCGGCGTCGGAATGCGCGGCCGAGCTCGGCGGAAACGACGCGTTCTGGAAATTCGCGGATCGATTCTACGAGCTGACTCCCTCGAACAATAAGACAGACGTCGACACCGTGCTTCCGCAAATCGCCCGTGAAATCGGCCTTGACGCAGCAAAGTTCGCGTCGTGCCTGGCGAGTGGCAGGCATGACCGGCGCGTGGAGGAGGATCTTCAGAACGCCTTCGCCACCGGAGGAAGAGGCACGCCCTGGAGCATCATCGTGTCGAAAAGCGGCAAGAAATATCCGTTATCGGGAGCGCAGCCTTATGCGACGGTGAAACAGCTCGTTGACTTGGCGCTACGAGAAAAGTGATCCATGAAGCGCCACCTGGCCAATCTGCGAGCCGCCTTTGGACAGGTGTTCGCCTATCCTTCGTACCTCGCGCTTGCCGGCGTGCTCGCGACCGGCGCGTTTCTGCTCGCGGTATGGTTTCCGAATCTCGGGCTGATCGTTGAGGTATTCTCGGGCTCGAACGCGCCGCTCGCGGCCAAGCTCGGCATCGCGCTGAGCCTGCTCGGCGGCATCGGCACGAATTTCAGCCTGCTCTCCGCCGGGTACACCGTTGCGATCGCCGTTCTCTTCGGCGTCACCGCCGCGATGATCGCCTATTTGCTGAAACAACGGCAGGTTGCCGCGGCCGGACAGAACATCGCCATCGGTTCCGGCGGCGTGGCGAGCGGCGTTGTCGGCATCGGGTGCGCCGCCTGCGGTTCGCTGATCCTGGGCTCGGTCCTTCCGTCTCTCGGCGCCGCCGGGGCGCTTGCCGCGCTGCCGCTGAACGGCGAGGAATTCGGGATCTTGAGCGTCGCGTTGCTCTTCGTTTCACTGTTGCTTGTCAGCAAGAACATCGCGGAACCGGCTGCCTGTCCGCTCGCTCGAGACACGAACGCTCAGCAGCCATGATCAAACCATCATTAGTGGAACCTTTTTTTGACTGATCGCGGAGCACAACTCATGCGCATCACTCCCGGGCCGATTGCACAATACCCCTGGTACTTGCGCCCCTTCTTCTGGAACCAGCAACGAAAATACGGCACGGTTCTCGATTCCGCGTTGCTGTGGGCGCGTGCTCCAAGGCTTTTTCTCGGCGTGGCGTTTCTCTACGGGATGATCGACCGACGCTCGTCGCCGCTCGACCCGGCGCTGCGCTCGCTGGTCACGGTCCGCGTATCGCAGATCAATCACTGCCTGTTTTGCGTGGACCTGAACTCGGCGACATTGATGAAGCGGGGCGTGGCAACGGAAAAAGTCGAAGCGCTTGCGCGGTGGCGTGAAAGCGCGCTCTTCGACGAGCGCGAAGATGCGGCCCTCGAGTATGCCGAGGCCATGACGTACCCGGACGGCCGCGTTGACGAGAAAATCTTCCAGTGCCTGAGACGGCAATTCGACGACGACGCGATCATCGAGCTCACCGGCCTGGTCGCCTTCCAGAACCTGTCGAGCAAATTCAACGCCGCGCTCGGCGTGCCGGCGCAAGGATTCTGGGCGGCGCAGAACAGGGTTGCGGCCCTCGACCCAGCCGCGCAGGAACATCAAGAGGGACGGTGATGAATGACTGCAGCCGCATGATCAAATTCGACGAGGAACTCGACGTTCGCGGGCTCAATTGTCCCCTACCGCTGCTGCATGCCAAGAAAATACTGTCGCGGATGAAGCCGGGCGAGGTCCTCAAGGTTCTCACAACTGACCCGGCGGCGGAAATCGATTTCCGAGTGTTTTCGGAGGTGACAGGAAACAAGATGCTGTCACTCGAAAAAGCGGAGAAACACGTGATCTTCTTCATGATGAGGAAGAAAAA
>JACPEF010000275.1 GCA_016183675.1 Betaproteobacteria bacterium
ATAAACGAAAAGGGCAGCCCTTGCGCTGCCCTCTATTGTGCTCCCCCGCGCGTTGAGCGGCGCGAAAGCGTCCGTTCCAACGCGCGGAGATAAACCGGCGCCGTCAGACGTCGGGCTTTATGCGGCCTCTGACAAGCTCGTGGCAAGTTTCCAGAATCGACGCGTCGGCCGCCTGCGCGCAGCCTCCGAACGGCCTGTGACAAGCATTTGGACTCCGGCGTCGGCTGCTACGCGCGTCTCCGCGGTCGCATTCCCCCCAAGGGGCCCCTGCTCAACGCTCCGACGCGCCCTCCTCGGGTCGCATCCACTGGTCCCCGCGAGTTGAACGGCGCTTGCGTCCGTTCGAACTCGCGGAGATAAACCGGCGCGTCAGCGTCCGGATTGAGAGCCCATAAACGCGTGTTTCACCGTGTTATAGGCTCTTAGGGATTGAGCTGGCTGTGGACCGCCGTCGCCACGCGCAGCAACTCGGACTTGTCCACTTCGCCCGAGAGCGCGTAGCCGAGCTTGCGGTCGAGCCAGTAGAACACGCCGATGCCGCGTTCCTGTGCGAAGCGAAACGCGGTCTCGCGGTTGTCGTCCGGGTTCAAGCGGACGTAGAGCGTCAAGCGCTGCCCCCTGCCGTCCTGGTACATGAACTGCGCCACCGGCCCGCGTTCGCCCGGCAACAGCCGCCCGCCGACCAGCGAATAGCCCAGGCCGCCAAGATGCGGCACCTTGATCTGCGTGCCCAGGCGCTTGGACAACCACGCGACCAGATGCGCTTCCTGGTCCGCCCCGACTTCGACGGGGTGGCGCACCTCGGGGCTGTAGACCACGTGCGCGATCGCCGCCCGGCGCGCCCATGCGGCGGATTCCATGCGGCTCGACGTGCTGTCGTAGGCGTGCAGCTGCCAGCCGATCGCGCCCCCGAGCGCGATCCATGCCACGACCGCGGCATAGCGCATCGCCGGGCGCATCCAGGGCGCGCGCGGGAGCTCGAGCCGGCGCGGCAGCGGCTCATCCAGCACCGGATCGAACCCGCGGCGCAGCCCCGCGGTCTGCTCGCAATAGGCCGCGATCCGCGCCGCGTCTTCGGGATGGGCCGCGAGATGGGCCTCCACCTCGGCGGCACGCTCCGCCGGCAGCACGCGGTCAACGTAGGCATGCAGTTCGGCTTCGGTGACGGGCGGCTTGCTCATTTCACTATCTTCAGCGGCATCACGCTGGTGTCGCCGGCGAGGATCGCGCGCATCCGTTCGCGCCCGCGGAACAGCCGCGACATGACGGTGCCAATCGGGATGTCCAGTATCCGCGCCGCCTCGTCGTAGGTGAATTGCTCCAGCCCGACGAGCAGCAGTACCGCGCGCTGCTCATCCGGCAGCCGCGCCAGCGCACCGTCGAGATCCCGCAACTCGAGCCAGTCCGGTTCCCGCGCGTGCACGGCTTCGGCCGCGGGTTCGGTTTCGAGCGCTTCGTGCCGATGCCGTACCCGAGACCGGGCCTGATTGACGTAGAGGTTGTGCATGATGGTAAAAAGCCAGGCCCTGAGATCGCTGCCGCGGCGCCACAGGTGGAAGCGGCTCAGGGCGCGCTCCAGCGTGTCCTGCACCAGGTCGTCCGCGGCGCTGCGCTCGCCGGTGAGCGCGCGCGCGTAGCGCCGCAGCCGCGGGATCTGCTCCGCGATCAGGCTGTCGTGATCGCTCATGCCCGCCTCCATTCGTGTAAACAATCGAACATCCCGTCCTATTCCCGGCCCTTGCGCGGTCCGGCCCGCCGGCATGGGGAATTGTAGGCCATCGTCAGACGAGAAACACCGTCGCGAGGCCCAAAAAGATGAAGAACCCGCCGCTGTCCGTGATGGCGGTGATCATCACGCTCGCGCCCAGCGCCGGGTCGCGCCCGAGCTTCTGCATGGTTAGCGGTATCGCCACCCCCATGACGGCGGCGAGCACCAGGGAGAGCACCATGGCACCGGTCATCACCACGCCGAGCTGCCAGTTGTGGTAGATGAGGAAGGCAAACAGTCCCACTACCCCGCCCCAGAGCAGGCCGTTCAGCGCGCTCACGCTGATCTCCTTCGCGAAGAGCTTGCGCGCGTTGGCGGCGGTGATCTGCCCGAGCGCCAGCGCCCGCACGATCATGGTGATGGTCTGGTTGCCGGAGTTCCCGCTGATGCCGGCGACGATGGGCATCAACGCGGCGAGCGCGACGAGCTGGGCGATTGAACCCTCGAAGAGACCGATCACCCGCGAGGCGATGAATGCCGTTACCAGGTTCACCGCGAGCCAGGTCCAGCGGTTCTTCACGCTCTTCCACACCGAAGCAAAAATGTCCTCCTCCTCGCGCAGCCCGCCGGCCGAGAGCATCTCGCTGTCGGTCTCCTCGCGGATGTAGTCCATCACGGTGTCCACCGTGACGCGCCCGATCAGCTTGCCGTCCTCGTCCGCCACCGGAGCCGAAACGAGGTCGTAGCGCTCGAAGGCTTTGGCCGCGTCCTGCGCTTTCTCGTGGGGGTGGAGCTTGACCACTTCCGGCTGCATCACGGTCGCGAGCGGTGTCTCGGGGTCCGTGACGACAAGCCGGTTGACCGCCAGCAGCCCCTTGAGCTTGCCGGTGCGGTCAACGACGAACAGTTGGTCGGTGTGATCCGGCATCTCGTCCAGCCGCCGCAGGTAGCGCAGGACCACCTCGACCGTGACGTCGTCGCGGATGCTGATCATGTCGAAGTCCATCAGCGCCCCGACCGTTTCCTCCGGGTAGGACATCGCCGAGCGCAGCTGCTCGCGCTCTTCGGGAGACAGCGACCTGAAGACATCCTGGATTACCTCGCGCGGCAGGTCCGGCGCGAGGTCGGCGATCTCGTCGGTGTCGAGCTGCTCGGCCGCCGCCACCAGCTCCTTCTCGTCCATCTGCGCGATGAGTGTCTCGCGCACCGCGTCCGAGACCTCGAGCAGGATCTCGCCCTCGCGCTCGGCCTTGACCAGGTCCCATGCGACGAGCCGCTGCTCGAGCGGCAGCGATTCGAGGAGGTAGGCGACGTCGGCGGGGTGGAGCGCGTCGAGCAGCTTCTGCAGCTCGACGAAATGCAGCTTGTGCACCAGGTTCTCGACCAGCTCCTGGCGCGGGCCCTGCCGGCGATGTACCAGGTTCTCGACCAGCTCGTGCTTGTGCAGGAGGTCCGTCACGCGCTCCAGGCTCTCCTGCACGCTTGGGTGAATGTCCTGGCGTTCGGCCATGGTTATATCAAGCCATCAGCTGTCAGCAGTCAGCGCGTAGGGCGGGTGAGAACCCGCCGGTGCGATGCCGCGGGACATATCCGGTGGGCTGCGCCCACCCTACTTTGAAAATGACGGGCTGAGGGCTGATCGCTGTAAGCTGGCCGCTCGTGTCCCTCCAGCTGCGCCGGTGCCATTCTATGAAGATCGAGGCGCGCTGCCTAGGAATTTGTCGGACTTAAGCGCGTAGGGCGGGTGAGAACCCGCCGGTGCGATACGGCGGAACATATCCGGTGGGCTGCGCCCATCCTACGAACGATCGCTCAACGGGCGGCGGGCTCCCCGGCCACTAATGAGGCGAGTTTTTCGGCGGCATGCCGGATGAGTGAGTTCCAGTCGGTGAGATGCGGGGCGGAGACGATCTCCACCGAAGGATACCAGATAGAGCGGTAGTTCCCCTCGTGCGCCCAGTAATGAAAGGGCGCCCGGTCCGCGGGATACAGCAGCCAGGTGCGCTTGCCTAGCGCGCCCGCGAAGTGCGCCGTCGCATTGCTCGTCGTGATCAACAGATCGCACGCCTCCAGGATCGCCAGCACCTCCTCCAGGTCCGCGAAATGGTCCACCTCGTCAAAGCGCGTGAGCCGCACCCCCGCAGCCGCCTCCACCGCCTTGCGCTCGGCCGCCGTGTCCCCGTACTGCACATCCACGAACTGCACGCCGGGGAGCTTCAGCAGGGGCGTAAAGTGCGCGAGCGGCACGCTCTTCTTTATTACCCACCGTGCGCGAGCGGCACGCTCTTCTTTATTACCCACCAATCCTTTCGCGTGCTGCCCCAAGAGAGCGCCACCTTCACTCCCGGCCCCAGCGCTTCGAGCCGGTGCCGATAGTGCGCGACCCGCTCCGGCAGCGCGCTGAGCAGCTTCGCCGGCTGCCGCGCAAAGTCCTTGCGCGAACGCCGGAACAGCCCCGGCAGCGATCCGATCGCCAGCACGCGGCTCGCCTGCTGGAGCGATTCCTGGGGCGGCTCCTCGCCCGCCACGAAGCGCGCGCCCGGAAACGCCCGCTGGTACGCGCCCAGCAGGCGGCGGTCCACCTCGTATACAAACGGCACCCCCGCTCCGATCAGCTCCGGGATGAGCGTGGAGAACAGCGTCTGATCGCCGATGCCCTGCTCGGCCCAGATCGCCACGTCCCCGGCCCCCGCTTCCCCCGGACCCCGCCAGCGCGCCAGCCGCTCGTACAGCAGCACGCTCGCCTGGCTGCCACGAAAGGACTTCCTCCGGTAATGTTCCACCTCGAGGCGGCGCTCGTACGGCGGCCACGCCTGCTCGAAGTCCATGAGAAACAGCCTCACCTGCGCTAGGTTATATTGCGCAAGCGCCTCGCCCGCCTCCAGCGCGAGCGCGCGCTGCTGACAGGCCATCGCCTCCGCCAACCGGCCCTGTTCCAGCCGCACCGCTCCCAGACTGCTGTGCGCCTTCACGTAATCGGGATTGAGCGCGATCGCCCGCTCAAAACACGCGGCCGCCTCCTCCGGCTGGCCCTGTTCAAGCCGCACCACGCCCAGGCCGGTGTGCGCCTTCACGTAATTGGGCTTGAGCGCGATCGCCCGCTCGAAACAGGCACCCGCCTCATCGAGCTGCCCCCGGTCCAGCAGCGCATTACCCAGATTGTGGTGGGCTTGGGCATTGGCCGAATCAAGCGCCAATGCAGCATGATAAGAAGCTATTGCGTCGTCCACTCTGCCCAGCTCTCGCAGCGCCGAGCCAAGTGCGTTGTGGGCTTTGATGTGACGGGGATCAAGCGCCAGCGTCCGGTTCAAACAAGCGATGGCTTCCTGCGGTCGCCTCAACTCTAGCAACACGTTACCCAGGTTGTAATTGGCATCGGGATGCTCGGGGGCGCCGCGGACCGCTTCCTCGAAGCAGCGCAGGGCCTCGTCCCACTTGCCCTGGGACGCCAGCGCGATGCCGAGGTGCATTTTCAAGATCGGCGATACTCCGCCTTCTGCAATGAGGCGGCGAATGTTCTCCTCGGCCTGCGGAAAGTCACCCACTGCAAGAAACGCGGCACCGAGCGCATCGAGCGCGCCAACATTGCGGGGATCCGCCTGCAGGACGCCGTGTAGCAGGGAGACAGCCTCTGCCGCGCGCCCGCTCTGCAACCGCAGGATGCCCAACAAGTGCAGCGCTTCGGGATTGCGGGGCGCGCGCTTGAGCACCCGCTGGCACAGGGATTCGGCCCGGGGATAGTCGCCCGTGTTGAAGCTGTCGGCAGCTTGCCGCAGAGTACGCTCAATCATGCAGGCAACACATCGCCTTTCTTGCTGGACGGTCCGGATTTCTCGCGAGCGAGCTTTTCCGCAACGTGCCGGATGAGCGCTGGCCAGTCGGTGAGATGCGGGGCGGAGACGATCTCCACCGAAGGATACCAGATAGAGCGGTAGTTCCCCTCGTGCGCCCAGTAATGAAAGGGCGCCCGGTCCGCGGGATACAGCAGCCAGGTGCGCTTGCCTAGCGCGC
>JACPEF010000046.1 GCA_016183675.1 Betaproteobacteria bacterium
TCGTGAGTGACATCAACCACAGATAAATCCCGTTCCAATGACTTCTGACAGTGCCCGATGATCAGTGGTCCGCGACACGCCCGGAAAACGGACATTGGAACGGGATAAACGCAGATAAACGCGGATGAAATAGATTGCTAATCTACGTCATGCGCGTCCATGGCGGTCTTGCCAGTTCAATTATTCTTGCTGATTTTCCTTCGCGTCCTTGGCGTCCTGGGCGTCCTTGGCGGTGAGAGCTTTACGCACGCGCGGCGCTGCGCCCGGCGATGCGGCCGAACACCGCGCCCGACATGAGCCCCGTGCCGAGCGGATAGTTGTAGTGGAATAATCCGCCGACCATCTCGCCGCAGGTGTAGAGCCCGGGGATCAGCTTCCAGTCGGTCGCGACCACCTGTGCGTCCTTGGTGATCTTGAGGCCGCCGAACGTGAAGGTGATGCCGCCGGTCACGGGATACGACACGAACGGCGGGGTGTCGAGCTTCTGCGCCCAGTTCGATTTCTTCGGCTCGATGCCGTCTGTGTGCACGCCGTCGAGCGCTGCGGGGTTGAACGGCCCGCCGCGGCCCGCCGCCCGGTTGTACTCCTCGAGCGTCTTCAGCGCTTGTTTATGGTCCACCTGGAGCTGCTTCACCAGCCCTTCGAGTGTGTCCGACCTGAACGGCTCGCTCGTCGAGTAGCGCGGCTCAAGAAGGCTGAGCACCTTGCCGTCGAAGATCTGGTAGACGAGGCTCCGCGGCTGCTTGAGGATGAGCCCCCCGTACTGGGCGTAGGTGAAGGAATTGATGTCCGCGCCTTCGTCGATCCAGCGCTTGCCCTCGACATTGATCATCACGCCCAGGAAGTATGAGAGCCGGTTGGTCTTGTCGGTGAGATGCTGCACTCCGTAATCCGGCGCCTCGGCATTGATCGGGGTCGCATGGCAGCCGCTCCAATGCCCCCACGGCATCGCGCCGATGTCGAGCGCCATCTTCAGCCCGTCGCCGTAGTTGAAGTTGGAGCCGCGCACCTTGGCGTGGTCCCAGGGCGATCCGAGATAGCGCAACCGCCATTCCGGATTGGTCTCGAAGCCGCCGCAGGCGAGGACGACCGCTTTGGCACCGAACGTGGCCATGCCGTCCGGCCCGCGCGCCACGACCCCGGTCACGCGCCCGCTCTCGCCCTGCGTGAGCCGCTGCGCGCCGGTCTCGTAGCGGATCTCGATGCCCATCTGCTCCGCGGTCTTGAACCACGTCCTGGACAGGCCCACGCCCTCGTGCGCGGTGCGGATCATCGCGCCCCGCGGCCATTTGACCTCGTTGCCCACGCGCACGCCCATGACCGACAGCGCGAGCTCGAACTCCATCTTCCCCGTCTCCTGCAGCCAGCACATCGTGTCGTAGGAGTGTTCGATCAGGATGCCCGCGAGCTCGGGATCGCTGCGCCCCTGTGTCACCCGCATCAGGTCCTCGCGGAACGCCTCCTTCGGATAGGGCTGCACGCCCCTGTGGAAGCCGGGGTAGTCCCGCTCCGCGTCAGGCACGAAGCGGTCGAGCTCGGAAACCCGGTCGTAGATGAAGCGGAACACCGCCCCGCTGAAATGCGTGTTGCCGCCGCGCTTCTCCTTCGGCGCCTTCTCCAGCACCAGCACGCGTTTTGCGCCGTTTTCCCTTGCGGAAACGGCGGCGGCGAACGCCGCATTCCCTCCGCCGACCACGATCACGTCGTAATCCATAAACTCGGTGAATGGCGAACAGTGAACGGTAAATGGTGAAAGGCGGTCAATTGTCCCCCCGTGAATGACAGCGGCGCAACGCGAACTTACAATATGTGGACTGCCGCTCCGCTGCGCCCGCGTGCGGTAACATTGAAGTGCCAGGAGGGACCGCCCGATGAACAACTCCCGCCCGCTTTCCGGACCGACGCGCGAACTCGCCGGGTGGATCGCGCGCCTGCGTTACCAGGACCTGCCGCAGCGCACGCGCGAAGTCGCGCGGCTCGCCATCCTCGACACCATCGGCTGCGGCGTTTACGGGTACGCGACGCCATGGGCGAAGACCCTGCTCAAGTGGGCGCAAAGCGTGGTGGTGAGGGGCGAAGCCACGGTATGGGGCGAGGCAGCGCCATCGCTGCGCGTCGCTGACGCTTCGCTCGTCAACGGCACGTCCTCCCACGCCTTCGAGCTCGACGACTACCACAATTCGAAGCTCCATGCGGGCGCTGTGGTCGTGCCCGCGGCGGTCGCGATGGCGGAGAAGCTCGGTTCCGACGGCGAACGGCTCGTGACCGCGATCGCCGCCGGCTACGAAGTAATGATCCGCTCGAGCCTCGCGCTGAATCCTTCGGCTGCGCGGCTGCGCGGCTGGCATCTCACGGGCGTATGCGGGCCGTTCGGCGCCGCGGCGGCGTGTGCGTCGCTCATGGCGTTGAACGAAGAGCAGACCGCGTGGGCGCTCGGGCTCGCCGGGACGCAGGGTGCGGGGCTATGGGCGTTCAACGCCGACGGAACCATGAGCAAGCGGTTCCATGCCGGCAAGGCGGCGCACTCGGGCGTAATCGCCGCCGAGCTTGCTGCGCTCGGCTTCACCGGCCCGACCCAGATCTACGAATTCCACGACGGCGGGGTGCTGAAGGCGTTTTCCGACGCCTCCGATCCGGCGCCGCTCACCGCCGGACTCGGCGCGGTCTACCAGCTCGACACCAACCGCATCAAGCCGTACTCCTGCTGCGGCAGCACCCATTCCTACGTCGATGCCGCTTTCGAGCTGCGCCGGAGGCTCGGCACGCCGTGGGATGTGAAGCGCCGCGTGCGGGCGGGCATGGCAAAGGTAGTGGACGTGCAGTGCGGCTTCCCGTACCTCCCCGGCACCGCGCTTAACGCGCAGATGAGCTTGCGCTACTGCGTCGCCGCGGCGCTCCTCGAAGGCCAGGTGCTGCCGCCGCAGTTCAGCGACGCGAAGCTCTCCGACCCGGCGCTCACCGAGCTCGCCCAACGCATCGAGCTGGAGCACGATCCCCAGCTCGACCAGCTTTACCCGGCCCGCTTTGCGGCCTGGGTCGCGGCGGAGGACAAGGGCCAATGGGTGCGCGTGGACGTGCTCGATCCGCTCGGATCGGACGCCAATCCGGTCGGTGCCGAGGGCATCATCGAGAAATTCCGCGGCATCAACCCGCAGCTGCCGGTGGACGAGATCGCCGAGACCGCGCTCGACACCGAGCGCCACTCGGTGAAGGAGCTCCTCTGAGGGATGAGGGGTGAGGAGCGGTTCAAGGTTCAAGGTTCAAGGTTCAAGGTTTGGGGCTCAGGGTTCATCGCGCAACATTGAACTTTGAACTCGGAACTTTGAACAAGATTGTCGTCACTTCGTCACCTCGTCACTTCGTCACCAGCGATAGCGATGAAGTTCCAGACCGTGGACCTGTGCGACAAGTACAAGGGCAGCCTCCAGGTCGCGCTCCCCGTGTTCAAGGCCTACGGCAGGAGCGAAGCGTTCCACGGCCGGATCCAGACCGTGAAGTGCTACGAGGACAACACCGTCGTCAGGGAAACGCTTTCCAAGCCCGGCAGGGGCAAGGTGCTGGTGGTGGATGCCGGCGGGAGCCTCAAATGCGCGCTCGTTGGCGACATCGTCGCCGGCATCGGCGCGAAAAGCGGCTGGAGCGGAATCATCCTCAACGGCTGCGTGCGGGATATCCGGGCGGTCAACCGCGTCCACATCGGCATCCGCGCGCTCGGCAACGTGCCGCTCGCGAGCGACAAGCACGGCTTGGGCGTCGTCGGCGTGCCGGTCGCGTTTGCCGGCGTCAACTTCATCCCCGGGCACTATCTCTACTGCGACGTGGACGGCGTCGTGGTTTCCGAGAAGCGGTTGCGGATTTAGCCTGAAACCAGATAGCCGCCGATAAACGCCGATATCAGGAGAGGACCATGCATAGCTTCATGCGCTGCGTTACTGTTGCGCTCGCCCTGGTGTTTGTGGCGGGTGGCGCGCACGCGCAGCAGAAGTATCCGACGAAGTCGATTCGCCTCATCGTTCCGTTCGTGCCGGGCGGCGGCACCGACATCGTGTCACGCGCGCTCGCGCAGAAGATGTCGGAAACGCTCGGTCAGTCCGTCATCGTGGACAACCGCCCCGGCGCCGCCGGAACGATCGGCGCGGAAATCGCGGTGAGGTCCAATCCGGACGGTTACACGCTGATCATGGTTTCCACCTCGTACGCGGGAGCCTCGGCGCTCTACCAGCTGCCGTACGACCCGGTGAACGACATCACGCCGATCATTCAGGTCGGCCAGTCGGCGTTCGTCGTCGTGCTCAATCCCTCAGTACCGATCAAGTCGATCAAGGAGCTGGTCGCATACGCCAAGGCCAATCCGGGCAAGCTCAACTACGGCTCGACCGGAACGGGCGGGATCACGCATCTCGCAACCGAGCTGTTCGAGCTCACGGCGGGCACGAAGATGACGCACGTGCCCTACAAGGGCACCGGCGCGGCGCTCACCGATCTTCTCGGCGGCCAGATTCAGCTGCTTTTCGGAAGCCTGCCGTCAACGGTGCCCCAGGTGAAAGCCGGCCTCCTGCGCGGCCTCGCGGTGACGACGCCGAAACGGGTCAGCGCGCTGCCCGACATGCCGACCGTCATGGAAGCCGGAGTGCCGTACGAGTTGATCATCTGGTACGGCATCTGGGGACCCAAGGGGCTGCCGAAGGATATCGTCTCCCTCTGGAACAGGGAGGCAAACCGGATCATCCGCCTGCCAGAGACGCGGGCGCGCTACGAAAAAGAAGGGCTGGAGCCCGCCGGCGGCCCCTCCGAGCAATTCCGCGAAGTGATCCGGAAGGACATCGCGAAACTGCGCGAGGTGGTGAAAAAGGCCAACGTCAAGACGATCCAGTAACAGGCTTTGCGAGAACGTGCGGTATGCAGGCGGGCTTTTCCTGGAAATCCAGGATTAAGCCACAGCGGGCACGGAGTTCACAGAGAGCCGGGAGGGTGTGAGAGCGTGAGAGCGTGAGAGTGACGGCTCGATTTCCCGATTTCACGATCTCCCGATTTCACGACTCCAGGATCTCGAATCGCGGATCCTGGACTCTCGTTCTCTGTGATCTCTGTGGCTAATGCTCTTGGATTTTATGTTATCTGCGTCCGACCCTCACCCCCGCCCCTCTCCCGAAGGAGAGGGGAGGCAATTGCTTCCCTTCTCCCTTGGGGGAGAAGGGGAAGGGATGAGGGATGGGCGTTCATCGGCGGTTTCATTTAGTTCAGTTCAGGTGTGGAGCTCGACCACGTCGCCGTCCGCGACCGGGTGCTCGCGCCCGACCTGCTGCCCGTCGAAACCCGATTTGCCCCACACGCGCGCGTATCTCAGAGAGCGCACGAGGTCCTTGTGCACGAGCCGCGCGACGTCCTCGATGGTCTGGCCGCGACGCAGGGTGAACGGTCGGTGCTTGTCGGGGGGGCGGCCGGGCGCCTTCGTGTAAACGCGCACGACGCCGAGGTGAGCCAGGAGCCAGGATCCGACCTCCCCGAGTCCGTGCCCGGTATTCGCGGAAACCGCGAGCGCGGGGTAACACAACCCGGTAAGCTCGCGAAAGGCCTCCACTTCCGTTTCCATGTCCGCGATCAGGTCTGCCTTGTTGGCGAGCATCAGCGCGGGAAGCCGCAGCGCAAACGGGTCCTCGTCACCGGCAGCGACGTTCCGCGGTGAATCGCCCCAGTGCTCGGTGAGCGTCACGCGCTTCTGGGCGAGCACTGCGTGCGCCGCTTGCACCTGCTCGACGCAAGCCGAATCGCTCAAGTCCACCACGAGCAGGCAGGCGTCCGCCGACTGCAGGGCGGTCGCAAGCCAGGGCACCGGATGCTCGGGCGAGACGGCCGGCAGGTCCACGAGCTGAAAGTGCACATCTTCGTGGGACATCATGCCCGGCTCGGGATGCTGGGTCGTGAACGGGTACGGGGCGATGTGCGCGTTGGAACCGGTAAGCCGCACGTGTAGCGATGACTTGCCGGAGTTGGGTGGGCCGATGAGCGCGAGCTGCGCAGCGCCTTCGGGGCGCACCACGAACGACGGGCCGCTGTGCGCCGGGCCCTTCTTCGGCGCTTCCAGCTCCTCGGACAGCTCCTTGATGCGGCGCTTGATGTCCGCCTGCAGGTGGTCAGTCCCCTTGTGCTTGGGGATCGTGCGCAGCATCTCGCGCAGCCCGTCCAGGCGCTCCTTGGGATCGCGCGCCTTGCGGAAGGCGGCCTCCGCGGCCTTGTACTCGGGTGAGAGATTGGCCGGCATGACGAACTCCGCCGTGCAGAGCAGGGTGCAGCTCAGGCCTTTATTCTATAGCACACTCGGCCTGAGCTGCGGCTCGTGACCCGGCCACTGCGCATCGAGTTTTCCGGCAATTAGGCAGTCAAAGGATTGCAGTCTCAACCACATTGGAACATGCGATGACGATCCTCTCGATCAATGCCGTCACGTTGGCGACGCACGACATGCCGCGTTCGGTGCGGTTTTACCGTGCGCTCGGGTTCGACGCGCGCTACGGCGGCGAGCACGCGTCGTTTACGAGCTTTCCGGCGGGCTCCTCGTATCTCAATCTCATCGCGGTGCCCGCCGAGCGCCGCTGGTCGTGGTGGGGGAGAGTGATATTTCATGTTGCCGATGTCGACGCCCTCTACCGCCACGCGCTCGAGCAGGGGCTCGCGCCCGAATCTGCGCCTGCGGATGCGGCCTGGGGTGAGCGGTATTTTCACATCACCGATCCCGACGGCCATGAAATCAGCTTTGCGATGCCGCTTGCCTGAGCGGGAGCCGGTTGCGCTCACATCCGCGTCGGCGAAGCCCTCTCCTTGAACCAATGAGCGAGCGGGATTTGACCATACGGGTGGAATGCTACGCCGGCTACCGGGGCGAGGAGACGCCGCGGAGGTTCTATCTGGGACCGTGCAGGGTCGAGGTGGTCGAGGTGCTGGACCGCTGGCTCGCGCCCGATCACCGCTACTTCAAGCTTAAAAGCGACGACGGCGCAATCTACATCGTTCGCCATGATGTTTCGTCGGGGCACTGGGAGCTTACGATGTTTTCCGCTAGCTAGTGCCGTTCCAACTTGTTTCTCCAAAGGTCGGCGGCTCGCCTGCCGTGGACAGTCGGCCCCTGGAGAAATGGCTGGCTTGGCGCAAATAGTTGGAACGGCACTAGCAGGGCCAACCGGTTGCTCCTCTTGCTTGCTTGACAAGCAGGCGCAGGTGGGGATATTGGCTCAGGCTGAGCCCAATTCTATTCAATGCTCCTTCGAGCGATTAGAGGACTCAAACATGGCCGGCAAAGACATGATCGCAGACAGCCAAGTCGTGCTTCGCCCGGGCGACCCGCCGCTCACGAAAGCACAGTTACTGGAGCATTCTCGGAACGGCGAATGCTACGTCAACGTGGTCGTTCCGGTACGGTTGTCGGAACTGGTTCGAAACGATAAGGACTGGCTGAACGATTACGTGAGCGAGAAAATCACGGGCGGCGACTGCGACCTGGAAGACATCAGCTACGAACCTTACCGTTCCAATATCGCGGAGGAGGGCTTCGTGCTCATCCGCGTGGTGGCGCACTGGACTACGGATGACCTTGATTAGCGGTGGACAGGGTTTTGTCAGGATTTAGCTGCAACAGAACCGGTCTAACGACTGTTAAGGCGGACGGCCTGAGCCGCCGTCTTAACTACGCCGGATCGAACGGACGCCAAGCGCCGCTCATCCGGCGCTGACTATGGCGGATGGGCTGAGCCGCTGCCTTAAAAAGGGACGCCAGGCGCCGCTCATCCGGCGATGGCGCAGAGAGGAGTTCGCGATGCCGAATCCAGGTTGGCCGGTTTTGGTCTTGTTTTTGGCGTGCTTGGCCGGCGGCATGACCCGTGTGGCGGTTTCTGCCGAACCGCAGCCTTCCGCCGACCGGGCGGCGTCCGGCAGCCCGCAGCAGCCAGCGCTGAACCGAGTGCAGGCTCTCGACTACGCGGTTTTGTCCGGCGGCAGGATCATCATCAGACTGGTTTTCAAACAGGAGCTTAAGGAACCACCCCCCGTTTTCGCGAGCTATCACCCGACGGCGCGCATGGTGCTGGACTTCGCCAACACCGTCAGCGAAGTCGGCAAAGAGCCGGTAGAGGTCGGGCAGCGCGAGTTGCGCAGCCTCCGGGTGGTACAGGCCGGAACGCATACCCGCCTGATCATCAATCTCGCCAGGCCGCTCGTCTATGAAACCGCCTTGAAGGGCAAGGAACTGCTCATCACGCTACAGCGCCCGGAAGCCGCCACTTCAGGGGATGTCAGAAGGTGGTTTCCTGAGGCGGCATTGGATGCCCCAAGGCACGGCTTGCGCGAGGTCACGTTCCAGCGCGGCGCGACCGGGGAAGGCAGGATCATCGTCGAGCTTTCCGATACGACGACACCGATCGACGTTCGTCGACAGGGGAAAATGTTGATTGTGGATTTTCTCGACTCGGCGCTTCCGCCTCAAATGGAGCGGCGGCTCGACGTGCGCGATTTTGGAACCGCGGTCCAGGCGATTGAGACCTACCGCTTGGGGAACGGCGTGCGCATAACGGTCGAGCTGGCAGCTGGCGGGAGCGGGCGATTTCACGGCGTACCAAGTCAGCCGTCAGCTGACCGTCGCACCGCGATGATATCGGGCCTTCCCCACGCCAACTAGGCGGAGGTCATCACCCACGCGTCCCCGTTCTGCCTTGCCCTGCCCTCGTCCACGAGCTTGATGAGGTGCGCGTGCAGCGAGCGGCGCGCGACGAGGTGGATGCGCTGGGGGACATCATCGTAAACGAGCGGCAGCAGATCGTCGAGCGTGCCCGAGCCGAGGCGCCTGAGCGCGCCGAGCACTTTCTGCTCGCGCTTCATGCGGTGCGCGATCAGCCGCCGCACTTCGTCATGCGGCTTTTCGATGAGATGGCCGTGTCCCGGCGCGAGCGCGGCGAGGTCGAGAGCGAGCAGCCGTTCGAGCGACGCGAGATAAACCGCCATGTCGCCGTCCGGCGGCGAGATCACGACCGTCGAGCCCTGCATGATGTGGTCGCCGGTAAAGAGCAGCTTCTGCCCTTCCAGCAGGTAGCACAGGTGGTTCGAGGCGTGGCCCGGCGTATGCACCGCGCGCAACTTGAACTTCCGCGTGGCAAGGACATCTCCCTCGCGCAGCGCCCGGTCGGGATTGAAGGCAGCGTCCTGCCGCCCGTCGTCCGGCACCGTTGCAAAGCCGAGCACTTCCGCGCCCGTCGCCTCCCTGAGCGCTTTCTGGCACGGGGAGTGATCGAGGTGGGTGTGCGTGCAGAGGATCCACTTGAGCCGCCTGCCCACGGCTTCGAGCAGCGTGGCCAAGTGCACATCGCTCTCCGGCCCGGGATCGATCAGCGCGAGCTCTTTGCTGCCGATAATGTAGCTATTCGTGCCCGGGCCGGTCATGACGCCCGGGTTGGGCGCCGTCACGCGGGTGACGAGGTCGTTCAGCCGAACGACCTCACCCGGGATTATCTTTTCTGGAACCGGACTCACAAAACACCAAGAGGAGGCGAAACCGCCGATGGACGCCGATCGACGCCGACAAGATCAAACCTCAATGCTTTAGCCACAGAGAGCACCGAGAACACAGAGAGCGCGGAAATCAACACGATGCCCTTTTTGTCTTTCTCTGTGACCTCTGTGTCCTCTGTGGCCCGCTCTTGATGCTGTTCTAGCTTTTCCATTTGCCCCGCGCCTCGGCCCGCCCCGCTTCCGCGTAGCCCGGATCGCCGGGCAGCAGGCTCCGCCCGTCCCGCGCAAGGCGCGGCAGAAGCGCCGGGATCTTCCCCTGCGCGCGCACTCCGGCGACCAGGGATGCGGCCGTTGCGAACCTCGCAAACACCTCGAGCGTCTTGATCGTCGGCGTGCGCATCTTGATCTCGTCGCGGCCATATCGATCGAGCGCTTCCGCCGGCCGCATCCAGGCATGGGCGATCGCCTCGCGGTTGTCGTGCGACGCCTCCTGGCTCTCCGGCGCAACCGCGAGAAAAAAGCGCGTGTCGTAGCGGCGCGGCGCGCCGACGGGCGTGATCCAGTGGCTGAAGTAGAGCAGGCGGTCGGTGGCGAGCCGCAAATTCTCGGCGCGGGCTATCGGGCCAAGCCCGCTGCGGCCCCCGTCGAGCGCGTTGCGATGGGCGCCGAAACGCTGTGCCGCTGCACCGATCAGCGCGACCATGCCGCCGCCCGCGTCGTACGCGAGAAGTATGCCCGCCTCCTCGAACGCCTCGCGGATCGCGGCGATCCAGTACGCGAGCCCGCCGCGCTCGATGCCCAGCGTACGGCTCGCCGCGGTGTCATCGATCCCGACGCACATCGCATGCAACGCTGCGTCGTGGTCTGCGTCATCGAGTCCGCCGCCAGGGAAGACATGCACCCCGGGCATGAAGCCGGAGTTGAGGTTCCGCTGCAACAGCAGCACCTCCACCCCGTGCGCGGCATCACGCACCAGCGTGACAGTCGCCGCCGGCAGCGGCGTCATCACTTGCTGCTCATTGCCGCTCACAACAAGCTCTCACCGCCGAGGACACCATCCCCTCATCCCTTCCCCTTCTCCCAAAAGGAGAAGGGCAAGCTCGAGCCTCCCCTCTCCAGCGATGGAGAGGGGCGGGGGTGAGGATGGACGCGGAGGAACAGAGGGGAAAACCAGAACGAAAGTGGAACCGCCAAGGCACCAAGACGCCAAGGAAAACAGAATGAAGAGTTCATCTCTGATTCCTCCGCCCTTCATCCCTCATCCCTCACCCCTCATCCCTCGCCCCTCATCCCCTAAATCAGGCTCGCTTCAGCAGCTCGATCGTCTTTGCCTGCGGATCCACGCGCACGATGTCGCCGGTCCTGATGCACTCGCGCGGGTCGCGCGACCAGCCTTCGGTGATCGTCAGGTTGGCGAACACCGCCCCCTGCACCATCACGGGGTTGGTGACGCCGAACGCCATCGCTTTCGGCGCGATGCCCTTCGCCTTGATGTCGTAGAACGCCCAGCCAGCCGCGATGCCGCCCTTCGCGGTGGGAAAGAACAGGATCTTGTCGCGGATGTTCACGCCCTCGAGCTGGTGGCCGGGCTTGGTGATAACGCCGCTCCAGCGGTCGAGATCGTAGCGCGGGCTGAAGCCTTCGCCGGAGACCACGGCCTCGCCTTCCACCGCGGGGCCGAACGCGCGCTTCACCCTGATGGTGACCCGCGTCTTTTTCATCGAAACACCCCCGTGCAGGCGATGTCCACGCAGTCGCGCGTGCGCCGCAGGATGGTGTTGAACCGGTGCGCGGTGATGGTGTTCACGATCTTCGCCGAGTTCGAGATCATGTTGGTCCACCCGTTCGCGGCGCGCATGCGCGTGAGGTTCTGCAGGATGTAGACGCACACGCCTTCGAGGATGGTGACGCCGGCGGCTTCCAGCTTTTGTGTGTAGCCGAGCGCGCGCGCTGCCGAGAGCACGCTGTTGCTGGTGGTGACGAACACCGTCGTGCCCGCGTGCACGCGCCTGCCGTCGAACAATTCGGCGAGCCGTCTCATTTCGAGCAGCGACAGCTGCGGCCCGGAGAACACCACGAAATTGCAGCTCCCATCGGCGTTGCGGTAGCCGGCGAACACCCGTTCGATGTCGGCCTGGGTGACCCGCATTCTTTCCGTCGTTTTCCTGCCATTGAGCGCGGCGGCGAGGGTCGGCGCCTCCGGCGTGACACCGACCATGTGATACATGGCCATGGAGCCGTAGCTCGCGAGCGCGGCGCCCAGGTGCTTCAACTGATCGGCGGTCGGGGCGCGCTGGATGCCGGTGAAAACCGGCACCGCAAAGTAGTTCTGGTGCGACTCGCCGACGAGCCTCGCGAGCGCACCCCACTCGGCGTAATCCTCGGGCTGCGCCTGCACCTCGACCACGAACGCGCCCCTCCGGTGCTGCTCGAGGTGGAATCCGTACTCCGGCACGCGCCGGGTCATCGCGGCCGCCATCGCGGCGGGGCCCGACTCGAAGTTGCTGCGCGCGCCGCAGACGGAATTCGCCCAGATCACGGTGCCGGTATCGCCCCAGGCGAGGTGCTCGCCGAAATGCGGCTGGTACACCGTCTGGTAGTTGATGCAGGTATCGGTCGTCATCACGTTCATCTGCCGCAGATAGGCGATCAGCTGCCGCTCCTTCGCCGCCTCGCCAGGGTCCTGCCCGAGCCTGTCTACGTAGGAAAAGTCGAAGCAGCGCGCGTTGGTGGTGACGGCGACTTCGCAGCGCGCCTTCGCCTGCGCCAGGCACCTGAGATGCTCGAGGCCGCTGTCGCCCATGACCTCGATGTCGCCCATCATGTGCACGTTGGTGACCGGCACGAAACGCTTCGCGTCGTAGAACCGGCCGACTTCGAGCTGCAGCTCCAGCGCGCGCTTGACCGGCTCGCCCAGCCCGCCGCGCAGCATCGCCTGCTCTTCCGCCGTCAGCTGCATAACGCGCTCATCCTTCGCCTTTTGCGACAAGGTGACGCAGTGACGAGGTGACGCAGTGACGAGACGACGGAAGCCCCGTTCAAAATTCCAGGTTCAATGTACGGCGTTGAAGCCTGAACTTTGAACCTTGAACGTTGAACTTGGAACGGCTCCTCATCGCCCATCACCCATCACCTCATCACTCATCACGTCATCACTCATCACTCATCACTCATCTCTCAGATTAGTCCGTTCCCTTTGCGCCGGAGAGCTTGATCAGCTTGGCGAACTTCTCGCTCTCTTCCC
>JACPEF010000279.1 GCA_016183675.1 Betaproteobacteria bacterium
CCTTGACGCGCAGCCCCAGGAACGGGTTACGCGAGACCGCCTGGCTCCATTGCGCGTCGAGCACGGTCTTGCCGTTGTGGGTGACCAGCACGCTCTGAATGAAGTGCATTGGAACGATCTGGCCCTTCGAGTCCTTGCGCTGCCCGGTCTCCATCGGGTGGAGCATCAGGATGCGAACATCGGCGACATCGCCCTGGAGCGTCGCGCGGATTTTCATCGGTTCAGCCACGGAGTGGTCTCCTTGCAGAATGTCGGACTTTCAGCTCCGACATTCTGCAAAATGCAAAATCGCCCGCAGGCGTGGAGCAGAATAGTGGAGCTGGCAAATAAACCCGGTTTGGTCATCGGCAATGAGTCGAGAGGGGGGGAAGTCATCCACTTCAAATTCTCTCGTGTTTTCGCCTGCGGGCGGTTTTGCGTAAGGAATATGTCGCAGCGCAGGCCGACAGATTCCTAGCCGCAGCCGCCGACGGTGATCTTGACCTCCTTTTTGGCGGTGAAAAACTTCCCGTCCGCCTTCACCACCGCCCACACGTTGGAGGTCTGACCCATCTTGATGCGGGTCGAGACATAGCCCTCGCCTCCGCTCAAGACGTCGAAGGTCGCCGCCAGCGGGAACGGGTTCTTCTCGGCAACGATCGAGATCTGCTGCGTGTTGGGGATCTTGCTCGCGACCGCCACCGGGACGACGGCGCCGTTCTCGGCGATGTCCGGCGTGGTGATCACGATGTCCTTGCTCTCCACCGGGCTCACGGCGCCAAGGTTCTGGAGCACGTCGGCGAGCGCCTTCGATTCGAAGCCGGCCTTGTTCCAGGTCGCGGCCCACACCGGGCCAAGGCGCAGCAGGCCGGAGGCGGCTGCCGCCGCCAGCACCGCGACGCCGCCGGCAAGCTTGAGGACGGATCGGCGAAACTCGTTCATCATGCTGTTCTCCTGCGCTTATTTGCGTCCTGCCGGGAGCCCGGCCAACGCTCTCCATCGGGAGCCGCCTTGATCGTACCGATGCACGGCCTTGCGAGTCAAGAAAGCGCGGTCAACGTGCGGATACGCATGAGGCACGGGTTCATGCGAGAAGTTCATAAACCACGACGGCCGTAGTGACGCAAAGCATGCCTGGAAAGCGGGACCGCAGCCGTCAGCGCCGGCGCCGTGGCGCCACCCAGTGGCCTGATCTGCCGCCCTTTTTCTCGAGCAGCCGGATGTTCTCGAACACCATGCCGCGATCGACGGCCTTGCACATGTCGTAGACCGCGAGCAACGCCACCGCCACCGCCGTGAGCGCCTCCATCTCGACCCCGGTGCGCCCGAACGTCGCGACGGTGGCCGTACACTCCACCGCGCTTGCTTTCCGGTTCACCGCGAAGTCCACGGTGACATTGGTGAGCGCGAGCGGATGGCAGAGCGGGATCAGCTCGCTCGTGCGCTTGGCCGCCTGAATCGCCGCGATGCGCGCGACCCCGAGCACGTCGCCTTTCCTGGCGCTGCCGGCGATGATTTGTTTGAGCGTCGCGGGCCGCATCCGGATGCGGCCGGCGGCGCGCGCGATGCGCTGCGTTTCACCCTTGGCCGCGACGTCAACCATGCGCGCCTGGCCGCGCGGGTCGAAGTGGGTGAGCTTTTTCACGTCGCGTTTTCCGTGCGCGCCGCGCGAGCCGGGGTAGGAACTCCCGCGCAACCGAATTATCATAGCATCATGCGGTTTCGGCTGTTTCTCGCGCTGCTCCTGGTCGCGGTCCCGTGCGTGTCCGCCGACGGTCTGCCCGAACTGGGCGAAGTCGCGCAGGCGGGCTTTTCCCCGCTGCAGGAGCGGCGGCTCGGCGAGAGCATCATGCGCGAGATCCGCGCCGATCGCAGCTACCTGGACGATGCGGAAGCGACCGACTACGTGAGCAGCCTGGGCAACCGGCTCGCCTCGCGCAGCCCGGGAACCCGCCAGGATTTCGACTTCTTCCTGATCCAGGACCCGCAGATCAACGCGTTCGCGCTGCCCGGCGGATTCGTCGGCGTCCACACCGGGCTGATCCTCGCCGCGCAAAGCGAGTCCGAAGTGGCGAGCGTGGTCGCCCACGAAATCGCGCACGTCACGCAACGCCACATCGCGCGCATGATCGCGCAGCAGAAGCAGAGCCAGATCACCTCGCTCGCGGTGCTGGCGGCGGCGATCCTGCTCTCGCGCGTAAGCTCGCAGGCGGCGGAGGCGGCCGCGGCTTTCGGTCAGGCGGGCTTGGTGCAGAGCCAGCTCAATTTCACGCGCGACAACGAGCGCGAGGCCGACCGCGTCGGGCTGCAGATCCTCGAGCAGGCGGGCTTCGATCCGCGCGCGATGGCGGTCTTCTTCGAGCGCCTGCAGCGCGCCACGCGCGTCTATGAAACCGGCGCCCCGTCGTATCTGCGCACCCACCCGCTCACGTTCGAGCGCATCGCGGACATCCAGGGCCGCACCCACGGCCTGCCGTACCGGCAGGTGGCGGACAGCATCGAGTTCCAGTTGATCCGGGCCAAGCTCAGGGCGCAGGTCGAAACGCCGCGCGACGCAGTCGCGTTTTTCGAGGAGAGCCTCGCCGAACGCAAGTTCCTGAGCGAGGCGGCGGGCCGCTACGGGCTCGCCGTAAGCCTCGCCCGCGCCAATGACTACGGAAGGGCGCGCAAGGAACTGGCGGCGCTGCGCAGGCTGGTGCCGGCAAGCCCCATCGTCGAGACGCTCGCCTGCGCGCTGGCGTCCGGCGCGGGCGAGACGGAGGCGGCGCTGGCCTGCTACCGAGGCGCACTGAAGACCTATCCTGCCTACCGCGCGCTCGCCTACGACTACGCCAACGCTCTGCTGCAG
This sequence comes from Betaproteobacteria bacterium, assembly GCA_016183675.1. GTDB lineage: Bacteria > Pseudomonadota > Gammaproteobacteria > Burkholderiales > SG8-41 > SG8-41. The sequence continues at coordinate 2,828 of JACPEF010000279.1, forward strand.
GCACGACGGCCCGAAGCCGCGCTCAAGTTCGTCGATGAGCGGCTGCAGCTGGTCACCGACGATCATCGGCTCTACTTGTTGAAGGCGCGCAGCCACGCCGCCCTCAACCAGCGCCTGGCCCAGCACCGCGCCCAGGCGGAAGCCTACGTGCGCATGGGCAATGTGAGCGCGGCGGTGGAGCAGCTGCAGATCGGGTTGAAGAGCGGCGACGGCGATTTTTACCAGCTCTCGAGCGCCGAGGCGCGGTTGAAGGAGCTGCGCCAGCTCGACGAGGAGTTGCGGAAAGAAGCCCGAAGGCCGTGAATGGTAAATGGCGAATCGTGATCAGCGCACGGCAGCTGGCCGCAATCCATTCAGCCTTCACCCTTCACCTGCTGTTGGCACCAAGCGTAGAGCGCGTCATAGATCACCAGGCCGTGTTTGAGCATTTGGTGGTCGTCTTCAAAATTGAGTGACAGGCCGCGGGAAACCGCCAGCAGTCCGGCCGCTTCCGGAGCAAGATTGGGCTTGCCGGTATCGGCGCCCCGTACGATCACGGCGAGCTTGGCAAGCGCCGGTCCCTCCAGCCGATATTTCCGGAGAAACGCGTCGAAGCTGCATAGCTCGCCGACATGGCCGAGTTCGACATTCGGCACGTCGTACGGGATGGCGCCGGCCTCCGCAGCCACCCTCATGACCTCGCCGGGTGGTACATAGAGAAACTCGGGACTCTTGTCGACAAAGCGCCCAATGAGCCATGGGCAGGCGATGCGGTCGATCTTGGGTCTTTCGCGAGTCACCCATTTCATGTCGGCCTCCTATGACTTCGCGGCGAGCGCGCCGCCGGCATCCTTCCACCCAGCCATGCCGCCTTCGATGAATCTTCCCTTGAAACCGAGCGCATACAGTTTGTCGAGAGCGGTGTTGCTAATGGTCTTGCCGTGCGCGCAATAAAGCACAATCTCGCGGTCGCGCGGCAGCGTCTTGCTCCACTCCTCGATTTTTTCGTGATCCAGCCAGCGTGCGACGGGGATCATGCCGGTATCTGCGTCGAAGTCCGCTCTTCGCCGCAGGTCGAGCAGCGTGAGCGGGGTCTTCGCATCCAACAATTTCCTGAGTTCCGGCGCGGTAATGCTGCGGCTCATGGTTCCTCCTCAGGCGGCTGCCTTGCGATAGCGCTCGGCTGCTCCAGTCCAGTTGATGTTGCGTATGAACGCGTCAACGTAGGCTGCGGCCTTCGCGCCATAATCCATGTGGTATGAGTGCTCGTACATGTCGAGCGCGAGAATCGGGGTCGCGCCGGCGATGCTGCAGGTGTGGTCGGCAGCCCATTGGTTGACGAGTCTGCTGTCGCGCCGCGAGACGCTGAGCAGCACCCAGCCGGAGCCGCCGCCCAGAGCCTTGCCCATGGCCGAGAACTCGGCGTGCCAGCGCTGGGCGCTGCCGAAGTCGCGCGCCAGTACGTCGTGTAGGTCGGCAGACTGCTCGACGGCGCCGAGGCTGTCGAAGTAAAGCTCGTGCAAAATCATCGAATTCATCGCGATCAGCTCCTCGCGCTTCAGGCCGTTGATTACGAAGACGGGCGCCGTGGCGAAGTCGAGCGCCTGCAGCTGCTCCAAGATCACATTGAGGCGTTTCACCGCGCCGCCGTAATTGTTCTCGTAGTGACTGACGATCAGTTTTTCAGAAAGTCCGATGAGCCGGGACGGATCACATGACAGGGGTTTCATCTGATAGGGCATAACGCCTCCTCAAATTGCAATCAGCGGTATGGCGAAGGTATAGATCAACCCGGCCGCGCCGCAGGCGCCGATCACGGGAATGATGCCGACGCCGAAGCGGAACAGCGCGATGAATGCAGCGATGCCAAGTGCTAGCGTCGCCGGTTCGAATGGCCCGCTGAACGGCGCGGCTGCCGTCGCCTCGGGCCACAGCACGTGCCAGGCGAAAAACACTGCCAAATTGAGGACCACGCCGACGACCGCGGCGGTGATGCCGGTCAGGGGCGCGGTGAACTTGAGGTTGCCGTGCGTGGTTTCGATCAGCGGCGCGCCGAGAAAAATGAACACGAAGCTCGGCAAGAACGTGAAATAGGTGACGACCGTCGCAGCGACGGCGCCTGCCAGGAACAGGTTCTCGGGACCGAACAGCTGCTTCACCCAGCCGCCGACAAAGCCGATGAAGGTCACCACCATGATGAGCGGCCCCGGGGTCGTCTCGCCAAGCGCAAGGCCGTCTATCATCTGCGACGCCGTCAGCCACTGATATCCCTCCACCGCGCCCTGGTAGACGTAGGGAAGCACGGCATACGCGCCGCCGAAGGTGAGCAGCGCCGCCTTGGTGAAGAACCACCCCATTTGCGTCAAGGTCGCATCCCAACCGTAGAGCGCGACCAGCAGCACCATGACGCCGGCCCACAGAATGAAGCTCACGATGCAGACGCGCATGAGCCGCGGCCAGGTGAACCGCGCGTGCGGCGGTGGCGGCGTCGCATCGTCGATCAGGGCGGCCCCGAAACTCCTGTCGGCCGCGCCGTGTCCGCCGCCGGTCGCGAACTTGTCCGGGGCCAGCCGCCCGCCGATGTAGCCGACGACCCCCGCGCACAGCACGATGTAGGGGAACGGTACTTTCAAGGCAAAGATGGCGATGAACGCGGCGGCGGCGATCGCCCACAGCGCGCCGTTCTTGAGCGCGCGCGAGCCGATCCGGTAGGCGGCGAAGACGACGATCGCGGTCACCGCCGGCTTGATGCCGTAGAGCACGCCGGCGACGGCCGGCACGTTGCCGTAGGCCATGTAAATCCACGACAGGCCGATCAGGATGAACAGCGACGGCAACACGAACAATGTGCCGGCGATGATGCCGCCCCACGTCCTGTGCATGAGCCAGCCGATGTAAGCCGCAAGTTGGGTCGCTTCCGGCCCCGGCAGCACCATGCAGTAGTTGAGCGCGTGCAGGAAGCGGCGCTCCGAAATCCAGCGCCGGCGCTCGACCAGGTCCTGATGCATGATCGCGATCTGGCCGGTCGGTCCGCCGAAACTGATGAAGCCGAGCTTGAGCCAGTACCAGAACGCTTCTCCCGGCGAAACCGGCGGTGGCTTGGAGGAAACGGCTTTATCGGTCATGGGTTTTTTTCATCCTTGTATGCGCCGTAGAGCAGGTCGAAGATCCTCATGGCTTCCGCCAGCAGTCGATCGTCGTTCTTCGCGTGGCCGCGGGCCCCGAAGAGGATGGTGTTGAGACCGGCGGCGTCTTCCACGGGGATGCCGCCAATGTCGAGGTAGTGCACGGCCATCGCCAGGCGGTTGAGCGCCCGATCGGCCTCCAGCGCGAAGGCGGCGAGCAGGACTTCAAATGTCACGCGATTGCCGGCATGGGTGAACTCGGCGCCGTCAAAATCGAATCCGACGGCGCGCGCCGGACAGTCGGCCGGGTTGGCGATCCAGACGAACCTGGCCGCGCGGTCGATGAAACGCCTGATGAGCCAGGCGCTCGCCAGGCGGTCGACCCACGGATGCCTGCGAGTGGCCCACACACGGCGGCTGAAATCGGCCCGACGCCGGCGCGCGACGGGCCGGGCGACGGCGTGGGGCTCACCCGGTGAAAGAATCGACGCCGTTTCCCGCTCAACCTCCTCGAGCGCGTTTCCGGCCTGCTCGCGCGCCGGGCCGGGAAAGAAGTCGATCGCGCCCAGCTCGGCGAAGTTGCGCCTTAGCGCGCTCATCTTGCGCGCCAGCGGGGCGGGCGGCGTGGCGCGAGCGGCCGCCGTGAGTGCCTGCAGCTCCCGTGAAAGCCGCGCATAGTCCGCGGTCCGGTCGAACAACCTGCGCCAGGCGAGCGCCTGCCGATCGTCGGTCGGGTCCACCGTGACGAGGTTCGCCTGTCCGCCCGCGGCC
>JACPEF010000280.1 GCA_016183675.1 Betaproteobacteria bacterium
AGCCACAGAGATCACAGAGAACACCGAGAGAATTACAAGACCAGTCCGCGATCGATTCTTGCTTTTCTCTGTGACCTCTGTGACCTCTATGTCCTCTGTGGCAAATGGTTTTCCCGCGGTGCCGTACAAAAAATTCCCCGCCACGCGGGCGGGGAATCGGAGGGATGAAAACGCGGGTTACATCTTCATGCCGAGGATCTTCTCCGCCTTGCCCAAGGAGTCCAGAGCATCCGCGTGTTTGCCTGCCTTATGGAACGTCTCGCCATCGGCGCGGTACTTCTTCACGTCCGTCATCTGTGCCTCTGTGAGCTTCGGGTTCTTCGCCAATTCTGCGTCGATCGCCTTCATGTGCTTCGGGCAGGTCCCTGCGAAAGCGGTGCCGCTCGCGAGGGCAAGGCTGGCTGCGATCAGGATGGTACGGATCTTCATGCAGTTCTCCTCTACTGGGTTGAAAGACGCTGAAAAGCTCAAAGCCTGGCGCCAAACGCCTCGTCATTCTACGCATCCGGGGCGCCGGTGGATGCGCCGGCCGCCATCCGCGGGTAAAATCCCCAACAACTACAGGATCTTGGCGATTACGGCATGGCTCACCGACAGTTAACACTAACGCACGGCCGGATATTCCCGCTGACCCGCGAGACGATCGCCGCGAGGCTCGCCGCCCCGGCGCCGGCGCCGGAGGCCCACGATCTGCACATCATCGCGCTGAAGGAAGGCACCCCCGTCACCGAGGCGGCGGTGCTCGTGCCCCTTGTCAACCGCGACGGGCGGGTCCAGGTGCTGTTCACGCAGCGCACCGTGCACCTCGACGACCACGCCGGGCAGATCAGCTTTCCGGGCGGACGGGTGGAGGCGGGGGACGCGAGCCGGGAGGAGACCGCGCTGCGCGAAGCGGGGGAGGAGATCGGGCTCGAGCGTGGCGAGGTCGCACTGCTCGGCCGGCTCCCCGATTACGACATGCCCTCCGGATTTCGCATCACCCCGGTGGTGGGCTGGATCGAGCCGCCGCTCGCGTTACGGCCCGATCCGCTCGAGGTGGCGGATATCTTCGAGGCGCCCCTCGAGCATTTCCTCGATGCGCGCAACTACCAGCGCCGCGAGTACCGCTTCCGCGGCCGCCACCGCCACTACATGGCGATCCCGTTCGAGGGGCGCTACATCTGGGGCGCCACCGCGGGCATGCTGTTCGCCCTCTGCCGTGCGCTGCGGAACTGATGCCTGACCGCCATGGCGGGCAACCGGCCTAACGTAGCGCTGGTCCTCACCGGAGGCGGTGCGCGCGCCGCCTACCAGGTCGGGGTGCTGCGGGCGCTCTCGGAGCTGCTCCCGAGCGACGTGCACACCCCTTTCTCCGTCATCTGCGGTACTTCCGCCGGCGCGATCAATGCCGCGGTGCTGGCGATGAACGCCGGCGACTTTCGCCGCGGGGTGCGGCGGCTCATGACGGTGTGGAAGAACTTCCGCGTGCGCCACGTCTACCGCGCCGACCCGTGGGGCGCGTTCTCCAACAGCGCGCGCTGGATCTCCGCCCTCATCACCGGCGGCGCAATCTTGCACCGCCCGGTGTCGCTGCTCGACAATGCGCCGCTCGCGACCCTGCTGGGGCGCCACCTGGATTTTCCGGCGATCCAGAGCGCGATCGACGCCGGCCACCTGACCGCCTGCGCCATCACTTGCTCGGGCTACACGTCGGGCCAGTCGGTGACCTTCTTCCAGGGCGTGCCCGGCCTGCAGCCGTGGCAGCGCGCGCGCCGCGTCGGCGTGCCGATGCCGATCGCGGTCGAGCATCTGCTCGCCTCGAGCGCGCTGCCGTTCATCTTCCCGCCGGTGCACATCAACCGCGAGTACTTCGGCGACGGCTCGATGCGCCAGATCGCCCCGGTCAGCCCCGCGCTGCATCTCGGGGCGGACCGCCTGCTCGTGATCGGGGTCGGCCGGCAGCTGCAGCACGGGCAGGAGCGCCTGAGGTCCGAGGCCTACCCGTCGCTCGCACAGATCGCCGGCCACGCCCTCAACAGCATCTTCCTCGACAGCCTGGAGGTGGACCTGGAGCGGCTGCAGCGCGTCAACCGCACCATCGAAATGATCCCGCCGGAGGTGCTCGAGCGCAATCGTTTCCCGCTGCACCACGTGGATTTCCGGGTGATCTCGCCAAGCGAGGAGCTGGAGCGCATCGCGACGGCGCACGTGGACGAGCTGCCCCGCACCATCCGCGCCCTGCTCTACACGGTGGGGGCGCTCAGGCGCAGCGGCGCCAATCTGCTGTCGTACCTGCTGTTCGAGAAATCGTACTGCCGCGCGCTGATCCGGCTCGGCTACCAGGACACCATGGAGCGCAAAGACGATCTGTTGGCGCTCCTCGGCTGGCAGGATACCTACGTTTAGCGTCGCTGTCCCGACGCTAAACGCGGAAGGCAGAAGGCAGAAGGCAGAAGGCAAGGGCCGTGTGGGCGGGAGGGCGCGAGAGCGGGAGAGCGACAAATTCCGTGAGGGCGTGAGAGCGTGAGCGCGAGAGAGCGACAAGTTCCGTGCGAGCGTCAGAGCGTGAGCGCGGGAGATGGAAGTTCCCTTTCACGACTTCCCGACCTCACGATCTCCCGGCTTTTCCAGCTCCCGATTTCCCGACTTCACGATTTCACGATCTCCCGGCTTTTCCAGCTCCCGATCTCCCGATCTTTCGATCTCCCGGCTTTTCCAGCTCCCGATCTCCCGACTTCCCGATCTCCCGGGGGTTCCAGCTCCCGATCTCCCGATTTGACGGGTTTAGGTCCACCGGTTTTCCTTCATCCTTCCGCCTTCATCCTTCATCCTTCGAGGCCGCGCCAGCGCGGCCGGCGGTTGCCTTGCCCGGCGTTCGCCGGTATAAGTAGGGTTAACCGGGACGCGTTGCGCCCGGTTAACTCGCCGAATTGCACCGGACGTCGAAACTGCCGATGCCGGTGAATTCGGCGCTTTCGGATTCGAAATGAGGAGTCTTGGCCGGGACGGGGACGCGGCGCCCGGTTAGTTCGCCGAATTGCACCGGACGTCGCCCCTGGACGACGCGGGTGAATCCGGCGGGAATACCCACCTGACGACGCAGCCATGAGCCGAGCCTTTGTCAAAGAGAGCGACGAAGATCTGGCGGCGGGCGAGCTGCCCGAGCGCCCGCTGTCCGCGCACGCGAACTACGTCACGCCCCACGGGCTCGAGCAGTTGCAGGCGCGGGTACGGGAATTGCAGGAGCAGCACGAGCGGCTCGCCGGGCAGTCGTCCGATGATTCGATCGCCAAGCAGAAGCTGCGCGAAATCGAGCGCGACCAGCGTTACGTCAACGCCCAGCTTGAGCGCGCCATGGTCGTGGACCCGGCCGGGCAGCCGCGGGACGAGGTGCGTTTCGGCGCGGCGGTGAAGATCGCCGACGAGGAGGGCAAGGAGCACCGCTTCGGCATCGTCGGCGACGACGAGGCCGACGTCGCCGGCGGCAAGATCAGCTGGGCGTCCCCGCTGGCCAAGGCGATGATCGGCGCGCGCGTCGGCGACACGGTCGTCTGGCGCCGTCCCGCGGGTGATGCCGAGGTGCAGATCGTCGAGATCGCGTACCCTAAGCCTTAAGCAGTCAGCTATCAGCGGTCAGCGAGGAGCTTTGCAGGTTTGGCTGGCGCTAGCAGCCTGTCGGGCTTACGCCTCCGACAGGCTGCTAAAAGCAAAACCGCCTGCGGATTTCGGATGAAGCTGAGGATAACGGCGGCTTTGGGCCCGCAATGGGGCATGCGAGTGGGGTCGAAATGAGGTTTTCATCGCCCTTATTCCCCGTTTTCTTGCAGGCGGTTTTGCCTTAGGAGTTTGTCAGACCCAAGTCCGACAAACTCCTAGTGGCTGAAGGCTGATAGCTGATCGCTTGCCCCCATGAAGTTCCTCGCGTTGCTCGCGGCGCTCTTGCTGGAGCAGGTCCGGCCGCTGCGCCACGACAACCGCGTCTATCTCTGGTTCGGCAGTTATGCTGCGGCGCTCGAGCGCCGTTTCAACGCCGGGCAATACCGGCACGGCGTGATCGCCTGGCTGCTCGCGGCGGCGCCGGTCATCGTGGTGACCGTGGTGGTTTTCAGCGTGCTGCACGGCATGAGCCCGCTGCTCGGCCTGCTGTGGAGCGTTGTGGTGCTCTACCTCACCATGGGATTTCGCCAGTTCAGCCACTATTTCACCGAGATCCACCAGGCGCTGCAGGCGGGAGAGCTCGCGCTGGCGCGCGACTGGCTCGGCAAGTGGCGGGGCGAGAGCGCCGGCGAGTTCAACGCCGGCGAGATCGCGCGCGTGGCGATCGAGCAGGGGCTGCTTGCCTCCCACCGTCACGTGTTCGGCACCATCGCCTGGTTCGTGGCGCTGGGGCCGGCGGGCGCGATGCTCTATCGCGTCTCCGCCATGCTGGCCGAGAAGTGGGGCGGGCGGGCCGACGCCGAATTCGGCGAGTTCGGTCGCTTCGCCGCGCGCTTCTTCTTCTGGCTGGACTGGCTGCCAGCACGGCTCACTGCCGCCAGCTTTGCCATCGTCGGCAACTTCGAGGACGCGGTCCACTGCTGGCGCACGCAAGCGCTCGCCTGGAGCAGCCATGCGCAAGGCATCATCCTCGCGAGCGGCGGCGGCGCGCTCGGCGTGCGGCTCGGCAACACCGTGCACCAGCACGAAGGCCTGCAGTTCCGGCCCGAGCTCGGCACCGGCGACGAGGCCGACGTGGACTACATGCAGAGCACCGTGGGGCTGATCTGGCGCTCACTGGTGCTGTGGATGTTCCTGGTGCTGATCGTCAGCGTCGCGTACTCGCTCGGCTGACGGGTGACGCGGTGACGCGGTGACGAAGTGACGGGATAGCCCTCATCCCTCGACCGCCATCCCTCAAGAAATCGACGCCTGGTCGATTTCTTTGCTGCTCGGCGGCGAACAGGGGCCCCAAGAGCAAGATCCGTCACTCGTCACTCGTCACCGGGGTTCAGGGCCCGTCACCGCATCACTCATCACCGGATCCAAACCACGTGAGAGGGTGAGCGCGCGAGAGCGGGAGAGCGACAGGTTCCGTGAGGGCGTTAGAGCGCGAGAGGGACAAAATCCGTGAGGGCGTAAGAGCGGG